>NZ_JXAK01000027.1 GCF_000829455.1 Gordoniibacillus kamchatkensis
GCGGCGAGGCGTGGCTCGCCGCGATGCCGGCGACGAGCCTCGGCGAGCTCGCCGTCAGCGGCAGCGACGTGCTGGCGGCGCTCGGCGAGCGGGGCGGCCCGTGGCTCGGTGAGCTGCTGCAGGCGCTGCTCGAACGCGTCGCTCTCGGCGAGACGCCAAACGAACCTGGCGCCCTGCTCGCCGCCGCAAAGCGGCTGCGCGCTGCTGCGCACAAAGGGAGCTAGTCGAGATCGGATGACCGCTGCTTAGCCCTGCTGCAATTGCGTTTTGCTCATCTGGAGCTCCGGGAACGTTATTTTGGAGCGCTCTACTTGCTTTGGCAGCAACTAGAGCAGGCCAAATTTCGAAAACGCCAGATTCTCGTGCCAGAATTGCGCTACATACACTTGCACTCCTCCGATTAGATTGAGGAGCCGCTGCAATTGCGTTTTCGGCAACAGCCGGCCCTTGGTACCGTTCTTACTATGCCCCTGCTCAGGGGCGTGCATTGCGCATAAATCGTACAACAAAACAAAGCCAACCGCAGGCGCACCACTTGCCCCTACCCCCGCGAAGTCATAGCGGAACGATATTCCGTTATTTTCAAAAATGCGGATGGCTGCGAGATATTAACGGAACATCGTTCCGCTAATTGGCTCGTTTGTCGGCTAATCGGCGCTTCTGGCACGTTATTGCGAGCAAATAACGGATTGCTGTTCCGCTAATTTCGGGAAATAATGGGAAATGCCGACGATAACGGAAATACGTTCCGCTATGTTGTCTTTGTCCTAGACAACCAACAGCACAAGCTACAGCACAAGCAACAGCACAAGCAACAGAGCAAGCAACAGCACAACCAACAGCACAAGCAACAGCACAACCAACAGCACAAGCTACAGCAATACCCCAAATGCCATAGCACGTTACAGGGAGGAATCCCAGCTTGAAGGAACAGATTATCCGCATCATGGAACAACACCGCGGCTCGTTCGTTTCCGGAGAGGAGCTGAGCCGGCGGCTGGACGTATCGCGCACGGCGGTGTGGAAGCACATCGCGGCGCTGCGCGAAGACGGCTACGAGTTCGAAGCGGTTCCGAAACGCGGCTACAGACTCGTCCAAGTCCCGGAGCGCCTGAGGCCGGAGCGCATTCGGGAGCTGCTGCGGACAACAACGCTCGGGCATACGCTGCACGTGTACGACACGCTCGATTCCACCCAGACGAAGGCGCACGAGCTTGTCGCGCAAGGGGCGCAGGAAGGAACGCTGGTGATCGCCGACAGGCAAACGGCAGGCCGCGGACGAATGGGGAGAGTATGGCATTCGCCGCCGGGGGCGGGCATCTATATGAGCCTGATCCTGAAGCCGCGCATTCCGCTCCAGTTCACGCCGCAGCTGACCTTGCTCGCCGCGGTGGCGCTGTGCCGCGCCATTGTGCGCATTGCTCGCGTGCCGGTCGGCATCAAGTGGCCGAACGATCTGCTCATCGGCGGCAAAAAAATTTGCGGCATTTTGCTCGAATCGAGCGCCGAGGACGAGCGGTTGCGGTACATCGTCGCCGGAATGGGCATTGGCGTCAACCTTCTGCCGGACGATTACCCGCCGGAGCTGCGGAGCATCGCAACGTCGCTGGCGATCGAAGCCGGGCACCGTTTTGAACGCGAAGTTCTGATTGCAGCTGTGCTGGAAGAGTTTGAAGCTTTGTACAAGCTGTATGACGAGCAAGGCTTCGGGCCGATACGTTCGCTTTGGGAGGCCAACAGCGCTTCGTTAAACCGTCCGGTGCGGGTGCGTACAGCCCAGGGAGAACTGGAAGGGATCGCGGAATCGCTGGACGACAGCGGCGGATTGAACGTTCGGCTCGCCGACGGAACGATGACGAAAATTTTCTCCGGCGAAGTTGAGCTCAGGTAGCGGCATCAGCCGCGGCAGCAGGCGGCTTGCGAAGCGGAACATGCGAATTGAAGCCTAAGAGACGACTTTTTTAATCCCGGATCATTCGCCGCAGTGGAATCAAGGAATGCGGCTTTAACGGATGCCGGAGGCCCCAATTCCGATGCGCAGCGCAGTCCCACCGCCGGCTGCCCGCTGATGCCTGGGACCGAACAGCGATCACCAAATCAAGGGTTTTGAGTATATCTTTTTGTTCTGCTATCTGCTATAATCGAGCTAACGAGGCGGTATCTTCTGGAACTGCACTCGAAGCTCGTCGATAATTCGCAAAACTGCATAACGTAGTACTAAGCAAGATTGTCGGATTCTGCTCAGAGCCGTGAGGACCGAGACAGAAAGGGTCATCTGTTTTTCTGTTTTTATGACCTTCGCTGCCCTTTCGGCCCAGAGCCGGAAGGGCATTTTTGCATGAAACCCCCAATATGAACAGGAAGCTGGGATGCGTCATGGAAGGGAAAAAACCGGTCACAGTCTCGAAATTGCGCAAGATGAAGCAGGACGGGCAACCGATCGCTATGGTCACCGCTTACGACTATCCGTCGGCGAAGCTGGCGGAGGAAGCGGGGAGCGACATTATTCTCGTCGGCGATTCGCTCGGCAACGTCGTACTCGGGTACGATACGACTGTCCCCGTGACGCTCGACGACATGCTGCATCATACGAAGGCGGTGACTCGCGGGGCGAAGGCAACGTTCGTCGTCGCCGATATGCCGTTCCTGACGTATCACGGCAGCATCGACGCTACGCTCGGGAACGCCGCGCGGCTCATGCAGGAAGGGCTCGCTCACGCGCTGAAGCTGGAAGGCGGGGCCGAGATCGCGCAGACGGTGCGAACGCTGACGCAAGCCGGCATTCCGGTGATGGGTCATCTCGGACTCACGCCGCAATCCGTACACCAGATCGGCGGCTACAAAATCCAGGGCAAAACGTCCGAACAAGCGCAAAAGCTGCTCCAGGACGCTCTGGCGCTTGAGCAAGCGGGGGCATTTGCGATCGTGCTAGAGCTGATCACGGCCGAGCTGGCGGAATGGATCACGTCGCAGCTCGCCGTACCGACAATCGGCATCGGCTCCGGCGCGGGGTGCGACGGACAAGTTCTGGTCTATCACGACTTGCTGCGTTATGACAGCGGGGCGCCCGCCAAAAAGTTCGTTCAGACGTATGCGAACATCGGGGATACGATCCGCGGCGGCATCGCCCAATACGTCCAGGATGTGAAAGAACGCAAATTCCCGCTGCCGAAGCACGCATTTGCGGCCGACGGCGAGCTGTTGACGTCGTTGTACGGCGGAGGCGTAAAAATATAATGACGCAACCTTCCAGTTTTACGGACCGGCTGCCCGCCACGAGTTTATACGGCCAAGGAGCACCAAGCGCAATGGAAATCATCGAAACGATCGCGGAGCTGCGCAAGCGCCTGGGCGCGCGCCGCGGGCAAGGACATACCGTCGGCTTCGTGCCGACGATGGGCTATTTGCACGAAGGGCACCGCAGCTTGATGGAGCGGGCTCGGACGGAGAACGATACGGTCGTCCTGAGCATTTTCGTCAATCCGCTGCAATTTGGTCCGAATGAAGATTTCGACCGGTATCCGCGCGACAAAGAGCGCGACGTGGCCGTCGCCGAGCAGGCCGGTGTCGACTTCATCTTTATGCCAACAGTAAGCGAAATGTATCCGCAGCCGGTCAACGCCCGCGTCACGGTCACAGGCGACGTGACGACGAAGCTCGACGCCGTATCCCGCCCGGGCCATTTCGACGGCGTGGCGACCGTCGTGAGCAAGCTGTTTCACATCGTCCAACCGGACCGCGCTTATTTTGGCATGAAGGATGCGCAGCAAGTCGCAGTTATTCGGCAAATGGTCGACGACCTGAATATGAATGTCACGATTGTGCCTTGCGAGACAGAGCGCGAGGAAGACGGACTTGCCAAAAGCTCCCGCAACGTTTATTTGTCCCCCGAAGAGCGGGCGCAGGCGGTCGTGCTGTCGCAGGCGCTGGCCAAGGCAAAAAAATACGCGCTTAGCCAATCGTCCGTCACGATTTCCGAGCTCAAATCGCTGCTTGTCAATCATATCTCAACTGCGCCGCTGGCCCGCATCGATTATGCCGAGGCGCTGACGTATCCCGGCTTCCGCGAAATCCATACGTGGTATCCTGAGCTAGGTACAGAGCTGATCATTGCTTTAGCCGTCAAATTCGGCAATACGCGCCTTATCGATAACGTCATTTTATCCGGCAACCAGCCATTCATCCGCTAATCCGAAGGAAGTGACATTCTCCATGTTCCGCACGATGATGAAAGCGAAGCTGCACCGCGCAACGGTGACGGAAGCAAACTTGAATTACATTGGAAGCATTACGATTGATCAGGATCTGCTGGAGCTCGTCGATATGCTGCCGAACGAAAAGGTGCAAATCGTCAACAACAACAATGGCGCCCGTCTGGAAACGTATATCATTCCCGGCCCGCGCGGCTCCGGCGTCATTTGCCTGAACGGCGCCGCGGCGCGGCTCGTCCAGACCGGCGATACGGTCATCATCGTTTCGTACGCAACGATGACCGACGAAGAGGCGCGGCGCCACAAGCCGACTGTAGCCATTATGGGCGAAGGTAACAAAGTGGTCCAGCTGCTGAAGGAAGAAGAGCCGGCAACCATATTGTGAAGATGAAGGTTCCAAGCCGCGGCGTAAGCGCGGCTGGAACCTTTTTTTGCTCCAGCGGGAAGCCTGTTATGGCTGGTTTCATGTCAGAAAACGACAGACCGAAGCAATAACGGCGAGCTCCGTGCTGTGCGTCTCGAAGCCAGCTTAACGCAAGTAAACGCGCACGCCCCAAAGTACGGCGGAAGCCGTTTAATCCTTACATGCATGAAATAAAGCCGCGGGGCACACAATGAGAACAACGAATACCGCCGGAGGAGCGCAGATTCGGATGTTTCGGACAGCCGCTCGCGGGACGGTTCGTCATCTCCACACAGCCATCGAACGAATACGCCACTTGTGGGAGGAATGCCCGTGTTCAAGCATTTGTTCTCCACGATGAACGAGGTTCTCGATCACGTTGCGAAGCATTATCCGACGGCGACAAGTACGCAAAAGGCGGAGCTTGACGAGCAATTGCACGTACTCAAGGCGATGAGCGACGAATGTATCGAATCGTGGCTCTTGTTCGAGGAGAAGCTGGGAGCCGTTCTCAAGCCTCAAGCCGATCCGTCCAAATGGCTTCACGACAACTTGCTCCAGCTGGGCCCTCCGCCCAAACAGACCGAGCAATTCGCGCGGGGGCAAGGCTATTACAAGCTGCTCATGTACGACAAGGCGATTGCCGAATTCGAGGATTTGGTGAAGCGCGAGCCCGATTTTTTGCTGGCCCGCGTCTACTTGGCGATGGCGTACTTGCGCAGCGGGGAAACCGCGGACGCTTACCGGCATTTTCAGTTTTTGCTGCCGCTCACCGAAAATAACAAGATGAAGGCCATTTCGTACAATGTGATGGGCTGCATTCAGATGCAAAATCAGAACGTGGAGATCGCCTGCCACTATTTCAAAAAAGCGTTCGACAGCTCGCCCGAATGTCTCGAACCGCTGCTTACCTCGCTTCAGCCGCCTCCTCTTTCGGGAGAAACGCCCCGCGAATAACTTGCTATTCCCTTTTTGGAAACAAATTTGGTATGCTAAGGGGAGCAAGTTGGGGAGAGGATGGAGTCATGAAGTTCGCGGTACTCGATTTCGAAACGACAGGAAGCGGGCAGACCGATGAAATTATTCAAGTCGGGCTCGTCATTATAAACGATTTTCAAATCACAGACAGGTATACCTCCTTGGTGGACCCGGGGATTCGTATACCTTCTTCTATTACAGCGCTGACGGGCATTACCGACGATATGGTCAAGGACGCGCCGTCGCTTCATCAAGTCATCACCGAGATGCAGCCGCTGCTGGCTGACGCGGTACTCGTCGCGCATAACGTCGCCTTTGACTTCGGCTTTCTGCAGCGGGCGCTTGCCCGCACCGGCTACCGACCGTTCGGCGGCCGGGTGCTCGATACGTTGGAAGCGCTGCGCTTCTTGTTTCCGTCGCTCGCCAGCCTGCAGCTGTCGATGGTGGCGGACGCGTTCGGCGTCGCGCACGAGCGGCCTCATCAGGCGGACAGCGATGCCGAGGTGACCGCGGAAATATGGCTCATCTGCCTACACAAGCTGCTGTCGCTGCCGCTGCTTACCGTTCAGCGGTTAAGCTATTTGTTTCAGGCGTACCCGAGCTCCGACATCGGATGGCTGCTGCAGGAGGTTGCTGCGTTCAAGGAGCAGCAAACGGGCATCGATATGGACGCAGACCGCTATTTCCGGCAATTTACGCTCGCTGTGGACAACTGGGACACGGAAGAGAGTGTTCGCGACGAAATCGAAGTGATGCGGCTCAGCAACAATTTTGAGCAGTTTTACGCCGAGTTCAAGGAAACGTTGCAAACGAAATTCGAGGTTTACGAAAACCGTGCGGCCCAAGAGGAAATGATCCGCGAAGTCGAGGAAGCGCTGCAGCAAGACAAGCACCTGATGATCGAAGCCGGCACCGGAACCGGCAAGTCGCTCGGCTATTTGATTCCAGCGATCTATTTCGGCTTGAAGCAGGATCGTAAAGTGGTCGTCAGCACGCATACAATCAACTTGCAGGAGCAGCTGCGAGACCGCGACATTCCGCTCCTGCAGGAGCTGTTTCCCGCCAAATTCCGGGCGGCGGTGCTGAAGGGGCGAAGCCATTACTTGTGCTTGCGCAAGTTCGAGCACAAAATGAACGCGCAAGATTTCGACAATACGAAAGAGGACGTACTGACCGCCGCGCAAATGATCGTGTGGCTCGGCGAAACGGGCCGCGGCGACGAGGAGGAGCTTCACCTGGCGCAGCGCGGCGGCTCCTTTTGGCATTCCGTTGCGAGCGATACCGATTCGTGCTTGAACCGGGCGTGCCCGTGGTTTAAAAAGTGCTTCTATCACCGCGCCCGCCACGAAGCGAATATCGCCGACTTGATTATTACGAATCATTCGCTGCTGTTCACCGATATGAAAGCCGAGAACCGGCTTCTGCCCGCCTACAAACATCTCGTCATCGACGAAGCGCACCATTTTGAAGAGGTGGCCAGCAAGCATCTCGGCGTCGAGACGCCTTATTTCGGCTTTGCCGGAACGCTGCAGCGGCTTTATAAAGATGCCCGCAGCGGCCAGCTGCCGTCGCTGCAGTTCCGGCTGCAGCAGCATGACGGCGACGAGCGGGCGGGAGCGTGGCTGGAGACGGCCGAGACGCTTGGTACGCGGGCAATGGAGGCGCGCGAGCAGTGGGATGTGCTGTGCGAAAAGCTGTACGGCATCGTGTCGGCGGCCAGCCTCGATCCGTCGGCGACGGAAACCGGGCAATATGTGCTCAGGATGAAGCCCGAGTCGCTGCCGCCGGTTTGGAACGAGCTGCTCGTGCAGGAGGACAATCTGTATTTGAACGTGACGGAGATCGTCAAGCCGCTGGAAAAGCTCGTCGGCGAGCTGAAGGAGCTGCAGGACGAATACGAGGTGCAAAGTCTCGTCACCGACTTGAACGGCTCG
Organism: Gordoniibacillus kamchatkensis; assembly: GCF_000829455.1. Taxonomy (GTDB): domain Bacteria; phylum Bacillota; class Bacilli; order Paenibacillales; family NBRC-103111; genus Gordoniibacillus; species Gordoniibacillus kamchatkensis. The sequence goes on from NZ_JXAK01000027.1 coordinate 7,527, forward strand.
TTGAAGGATCTTATTCGTTACCGGGATTCGCTGCGGTTTTTCATGCGCATGCCGGACCCCGAATACGTGTACTGGATGGAAGCGGGGGCTTACTTGAAAAGCCGCTCGCTGACGCTCGTCAGCGTCCCGCACGACGTCAGCCCGCTGCTGCAGGAGCACTTTTTCGATACAAAGGATAGCATCGTGCTTACGTCGGCGACGCTCTCCGTTGACAAGTCGTTCGATTACATGCGCGAGCAGCTCGGATTGGCGGCCTCCTTCGAAGCGGAGAACGGCCCGGAGAAGCTGAAGACGGTACAGCTGCCGTCGCCGTTCAATTATCGCAAACAAGCGCTTGTCGTCATTCCGCGCGATTTCCCAGGCATCAAGGGCGGCACGGCGGGCGAGGCAGCGTTTGTTGCCGCTTTGCTGGACTCGCTCTACGAAGTGGCGCTTGTCACCAAAGGGCGAATGCTGGTGCTGTTTACTTCGTCGCGCATGCTGAAGCAGGTGCACGGTCCGCTTAAGGAACGGCTGCAGCCGCACGACATCGGGGTGCTGGGCCAAGGCGTAGATAGCGGCAACCGCAGCAAGCTGCTGCGCCAGTTCCAGGATAGCCGCGCCAGCGTACTGCTTGGCACAAGCTCGTTCTGGGAAGGGGTCGACATTCCGGGCGATGCGCTCACTTGCCTCGCCATTGTCCGGCTTCCGTTCCAACCTCCGAACCATCCGCTGGCCGAAGCGAAAAGCGAGATTATTAAGAAAAGCAATCAGAATCCGTTCATGAAGCTGTCGGTGCCGCAAGCGGTGATCCGTTTCAAGCAAGGCTTCGGCCGCCTTGTCCGGCGCGCGTCGGACAGGGGGACGGTCATCATCTACGATACGCGGGTGATCGAGACCAATTACGGCAAATATTTCTTGTATTCGCTGCCGGGGCCGAAGATCGAGCATATGCCGGCGAAGCAAATGACGGCGCGCATACAGCAGTGGCTGGAGATGGAGGGGGAGCCGGGGTGAAAACCGAGAAAATATCCGAAGCCGTCGTCCGGCGGCTGCCGATTTATTTGCGCTATTTGAACAGCCTGGCGATGAAAAACGTGATGACCGTGTCGTCGCAAGAGCTCGGCCAGAAGCTCGATTTAAATCCGGCGCAAATCCGCAAAGATTTGGCTTACTTCGGCGAATTCGGGAAGAAGGGGATCGGCTACGACGTCGGCTACCTGATCGAGAAAATCAGGCAAATTTTGAAGCTGGACCGGCACATACCGGTCGCTCTCGTCGGTGCCGGCAATCTCGGCAGGGCACTTTGCAACTACAACATTTATTTGCGCGAAGAGATGAAGATCGTCGCCGTATTCGACGCTTCCCCGGGCAAGTGGGGCGAAACGATGGGCAACTTGACGGTGCAGCCGATGAGCGAGCTGGCCGAAACGATTCGCCGCCTCGGCGTCCGCATCGGCATCATTACGGTGCCGGCGATGGAAGCGCAAAACGTCGCCAACAGCTTCGTAGCGGCCGGCATCGAGGCGGTGCTCAATTTCGCGCCGGTCATTATCAAAGTGCCGAACGAAGTGCGGGTGCATCACGCCGATTTTACGGCCGAGCTGCAAAGCTTGGCGTATTATTTGGACTGAGTCCGTACAAATAAAAAGCGCGCTCCGGCCAAGTTGCCGGAACGCGCTTTTTTGTACGTAAATTTTCACACCCAGCTGAATAATGCCCAGTAAATCGCATAGGAAAGTACGATGCTGATCGGAATCGTGATGACCCACGTAATGATCATCCGTTTGACCGTGCCCAATTTGACGTCGTAGGGCCGCAGCGCGCTACCCGTGCCGAGTACGGCCGAGGAGATGACATGAGTTGTCGACAGCGGCATGCCCATGGCAGTCGAAGTCTGTATGACAATCGAAGACGTCAGGTCCGAAGCGAAGCCGTTGATCGGCTCGATCCGCACGAGATTGCGGCTTACTGTTTTGATGATGCGCCAGCCGCCGATCGAGGTGCCGAGCCCCATCGCGATGGCGGCGGCTACTTTAACCCACATCGGGATGTGCTGAGTGTCGGATTGAATGCCGGTGGAAACGAGAGCGAACACGATGATGCCCATCGCCTTCTGCGCGTCGTTGCCGCCGTGCGAGAACGACAGCAGTCCGGCGGACAAAATTTGCAGCGAGCGAAACATCCGGTTCAATTTGGTGCGCGACGAATTGCCGGTAGCTAGTACTACAAATTTGATGAGATGCATAATGACAAATCCGACTGCGAAAGCGATGATCGGGGACAGGATCAAAATCTCGACAATTTGCACGAAGCCGTGCCAGTTGACAGCCCCTGCGCCTGCTCCCGCCATGACCGCGCCGGCAAGCGAGCCGATCAGCGTATGCGACGAAGACGACGGGATGCCGAAATACCAAGTGATTAAATTCCAGGCGATGGCGCTGATCAGCGCGGCGATGACGATCCAACCGCCGTGCGATAGCTTGGCCGGGTCGGCGATTTTGCCGCCGATCGTCTTGGCCACCTCGGAGGAAACGACAGCACCGACGAAGTTCAGCGTGGCGGCTAACAATACCGCTACTTTAGGCGACAGGGCGCGGGTCGAAATCGAGGTCGCGATCGCGTTGGCCGTATCGTGGAAACCGTTGATGAAATCGAAAGCGAGTGCCAATAGTACTATAAGGATAAGAGTAGTCGTTATCGTCATGGTTTCCCCCGCACCGATCAAGAATAGCGCAGAACGACGCCGTCCAGTATGTCCGCCACATCTTCGCAGGCGTCAGTCGTCTGCTCCATTCGCTCATACAGCTCTTTCAGCTTGAAGTCCGTGTACGGATCGCGCTGGTTCAGGAAAATGTCGCGGATGCCTTCGCGCATCAGGCGGTCGCCTTCGTTTTCAAGCGCGTTGATTTGCACCGTATGCTGCGAAATTTGCATATATTTCTTTTTCGACAGCAGCTTGAAAGCGTCCAAAATGTGCTGGCAGGACGAGACAAATACGGCCGAGAAATCTTTCATGTACTGGTCGGTGACGTGAACGTTCAAATAATCGAACCTCGCGAGCGTCGCTTCGATGCCGTCGATGACGTTGTCCAGCTTGGAAGCAAGGGCCATAATGTCTTCCCGTTCCAGCGGGGTGATGAACATCTGGTTCAGCCCTTTAAAAATGCGGTGCGTAATTTGGTCCCCCTTGCTCTCGAGCTCTTTCATCGCTTGAAAGTGGTCCGCCGGAGGCGTGTCGCCCATCATCGCCGTCCGAAACAGGTGAGCTCCTTCCAAGGCGTTCTCGGCGCCTTGTATGAGCAGCGACATAAAATCGGTTTCTCCCTTGTTCATGAACATTTTCACGGGTTTCGTTCCTCCACTATGTAAGTCCCTAATTAATAATTCCTTAACCATTTAACGACGAATGTGTCGAATTATCAAGTGAAATCTATGCGAAAGTTCAACTTTTGTCAAAGGACCGGTGCATAACGTTAGCTTGCCCTGCGAATATGCAGCGTATGACGCGCCTTGATTTTCGCCATGTTCCATTGTACATTGAAAGATGCAAGCATTTATGCCACCGGAAGGAAACATTTCATTATGAGCATAAGCAAAACTTTGATTCGGAACGCAATTTTCGTTACCGCCGACGCCGAGAACAGCATCGTTCGCGGCTGCATGGCCATTGAAGGCGACCGCATCGCTTTTTTGGGGGAGACCCCGCCTCACCCGATCGAGCAATACGACAGGGTCATCGATGGCAGCGGCAAGCTGTACTTGCCGGGGCTGGTCAATACCCACTGCCATGCCGCAATGTCGCTGCTGCGCGGCTATGGCGACGACCTGGCTCTGCAAATATGGCTGGAGCAAAAAATGTGGCCGATGGAAGCCAAGTTCACCTCGGAGGACGTCTACTGGGGAACAAGCTTATCGGTGCTTGAAATGATCAAAAGCGGCACGACGTCGTTCGTCGATATGTACGATCATATGGATCAGGTCGCCGAGGTCGTCCGCCAATCCGGCATACGCGGCGTTTTGACGCGCGGCGTCATCGGCCTCTGCCCGCCGGACGTGCAGGAGCGCAAGCTGCAGGAAGCGATCCGCTTCGCCCGCGACTGGCACGGACAAGCCGATGGCCGCATCACGACGATGATGGCCCCGCACGCCCCGTATACGTGCCCGCCGGACTACATCGAGCGCTTCGTGCAGGCGGCGCACGATTTGAACTTGCCGATTCATACGCATATGTCGGAGACGGCGCGCGAAGTGGAGGCGAACGTCGAGCAATACGGCCTGCGGCCGGTAGCCCATCTGGAGAAGCTTGGCGTGTTCACAAGGCCGACGCTGGTCGCGCACGGCGTCCATTTGACCGACGAAGAGATTGCCACGCTAGCGAAATACGATGTTCGCGTTTCGCACAACCCCGGCAGCAACTTGAAACTGGCGAGCGGTGTGGCGCGGGTCATCGACCTGATGCGGGCCGGAGTCAAAGTGTCGCTCGGCACCGATAGCTCGGCAAGCAACAATAATCTCGACATGTTTGAAGAGATGCAGCTGGCCGCGCTTATCCATAAAGGAGTGTCGGGCGATCCGGTAGCGGTGCCGGCGCGTACGGCCCTGCGCATGGGAACGGCTGCCGGCGCGGAATCGATATGGCTGGACGGCGTCGGAACGCTTGCCGCCGGGAATAAGGCGGATTTCATCGCCCTCGACATCGATCAGCCGCATTTCTTCCCGCGCACCGATCTGATCTCGCACATTGTTTATTCCGCCGGCGGCCAAGACGTCGCGGACGTATGCGTGAACGGCAGCTGGGTGATGGAAAACCGGGTGTGCCTGACGCTTGACGAGGAGCGAATCAAACGGGAATTCGCGGCGCGTTTCGAAGGTTTGCTGGCCAGGTAAGGAGTGGGGCTAATGGGCAGACGGATAGCGTTTTTCGCTTTGTTTGCGGCTGTGACGCTTGTCATCTTGCTGAGCCGCTTCTACTATGGCGTGCAGCACGATCACTGGCTGGAACTCGATCAGGCGAAAACCGCCGCGTCGAAAGAGGCAGGACTCGTGCAGATTGACAACGTGCAGTCGTTTAACGGCGACGCCGCTTACACGATTGTGACAGGCACAGACGCCCAGCACGAAAAGCTCATCGTATGGCTCGGGCCCAGCGGCACGCACATTGAGAAAGCCTCAGCGGGCATAAGCCCCGATGAGGCGCGCAATATGCTGCTGAAGAGGGCGCCCGACGCCGAAGTGCTGAGAGTCGTTCCCGCCAAGCTTCACGACGATTATGTATGGGAGCTGTTTTACCGTCGTCCGGAGCCGTCTGGTGCGAAACGATACTATTACGATTATGTGAAATTCGCCGACGGCGCTCACATCGACACATACAGGCTCAGTCTCCAATAGGAGGCCGGGCTTTTTTCTTGTATCAGGAACAATTTGCCGCGCCTCTACGCGGGCTGCTCTGCTCCGGTAAACGCGCATGTTCTGGCGGCCCTTCCACTCATTACATCCCCAATCGGTATATACGATGTGATATACTTTGCATATAGCATTTCCGATCCGATTAACGATAATCCGTCATTTTTATCATAAATTTTACACCCAGAAAGGGGGACGTTGCTGTGAGACTGCGTCTCTTACCGATAGCAATAAGCGTCGCCGTATCGTCCGTAATCTTGTTCGGCGGTTGGTTCGGCTATCATAGTTATGCGATGGAAAATCCGCTCATGAACATCGTGCAAGGCGTTCCCGGCGTGAAGGACGTTCAGATGAATCTGAAAACCGACGAAGTGGACGTCAGCCTGAAGCTCGATCCGAAGGCCGGTTCCTCGCTGCGCCAAGTATATCAGGCAATCGAAACGCAAGGCGCCGCGATTGTCGGCAAGCGCGAAGTGAAAGTGAACGTGACGAACGTTTCTTCCGAAGCGCTGGAGCGCTGGTGGTCGTCGGCGTTGTTCGATGTCGCCCAGGCGATGGAGACGAAGCAATACGCTTCCATACCGAAAGTGCTGGAGCAGCACAAATCCGAGCTGGCGGGACTGTCCGTGTCTACGGAAATGGACGACCAGAACGTGTACGTGCAAATGACGCAAGGCGACAAGAGCAAGTACGTCATTTTGCCGCGCACCGGCGAGAAAATGGTGGTGTGGCAAAATGGGTAAATTCGGCAAAGAAATCGCCATCGGCGTCATTCCGGTATTGATCGCTTTCCTGCTCTTTATAGGCGTTAACGTCGTGCCGATTATTTTGATGACGGTCGTCGGCGTGTCGCTCTTTTTCATGACGCGCGCCCGCGGCGGCTTCGGCATCGGCGGAGGCGGCTCGAGCGGCGGGAGCAAATCGAAGGCGAAAGCACCTACGTACTTGACGTTCGACCAGATCGGCGGCCAAGACCGGGCCAAAAAAGAGCTGATCGAGGCGCTCGATTTTATCGTGAAGCGGGATCAGATCGAGAAGCTCGGCATCCGGCCGCTCAAAGGGATGCTGCTGACGGGGCCTCCGGGCACGGGCAAGACGCTCATGGCCAAAGCCGCGGCGCATTATACGAATTCCGTCTTCCTGGCGGCGTCGGGCTCCGAATTCGTGGAGATGTATGTCGGCGTCGGCGCAAGCCGCGTCCGCGATTTGTTCCGCGAAGCGCGCCAAAAGGCGGCGAAAGAAGGCAGGGACAGCGCGATCATCTTCATCGACGAGATCGACGTGATCGGCGGCAAGCGCGACGGCGGCCAGCACCGCGAATACGACCAGACGCTGAACCAGCTGCTGACGGAGATGGACGGCATTCATACGTCCGATTCGCCGCGCATTTTGCTCATGGCGGCGACGAACCGCAAAGAGCTGCTGGACAGCGCTCTGCTGCGTCCGGGGCGTTTTGACCGCCACATCGAAGTCGACTTGCCGGACAAAAAGGGCCGCCTGTCGATTCTGAACATTCATGCGAAAAACAAGCCGCTCGCCGCAGACGTCAATCTCGAGCAAGTGGCGGAGCAAACGTTCGGTTTCTCCGGCGCCCATCTCGAGAGCGTCTTGAACGAGGCGGCGATATACGCCTTGCGCCACGAGGACGAGGAAATCGCCCAGAAGCATTTGTCGCTGGCCATCGACAAAGTGATGATGGGCGAAAAGACCGACCGTGAAACGAACAACGAGGAGCGCAATCGCGTCGCTTACCATGAGCTCGGCCACGCCATAGCGGCGGAGCTGCTGCGTCCCGCCTCGGTGTCGCAAGTGTCGCTCAGCCCGCGCGGCAAAGCGCTCGGCTTCGTGCGCCACAATCCGCAGCAGGACCAATATTTGTACACGAAGGAATATTTGGAGCAGCAAATCATGATCGCTCTCGCCGGTTCGGCTGCGGAGGAAATGTTTTACGGCAGCCGCTCGACCGGTTCGCGCAACGACTTCGAGCAGGCGATCAGCCTCGTGCACACGATGATGGATTGCGGCTTGACGTCGCTCGGCATTATCGACCGCGGCATGGTGACGAAGGAAGAGCTGATGAAGGAGAACGCGGCGATTCTCGAGGAGCTGACAAGCCGGACGCGGGCTTTGCTGGAGCAATATCGTTCGGTGTTCGAGCAATCGCTCGATATTTTGATCAAGGAAGAAGTGCTGTCGGGCGCCCAGTTCCGCAGCCTGCTCGAACAGACGAAAGAACGGATCGCTTAAGAGTATCGGATCGGCCAAAAGGGAAGGCAGCACCGCACAGCAGCGGGGCTGCCTTTTTCTGCATGAGCAATTGTGGCGATTTGGCGAAAGGTGTCGCAGCGATTGGGCAATCTAATGAAACATGATTTGAAAACGTGCTATGATGACTGTATGCAGACATTCTAATGACTTTGGAGAGGAAGTCGCGTACATGCAGGTGAAACGAATCGGCGTCGTCGGCGGCGGCACAATGGGGCAAAGCATCGCCGAAATGCTGGCGAGCCAGGGGCTTGACGTCGTGCTCGTGGAAAAGACACAGGAGAAGCTTGACCACGCCTGGGAGATGATCAACTACGCGCTCGATAAGCGGCTCGAGAAATGGGCCATTACCGAGGCGGAGAAAAAAGTGCTCCTGGCGAAAATACATAGAACGCTCGATATTGGCGAAACGGCCAGCTGCCAGCTCGTCATCGAAACGATTCACGAGGATATGGAGGCAAAGAAGGAAGTATTTCGCGAGCTCGACCGCATATGTCCGCCGCCGGCCATTCTCGCCAGCAACACGTCGACGCTCAGTTTAACCGAGCTGGCCGAAACGACGCGGGCGCCGGAGCGGGTCATCGGGCTGCATTTTATATATCCGGTGTCGAAAATCCAGCTGGTGGAAATCATTCGCGCGGTGAAAACGTCGGAAGAAACTTATGCCGGGACGCGCCGCTTCGTCGAGGAGACGATTCAGAAAAAGGGGATTCTCGTTTACGAATCGCCGGGCTACGTGACGACGCGGCTCATCTGCACGCTGATCAACGAGGCGATGCATACGCTGGCGGAGCGGGTCGCCTCCGCCGAAGATATCGATGCCGCGATGCGGATCGGCTACAGCTTCGGCTACGGGCCGCTCGAGCTTGCCGACAGATTCGGGCTCGACTCGGTGCTCGCGGCGCTCGACCGGATGTTTCACGAATTCGGCGACATCAAATACCGGCCGTCGTTTTTGCTGAAGCAGATGGTGCGCGCCGGCAGGCTCGGCACGAAGACGGGCGAAGGCTTTTTCCGCTACGACAAGGACGGTGACCGGGTGTGAACGTGCTCGTTATCAATGCAGGGAGCTCCTCGCTGAAATATCAGCTGTACGACATGCGGGACGAGTCGGTGCTCGCGAAAGGCAAGGTCGAGCGCATCGGAATGGATACCGCCATCCTCACCCACGAGCCGGCGGCCAAGCCGGAAGTGCGCGAGGTGAGCGAAATTCTCGAGCATACGGCGGCGATCCGCAAAGTGCTTGGCATGCTGACGCATCCGCAGCACGGCGTGCTGGAGCGGATCAGTGACATCGGCGCCGTCGGCCATCGCGTCGTGCACGGAGGCGAGACGTTTTCCGGCTCCGTCATCGTGGACGAAGAGGTCAAGCGCGAAATCAGGCGTCTGTTCGATTTGGCGCCGCTCCACAATCCGGCGCACATGCTCGGCATTCAGGCGGTGGAGGCGAACTTGCCGGACGTGCCGCAGGTCGTCGTGTTCGACACGGCGTTTCATCAGACGATGCCGGCCCGGGCGTTTTTGTACGCGATTCCGATGGTGCTGTACCGCCGCCACAAAATACGGCGCTACGGCTTTCACGGCACGTCGCACGCGTATGTGAGCGAACGCGCGGCGGCTTTTCTCGGCAAGCCGTACGACCAGCTCAAAATCGTCACTTGCCATATCGGCAACGGGGCAAGCTGCACGGCGGTGCTGAACGGCAAATCGATCGATACGAGCATGGGCATGACGCCGTTGGAAGGGCTCATGATGGGGACGCGCAGCGGCGATATCGACCCTGCGGTCGTCCCGTACATTATGGCCAAAGAGGAGCTTTCGGTTGGGGAAGTCAGTTCGATGCTGAACAAGCATAGCGGCCTGATCGCCATATCCGGCATATCGAGCGATGTGCGCGAAGTAACGGAGGCGATGGAGAAAGGCGACCGGATCGCCGGCTTTGCTTTCGAAATGTACTGCTACCGCATTCGCAAATATATCGGCGCTTATGCTGCGGCCATGAACGGCATCGACGCGCTCGTATTTACGGCCGGCGTCGGGGAAAATTCGGCGCCGGTGCGGGAGGTGGTTTGCCGCGAGCTCACATTTCTCGGCGTTGAGCTGGACGAAGAGCGGAACCGGACGGGGCATGGCAAGGAACGGCTCATTTCGAAGGACGGCTCGAAGGTGGATGTGCTCGTTATTCCGACGAACGAAGAATGGGTCATCGCCCGGGATACGTACGCCTTAGTGAGCGGGGGCCAAGTGCCAGCAGCGGATGCTGCCGCGGAAAAGTTGCCGTGGCGCCAGCCTTTAGATTCATGACGGCCGCCGTCAAATGGTGTACAATAGGAACGTTAGACAGCGCAATTTGGGAATAGCGCAAGATTTGATTCTGGCAGGAGGATACATGGACGCATGGCTACGAAAACGACTATCGGGGAAGCCCGGAACTATATCGGAGAGTCCGTTACGATCGGCTGCTGGCTGCACGGCAAACGTTCGAGCGGCAAAATTCAGTTTCTGCAGCTGCGCGACGGCAGCGGCTTCATGCAGGCCGTCGTCGTCAAAAACGAGGTAAGCGAAGCGGTATGGGAAGCGGCGTCCAGCCTGACGCAGGAAAGCTCGCTGTATGTGAGCGGCGTCATTCGCGAAGATTCGCGCAGCAAAATCGGCTACGAAATGACGGTGGAGAACGTAGAAGTCATTCAAATCTCGACCGACTATCCGATTACGCCGAAAGAGCATGGCGTCGATTTTCTCATGGATCACCGCCATCTGTGGATCCGTTCGCCGCGGCAGCGGGCTATTCTCGTCATACGCGCCCAAATCATTCAGGCGGTGCAGCAGTTTTTCAACGAACGGGGCTTCCATCTCGTCGATCCGCCGATTTTGACGCCTTCCTCGTGCGAAGGAACGACGAATTTGTTCCAGACGAAATATTTTGACGAGGACGCTTATTTGACGCAGAGCGGGCAGCTGTACATGGAAGCGGCGGCGATGGCGCTCGGCCGCGTCTACTCGTTCGGGCCGACGTTCCGCGCCGAGAAGTCGAAGACGCGCCGCCATTTGATCGAGTTTTGGATGATCGAACCGGAGATGGCGTTCGTCGATCACGAGGAAAACTTGCGCATTCAAGAGCAGTTTGTGTCGCACATCGTGCAATCGGTGCTGCAAAACTGCCGCAAAGAGCTTGAGACGCTGGAGCGCGATACGTCGAAGCTGGAAAACGTGCTTGCGCCGTTCCCGCGCATTTCGTACGACGACGCGGTCAAGTTTCTGAACGAGAAAGGCTTCGAGTTCACTTGGGGTGAAGATTTCGGCGCGCCGCATGAAACGGCGATCGCCGAAAACTACGACAAGCCGGTATTTATCGAGCGCTATCCGACGAGCTTCAAAGCGTTCTACATGAAGCCCGACCCGCAGCGGCCGGAAGTGGTGCTGTGCGCCGATCTCATCGCGCCGGAAGGCTATGGCGAAATTATCGGGGGCAGCCAGCGCATCGACGATCCGCAGCTGATGGAGCAGCGTTTTGAGGAGCACGAGCTGCCGAAAGAAGCGTATGCGTGGTATCTCGATTTGCGGAAATACGGCTCCGTGCCGCATTCCGGCTTCGGCCTCGGCCTGGAGCGTACGGTGGCCTGGATTTGCGGGCTCGATCACGTTCGTGAGACGATTCCGTTCCCGCGACTGCTGTACCGTTTGTATCCGTAACGGCGGCCCAGGTGCGGGCTAAGGCGGCGGACACCGAGGTGTCCGCCGTTCATTGTCTTTATAGAGAGTGGGGATGGGAAATGCGAAGTACCGGCAGCGACCGCAAACGGCTGGAAACGTATGCGCTCGCAGGGCTGCGGCAAGGTGAAGTACACGTGCCGTACATACTGCTCAAGTCGTACAAAGCGCTGAAGCTCGGCGAGCAAGAAGCGATGCTGCTCATACAGCTTATGGCGTTCGTCGACAAGGAACATAAAGAATTCCCGACGATCGACGAGCTGCAATCGCGCATGGCGGCGCCGCCGGAAGCGGTCATCGCTTCGCTGCAGAAGCTGCTCAAGCTGGGGCTTGTCACCATCGACGAGCGAACGGACGAGACGAGCGGGGTGCTGTACGAACGGTACAACTTTGAGCCGTTGTTCGGCAAGCTGGCGGAGCTGCTCGCGGCCGAAGTGCAAGCGGCAGAGCAAGCCCGCGCGGCGGCATCCGCTGCGGCTGACGGCGGGGCTGCGAGCGAAAAAAATGTGTTCACGATTTTCGAGAACGAATTCGCCCGGCCGCTTACGCCGATGGAGCTGGAAACGATCTCCGCCTGGCTCGACAAGGATAACTACAAGGAGGAGCTTATTTTGGCCGCCTTGAAGGAAGCGGTGTTTGCGGGCAAGCTGCACTTCCGTTACATTGACCGGATCTTGCTGGAATGGAGCCGCAACCGGGTGCAGACGGCCGAGCAGGCGAAGGAATTCACGCAGCGGTTCCGCAGCGGCGGGATGCGGACGTAAGTGGCAAGTGTGAGTTGAATAGTAGCAGCGTGTTTTTGCCTAAAATCTGTTGATTTTAGGCTTTTTTTGTTTGGTCGCGGCGGAGCAGGGGGGCGGCTGGCCTACCACGAACATATGCCCCAGAATTCGTAGCCGGAAAATCTCCTGCTAATATTGGCCATATTTGCCCAGTAGGATCGGTTAGCGGGAAAACCACCTACTAATCTAGCGATAAATCTGTGATGTAACGGTAATGCGCCGATTTAACGGGAGAAATTCCAGTAACATTCTTTCGCACGTGGCAGGATTTAAAATGTGAAGGAGCTTTTCCCGTTACTCTTATGTTTCCGATAGTCTTGAAGCAAATCACGACATTTTGCCGCAGACAAAGTATTTGAACCAGTTTGAAAGACGTATAAGTAATTACTATAAGGTGTATTTAATGTGTTTGTTAGCATACCAAAGGTGGAGTAAGTTGCCGAGGAAATATTGTTTGTTAGCAAATCGGAAACTTATCATTCAACGCTGTTGACGATGACAGAGGAAAATGGCTCACGTGGTAGAGAGGAAGGCGAAATACCGGTTACATGGATGAAGTTGATAAAGAGATCATTGTTTGGTCCAAGTCTGCATCCCAACGAACATAAAAGTAGAATCGAACTACACACGGATGACGGATTTGGTTTTCATTATTTTTACAGTCGATTGCCGAATTAAAATAATGTAAGCGACGTCGAGCACAAAGGTAAATAAATAGGTAATGAACAGCAGAACGGAATCAGGGAATAAAAAATAACCTGCGACGGAGGCCAGTAGAGTCCCGGTCATCTTCGTATAAGCGATGGTCAAAGATTGGCCCAGTACGCCACGGGTTAAGACCATTCTAACGAATAACAATGACATCATCAGATTATTTGCAAATGCCGAGTATTTGCCTAAAAAATCTTCAAATTCAAACGTAATGCCGAGTATCAGCGAACAAGATAACGCCAAACCGAATAAAAACGCAGTCCATTTCATGTTAAACAATGTTTGCGTTTTCGTGTATAGGATAAACTGGAGCACGATGATAAAGTCCAAACCGAACCAGACGATGTTTATGGCTTGCTGTAAAGACTCTTGAGGAAACACGAAAGAAAATATCGCTTCCCACATAAAATTGGCGCACAGAGCAGGCAAAGGAACTCCGGCAACACGGTCATGGAAGCCTTTTGCGATAATAAGAATATAGGTGATCGTCCAGAGCAGACCGACACCCAATTGCAGATAACGTTGAATTTCTATCAGGTGCATCATGCGCGGCGATAACTCCCCCGTTAAACTCAAATTACTAGAATTTATGAGGGGGATTGTCCCGCTATTCGCAGAAAATTGTCCGCTACCTCAGGTTGTACGGTGCAACGATTTCCCGCTTCGTCTCGTCTGAAGCAAGAGATGCCGCGATGGCAAATTTTTTCTGGAGGTGGGCCGTCTGAACAAATGGATGTGGCTCGTTGCGCTGACCCCCGTTCTATGCCTCGGCTTAGCACCGAATCCGGCGCAAGCGACGAACGCCTACCCTGCTACCGTAACGCTCGGCAAACTGACCGATACGTACGAGGCTCCGAGCGAGAAGGATCCGTCCGATGTGAAGCTGACGCCGCAAGAAGTGTACATTACCGGCATGAAGCAGAACGACAAAAATGCCGATTATGGCTGGTACCGGATTGCGACGTGGCGGGGCGAGAAATGGGTGAAGCTGACGGAAGCCGATTTTAACGGGCAGGAGCAGCTGGTCGCGTCCGATGTCGCGCTGCTTGCCGAGACTGAGCTGTACGACGAGCCGAAAAGCGGCACCGGCACCGGGATCATGCTCGGCAAGCAGACCGTTCACGCCGAGGCGATCAGTGGCTCGTATTTGAAAATAGGAACGTGGCTCGGCAGCAAGTGGATACGCATTTCCGGCGATATGCTGCTGGACGTTCAGGCGAAACCGCAGGAACTGGCCCTTGCGGCGGCTGTGACGCCGGTATTCGCGAGGCCGGACGGCTTATCGGAGCTGGTGATGGAGCTTTCGCCGCAAACGGTGCATGCGTTTGAGCAGAAGGACAACTGGTATCATATCCGTACAAGCGGCTGGGATGCCTGGATCAATCCGGACATCGCCGTTCCCGCGGGCGTATCCGAACAAACGATGTCCGCCGATGTTCAGCAAAAAACGGTGCTGTACGCGTATCCAAGCTTCGATGCGAAGCCGCTCGGCGTCATCGCCCCGCAGCAGGTCAACGTCAGCGGGACGGTCGGCGGCTGGAAACGCATTGACAGTGACTGGGTCGGCGAGGCTTGGCTGTACAACGTTCCGGACCCCGACCAATATGCACCGCCGCCGGCCACAAAGCAAAGCCCGGGGGACCGGAAGTGGCAGTTCAGACAAACGGAAGCGGCCGGAGCGGTGGGCAAGGAATTTCCGGTCAACGTCTGGCTCGAATCGCCGAATGGCCCAATTAAGCCCGGCACGAAGCTGCAGCTCGGCGTATCGATGACGAATTTTTCGCGCAACACCGTCCGGCTCGACGCGCCGGCGCAGTTCGCCATCGATATCGTGCGGCTGGCAGGCGGGGAAGAGCAGACGGTTTGGAGCGCCCTGCTGCCGGAAACGGCGACGTCCATCACCGGACAGGGCAACTATTCGATTGAAGGATACACCTGGAATCAGACCGACGCGAACGGGGATCAGGTGCCGCAGGGCGACTATGTCGTCCGACTGCGCCTCATCCGTCCGGTAACGCTTGGGGAAGACGGAGTGGAATGGAAGCATACGCTGCAATTCCGAAGCTATTTCGTCAACGTTCCGATTCACATTTTGCTGCCGGCTGGCGACTGCACACCGCGCCTCGATACGGCCAAGGAGCTTTTCCATAACTACCTTACGTCGCAGAAGCGCTCATCCGTACCGGCCAGCCGCCGCATTGCCGATTACCGCATCCAGGACGTTCGCCTCGCGCGGGAAAGCTACGACGATTTTACCTTTACCGTAACGTACGAAGTGAAGCCGGCTTCGGACAGTTTCAAGCCCGCAGCGGCAGGACAAAGCCAGTGGGACGGCTTGATCAGATACGACAAGCGCGAGTTCCATGCCATCAGGCAAGGAGATGAATACCGGCTCGATACGAAGGGCATAAGCCCGTAAAGCAAAAAGGAACCGCGTCTCGGCCATGAGACGCGGTTCCTTTTTTCATAACTTGCCTTTCAGCAGCTGCCAGCGGTAGACGTATTCGAACAAAAATTCAAACGCCTCCAGGTGCCGCTTCGCTTCGAACGCATTGGCGCCCCACGCGTAAATGCCGTGATTGCGCAGCACGATGCCGGGAATGCGCGGCACGATGGCGTCCGGCACCAGCTCGGCGATACGCGGAATGTCGGCGTAATTCGGGAGAATCGGAATGTCGATGCGGGCGTCCTCGTCCCATATGCCGAACGCCTTGATCAGCTCGACCGCTTCGACCGGGATATGCTTCAATCCTTGCTGCCAGTACCATTCCGAAACGATGTTGTTGAACACCGTATGCACGTGGAAAATGGCGCCGCACCCCGTCTTGCGGTATATTTCGCAATGGATCAGCGTCTCCGCGGACGGCTTCAGCTTCGTCGCCTCCGTCGGCTGGCCTTTCTCGTCAACAAGAAGGAAATCCTCCGGCGTCGATACCGACTTGTCTTTGCCGCTTGCCGTGACGGCAAACGTGAAGCTGTCCGGCCGGTAGTCGCCGACGCGAACCGACAAGTTGCCGCTCGTGCCCGGGAACCAGCCGCGCGCGGCGAACAGTGATTTGATGGTTTGCAGCTCCGTGAACGCTTGCTGCTTCTGTTCGAGAGTGATCGGGGCCGCCTGGCTCATGCTCGTTCCATCTCCTTCAGCCGCCCGATCACGTCGTGGAACGTCTCGAACGGATAGTAGTTCAGCTTCAGTTCTTCGCACAGATCGATCAAGTGCGAGCGGGCGAAGACGGTGTCGACCAGCTTGGCCCCCGGGAAATCGGTGATGCTGTCGCCGATCATGATGCGCTCGTACTCGCCCTGCGGGTAGGAGCGGATGATCGCCGTTTTGCACATGCCGCAGCCGCCCCGGTTGTCGCAATGCTCGTCGCATGGATGCGGCCAGACGATGCGGATGCGGTCGCCGGAGAAGTCGCTGGCGTTGCAATATATCTGCTCCGGCTTCAACCCGAACGGCTCCAATAAAGGGTAGACGAAGAAGTCGATGCCGCCGCTCGTGACGAGAAACTTGATGTCATGCTCCTTGCAGTATGCGAGCAGCTCGGCGAAACCGGCGCGGATTGTCGCGTTATGAATCGCGTAATGAACAATTTCTTCGCGGCGGCTCGTTGGCAACAGCGCGAACATCGCGCCGACGCCTTCCTTTACCGTCAGCGAGCGGTCGATGATCCGCTTCACGATCGGTTCGGCGCCTTCCGGATCGAAATGCTTCATGATGGCGACGATGTTGTCGTTGCCTGTAATGGTACCGTCAAAGTCGCAAAAAATGACTTTCTGCCTGCCGTTCTTCACGCTTCCTTAACCCCCCAGATGTCAATCGCCGCTTTCAGCTCAGGATGCGTGTCGGCATAATCGCGCAGCGAACGTCCTGCCAGTACCGCGTCGATCGCCTGCCGGAACGCCTGGCCGCCGGCCGCTGCGCCTTGCGGATGGCCGTGCACGCCGCCGCCGGCGTTGACGATCGTGTCGCGCCCGAAGTCGCGCAGGATGAGCGGAACGAGGCCAGGGTGAATGCCTGCCGACGGCACCGGGAAGCTGCGCTTGAGCGCATGCTCGGCAGCGGGAGCGGCGGAAGAGCCGGGCCGATTAGCTGCGTCTTCGCCGCTAACTGCCGAGGCCGCGCCCGGAGCCTGCGTGCCTGGCTCGCCGCCATACACGTAGTCGCTTGCGATATTCGTCGTGAGCAGCGCTTCTTTGATCGCCATATTTTCCTCGCGCGGCATGACGACCGAGCCGTAAGGCGACGGGAAGAGGACGATATCCGCACCGGCGACGCGCATCAGCTTGCCCAGCAGGACGCTTGCGGCGATGCCGTAATACGGCGACGGATACAAGGCACCGGCCATAGCCGGGTGGGCCATAATCGGGACGCTGATGTCCGGGTCGGACGCCAGCTCGTGCAGCACGTCGAAGCCGTAGGCGAGGACGTTGAACAGAAAAGCGTTGGCCCCGGCGGCGATCGCTTTGCGGGCCTGCTCCTTGAGCCGGAACGTCGGACCGGTCAAATTGGTGGCGTACAGCAGCTTTTGCCCGGTTTCGCGGGAAGCCCGCTCCGCCGCCTTAAGGCACGCTTCAACGCGCCGCTCGATCGGCGTCAGCGGGTTCTCGAACAAAATCTCGTCGTCTTTGATCAGATCGACGCCACCGGCCGCTTGCCGGTAAAACTGCTCCTGCAGCTCGTCCAGATCGTGGCCGATCACCGACTTGAAATCGACATGAGCAGCGGCCGGTTATGCACGCCGACGAGGTCCCGCACGCCTTCAAGACCGAATTTCGGCCCGGGGAAGGCGCTCAGGAAAGGCTCCGAGAAATGGACGTCGATCAGCTTGATGCGTCCGTCCATCGACAGCTTGCCGAAAATGGTCACGAGCAGGGCAGGGATGTCACGGCTGAAATTGACGTCGGGATAGGCGATGCGGATGTCGGCGAAGCGTTCGCCGCCGGCTGGCTCGTGCACGTCTACCGACAGCACTTGGCCGAGATGCTTTTCCATCGCTTTCTGCTTGGCGGCAGGGAGGTCGGTCCAGGAGCCGACGGTGAGGCCGACGGCTATCCCTTGCGCTTTTTTCGCGAAATCCGCTTTATCGTCGTAGCACCGGTAGGTGGCGACACAGTATGTGTTCATGCTTGCACTCACTCCTTCTCTACTAGCGAAAAACGAAGCGGCCGAAGCGTTCGCCCGCTTCGCGTCACCGCAGCACGCTGTCCGGCGCGATCGCTTCGCCCATCTCCTTGGCGCGCTCCGCCGCCCGGAACACGGCGCGGACGATCCCTTCGCTGAACTGGTGCCGGTCGAGCGTCTCGATCGCGGCCTGCGTCGTGCCGTTCGGCGACGTCACTTTGCGGCGCAGCTCGGCGGGATGTTCCTGCGTCAGCTCGACCATGCGGGCGGCGCCGAGAACCGTTTGCAGCGTCAGCCGCTGCGCTTCCTCGGCGCTGAGTCCGCCTTCGACGGCGGCTTTGGTCATCGCTTCCATAAAGTAGTAAATATAGGCCGGACCGCTGCCGGACACGCCGGTTACGATATCCAGCAGTGGTTCGGCAACGACGGAGACGATGCCGACCGCTTCGAAAATGCCCAGCGCGAGTTCCTTTTGCTCTGGCGAGACGTTCGCGGAGAACGCCATGCCGGTGGCGCCGAGACCGATCGTGCTGGACGTGTTCGGCATCGTGCGTACGATCGGGGCGCTCGTCTCGAGCAGCGCCGCGATTTTGGCGATGGACAGGCCGGCAATGACGGAAACGAGCAGCTGCTTGCTTGAGATAGCATGTTTCAAATCGCGGAACGTCGCTTCGACGTCTTTCGGCTTCATCGCCATAACGACAATGTCGGCTTCGGCGATCATGTCGTATTTTGTATTAGCGTCGTTGCTCGTCCGGATGCCGTAGCGGGCATGAAGCTGCTCCAGCCTGCCGCTATCGGAACGGTTGACGACGGCGATCCGGCCGGGATCGGCGACGCCGGTTTCGGTCAAGCCGCGGATAATCGCCTCCGCCATCGATCCGGCTCCGACAAAGGCGATGCGGAAGCTATGCAAACTGCTAGCCATAGCCTGGTTCCTCCTCTTCCGATTCGTCAGGAGCGGATTTGCCCGCTTCCGGCGATTTTGTATTTGTAAGATGTCAGCTCGGGCAGCCCCATCGGGCCGCGGGCGTGCAGCTTCTGCGTAGAGATGCCGATTTCGGCGCCGAAGCCGAATTCGAAGCCGTCGGTGAACCGCGTCGAGGCGTTGTGGTACACAGCGGCGGCGTCGACTTCGTTCAGGAAACGGACGGCATGCTCGTCATTTTCGGTTACGATGCACTCCGAGTGCTTCGTCCCGTGCGCGCTAATATGGGCGAGAGCTTCGTCCAGGCCTGCGACGACGCGAACGTTAAGGATGTAATCGTTGTATTCCGTATCCCAGTCCGAGTCAGCCGCCGGCTTCATGTCCGGCACAAGCGCCAAGGTCCGGGAACAGCCGCGCAGTTCGACGTTCGCCGCGCGGAACGCGGCGGCGAGCCGCGCCAGCTCGCGCTCGGCGTAAGCCTCGTGCACGAGCAGTGTTTCCATCGCATTGCAGACGGATGGGCGCTGCACTTTGGCGTTGAGCGCGATGTTTTGGGCCATTTCCGGATTAGCGCTATCGTCGATGTAAGTATGACAGATGCCGGCGCCCGTTTCAATGACGGGGACGGTGGCGTTTTTGACGACATTCTGAATAAGAGAAGCGCCGCCGCGCGGAATGAGGACGTCGATATAGCCGTTCAGCTTCAGCATCTCGTCGGCCGAGGCGCGGTCCGTGCTCTCGATCACTTGCACGACGTCCGCCGGCAGGCCGAGCGCTTGCAGCGCTTCGTGCAGGATGGCGGCGATGCGCTTGTTCGACTCGAGCGCGGCCGAGCCGCCGCGCAGCACGACGGCGTTGCCGGTTTTAAAGCAGAGGCCGGCGGCGTCGACGGTCACGTTAGGGCGCGCTTCGTAAATGATGCCGATAACGCCGAGCGGCACGCGCACTTTCTCGATGCGCAGCCCGTTCGGGCGGGAGAAGCTTTGCAGCGACTCGCCAACCGGGTCGGGCAAGCCGGCGATGAGGCGGAGGCCTTCGGCCATCGCCTCGATGCGCTTCTCGTTCAGCGCGAGCCGGTCGAGCAGGGATACGCTGAGTCCGGTTTCCCGGCCGCGGGCGAGGTCGGCGGCGTTGGCGTCGATCAGGCTCGGTGCGTGCTGAAGCAGGGCGTCAGCCATACGGTGCAGCGCTTCGTTTTTGCGGCCGGTGGAAAGGGCGGCGAGCTGCGGCGCCGCATTGCGCGCCAGCGTCGCTTTTTGAATGACTTCGGACATAGGGAATACCTCCTTATAGTTGATTGCTTTGCCGTTTCATCGTGCCAATCCAGTCAGGCAGCTTGTCGACCGATAGTTCGGTTATGGCGCCGGACAGTCTATGTTTGCATTCCGCGATGCCATGGGCAGCTTGCCGGCCGATGCGAATTTGCAGCGGGAAGCCGAGCAGATCGGCATCGGCGAATTTGACGCCGGGCCGTTCCGGGCGGTCGTCCCACAGCACGCGAAAGCCTTGCGCCAGCAGCTCCCGGTACAGCCGCTCGGACAGCTCGGTTTGGGCGGCGTCCGCGGACTGTACCGTGATCAGATGCAGCTCGTACGGAGCCAGCTCCCACGGCCACACGATGCCGTCATCGTCGTGCCTCTGCTCGATGGCGGCGGCCAGCGCGCGAGAGATGCCGATTCCGTAACACCCCATCATTATCGGCACGGAACTGCCGGCATCGTCCGCGAAAACGGCGCCGAGCTGTTCGCTGTATCTCGTTCCGAGCTGGAATACGTGGCCGATCTCGATGCCTTTCGCCGTTTCGAGCGGCGCGCCGCAGCGCGGGCAAGCGTCGCCCGCACCGGCGGCATGGAGCTCCACGTTGGCCGCATAAGGGCAGGCGGAGCAATGGACGATCGTATCTTCGCCAATTCCGGCAAGCGCGATAAATTCGTGGGTGTCCGTGCCGCCCATCGCTCCGGAGTCGGCTTCCACCGCTCTGAAGTTCAGTCCGCACCGGGCAAAAATGCGGTGATACGCGTCGTACATGGAACGGTAGCTCGCCTGCAGCCCTTCCTTCGAAACGTCGAAAGAGTACGCGTCCTTCATCAGAAATTCCCGGCCGCGCAGCAGCCCGAATCGCGGCCTGCGCTCGTCGCGGAATTTCGTTTGAATTTGGAACACGGTGACGGGCAGCTGTTTATAGGATGTGATTTCATCCGCCATCAGCGCCGTGACGACTTCTTCATGCGTTGCGCCAAGCGCAAATTCGCGCTCGTGCCGGTCTTTCAGCCGCATCAGCTCGGGTCCGTACACGTCCCACCTGCCGGATTCGCGCCACAGCTCGGCAGGATGCAGGGCGGGAAGGAGCAGCTCCTGCGCGCCGGACCGGTTCAATTCCTCGCGGATGATCGCCTCGATTCGCTGCAGCGCCTGCAGCCCTATCGGCAAATAGGTGTATATGCCGGCAGCCAGCTGGCGGATCAGCCCGGCGCGGAGCATGAGGCGATGGCTCGCCGTCTCCGCTTCTGCCGGCACGTCGCGCAGCGTGCGGTGAAAAAGCTTCTGCTGTCTCATACTGCCACCCACTCGTCGCGGTGAATCACTTCGATTCTCGGCACGTCGATGCGGCGCTGCACTTCGTCGGTCGACAAGCCGGCCACCGCCTGCAGCTGCCACGAGGCGTAATTGACGACGCCGCGTCCGATCGGGATGCGGTCGACGTTCACGACTTCGACGACGTCGCCGGGATGGAAATCGCCTTCCAGCTCGCGGATGCCGACGGGGAGGAGGCTTTTGCCGCCTGACAGCAGCGCCTCTTCCGCGCCGCGGTCGACGACGATTTTGCCTTGCGGCAGCGAGTGGAAGCCGACCCATTGCTTCTTCATCGACAAGCCGCCGGCGGTCGTATCGAAGTAGGTGCCTTTGCCGCTGCCGTCCGTCGCCAGCAGCAGGTCGCCGGGCTCGGCCGCGCGTCCGACGAACACCGGCACGCCGCCGCGCATGGCGATGCGGGCCGCTTCGATTTTGGAGCGCATGCCGCCGGTGCCTACGGCGCTGCCGGAACCGCCGGCGAAGCGCAGCAGCTCGCCCGTAATGACGTCGACGCGGTCGATGCGGGTCGCCTCCGGATTATGGCGCGGATCGTCGGTGTACAGCCCGTCGGTGTCGGTCAAAATGATGAGCCGCTGCGCTTTGACAAGGTTGGCGACGAGCGCCGACAGCGTGTCGTTCTCGCTGAACTTCAGCTCGTCGACGGAGACGGTGTCGTTTTCGTTAATGATTGGAATGACGCCGCGCTTCAGCAGTTCCTCGATCGTCGCCATCGCGTTATGGCCGCGCTTCCGGTTCGAGAAGTCGGAGCGGGTGAGCAAAATTTGGGCGACGACGAGATCGTGCCGCGCGAACGCTTCCTGGTACGCCTGCATGAGGAGCGCCTGGCCGACGGAGGCGGCGGCTTGCTTTTCGTGCAGCTGCTTCGGCCGCGCTTTGTAGCCGATTCGGCGGAAGCCGGCGGCGACGGCGCCGCTCGTGACGAGCAGCACTTGACAGCCGCGCTGCTGAAGCGAAGCCAGCTCGGCGGCGAAAAACTCGATTTTCGCGTGGGTGAGGCCGCCCTCGTCCGAGGTGAGCGAGGAGGAGCCGATTTTGACGACGATTCGCTGCTGCATAGCTCATACACATCCTTTAAGCTTTCTTCTGCCGTGCTCTCCTCGCGCATGCGGGAGAGGCTTAGCGGAACTGCGTTCCGTTAATGTGATGCCGGGACTGAAGCGGGTTAGCGATAACGGAACAAGTTCCGTTAATTGCGGGCCAAGCGGCGCTGCCGGCGGTAAATCCGGCAAATAGCGGAACGGCTTTCCGTTATTTCTGGGCAATAATCGGGAAATGGGGTGATAGCGGAACGATGTTCCGTTATGCCGGTTGGCCCGGTAAAATAAAAAGACTTCCGTCCTGGATAAGGACGAAAGTCTCGAGCTTCCGCGGTACCACCTTACTTGACGGCTTTGCGCGCTGCTGCAGCCCGGGCCGCTGGCGGACCGGACGGCAGGCGGGCGTATGCCGTCCTGCTTGCACGTATCCCTGGATAACAGGAGGGAAGAGCCTGTTCAACTCGTCGTTGACCGTTCCGGGGCGGGTTCGGCGCTAGTTCGCGGTAAATTCTTTCAGCCGCTGGAATTTACTCTCTGATCGCGATACGGATGCTGCCTACTATTCCCATCATTACGTTCGGATTTCCTTATAGAATAGCACGATCGGGCCGGTGCTGTAAAGATGGAATTATGCGCTGTTTGCTGCGATCTCTCAGCCGAATGCTGCCGCTGTTAGCCGCCATATGCACTTAGCATCGCTTGCCGCGCATCTCAAGCAGCTTGCCGTGCCGAGCATAGCAGCTCACCACATTACCGGCCTGCGGACTAGCCCGCATCAAAACAATCCGAGCTTGCCGATGCGCGCCACCGCTTCTTCGAGCCGCGCTTCCGGCGCGAGCAAGCCGAGGCGGACGTAGCCTTCGCCATTATCGCCAAAGCCGATGCCCGGCGCGACGACGACTTTCGCTTCCAGCAGCAGCCGATCGGCCAGCTCTGCTGATGTGTATCCTTTTGGCACCGGCAGCCAGGCGAAAAACGAGCCTTCGGACGGCTTGGCTTGCCAGCCGATGCCTGTCAAGGCGCCGAACAAGGCGTTGCGCCGGCGCTCGTACATGGCGCGCAGCGTATCGACGCTGTCCTGCGGGCCAGTCAGCGCCGCTGCAGCCGCGGCCTGGATGCCGCCGAACAGCGAGCAGTAGTAGTGATCCTGCATCAGGTTGAGCAGCCGGATCACCTCGCGGTTGCCAAGCGCGAAGCCGACGCGCCAGCCCGCCATGTTGTATGTTTTCGACATCGTATAATACTCGACGCCGACGTCTTTTGCGCCCGCAGCTTGCAGGAACGATACCGGCTTCCGCCCGTCGAAGCCGATCGCGCCATACGCGAAATCGCTGGCGACGACGATGCCGTGCTTTTCGGCAAACCGCACCGTATCTTCGTAGAAGGACAGAGGAGCCGCCGCTGCCGTCGGGTTGTTCGGATAGTTGACGAACATCAGCTTTGCCCGTGTGAGTTCGGACGGAGTCAGCCGCGTATAGTCCGGCAAAAAGCCGTTGTCCTCGCGCAGCGGCATGAACGCCATCGAAGCCCCGGCAAGAGATACGCCCGACCAATAATCGGGATAACCTGGGTCGGGCACGAGGCACACGTCGCCCGGATCGAGCAGGCATTGGCTAATTTCGACGAGCCCTGTCTTGCCCCCGAACAGAATGGCGACTTCCGTCTCGGGATCTAGCGTGACGCCGTAATCCAGCTTGTACCGCCGGGCGATCGCTTCTTTCAAAAACGCAAAGCCGCTGAACGGCGGGTATTTGTGATAGAGCGGATTTTCCGCAGCTTCCTGCAGCGCGCGCACGATGCGGGGCGGCGTCGGCTGATCCGGATTGCCTTGTCCGAGGTTGATGACGTCGTGGCCGAGGGCGATTTGTTCGTTCGCTTTACGCACGAGCGCGGCGAAAAACTGCGCCGGCAGCTCCGTCATGCGCTGCGCCGGCCGCACCGTCATGCGCTGCGCCGGCCGCACCGTAAAGGCGGAAGATTTCGTATCCATAGACGTGAACGTTCACACTCCATTAGGTCATACTGTGCAGCATTCGTACAGTTAATGTATCACGAAATCCGAGTCATGTATAGGGAATTGAGGCTTTATGCTCCCTATTGCGAAAATGGATAAAAACGGTACAATGAAAGTGTGGAGTTTCATCAAGAGAGATGTGGTTTCATAATGCGGAACAATGAAGGAGGCCTGTCCGATGACCGATTTTTTCCATGACTATAAAAGCCGTCTTACGTACGCAGCAAGAGAAGCCGACGCAACTTGGCTCGAATGGGCGAGAAGGCATGTTCCGCTGCAAGGCGCCAAAGTTGTCGATATCGGCTGCGGCGGCGGCATTTACACGAAGGCGATGCTGGCCCTTGGCGCGGCGGAAGCGACCGGCGTCGATTTTTCCGCGGCGATGCTGGACGGCGCCAGCCAAAACGCTGCCGGCGACAGCCGCGCCCGCTTCGTCCAAGGTGACGCCTACGCGACAGGCCTCACGGACGGCTGCGCCGAAGTCGTGCTGGAGCGGGCGCTCATCCACCACTTGTCCGACTTGCCGGCGGCGTTCCGCGAAGCGTACCGGCTTCTTGCGCCGGGCGGGATGCTCGTCGTTCAGGACCGGACGCCGGAAGATTGCCTGCTCCCCGGCAGCAAGACGCACTTGCGCGGCTACTTCTTCGAAGCGTTTCCGCGCCTCGCCTCGATCGAGACCGGCCGGCGGCCGACGGCTGACAGCGTTGTGACTGCGCTGCGCGGCGCCGGCTTCGCCGATATCCGCACGGAGCCGCTGTGGGAGACGCGCGCCGTACATGCTGGTGCCACGGAGCTGGAGCGGGACTTGCTCGCCCGCACAGGCCGCTCTATTTTGCACGAGCTCAGCGATGAGGAGCTTGCGCGGCTCACGGCTTTCATTGTTTCTACATACGGCCGGGACAAGGCGCCGATCGTCGAGCAAGACCGATGGACGGTGTGGACGGCGCGAAAGCCGCGGTAAACGACGCGCTGCGGAAACGCGCCGCAACAGAGTGGTTAGTCTTCATATTTGACGGTTATTTTCAAATTCTTCTCCCTGATCCCGTCGATAATTCGCGGAAGGGCGTCTGCCGTCGCATCTTTCAGATCGTGAAGGAGCAATATTTTGCGCGAGGCGAGCAGCGGGTCGGTCGCTTTATATACGGCTCTCGCGGTATGGAACGAATAGTCTTTCGGGTCGGCGGACCACATGACCACTTTCATCCGCAATTGATTGGCAAGGAGCAGCGTAGATTCGTTAAACGCTCCGTACGGAGGACGAAAATACGTGGGGACGACTCCCGTCGCATCTTCGATGACGCGGGACGTTCTCTCCAGCTCCTCGCGCGCTTTATCCGCCGTAATCTTGGTCATGAAAGGATGGGAAAAGCTATGGTTTCCGATCACGTGCCCCGCTTCCGCCACCTTGCGGGCCAGCCCCGGATTTTTGGCGACGTTCTCGCCCAGCATGAAAAAAATCGCCCGCGCGTTTTTATTCGCCAGTTCTTCGAGCAATTGTTCCGTATGGACGGAAGGCCCGTCATCGAGCGTTAACGTGACGTAACCGGCGTCCGTCAAAAAAACCGGATCCGTAATTTTTTGATACGCCCCGCTTTGCTCCGCAACGGTCGTCAACTGCTTTTCGGTCTCGTTCTGTCTAGCAAGGGGACGATGGCCCGGTTCCATATGCCTGCCTCCGTTTCGTTGTTCTCCTGTTACCGTATGCCGGCGCATGCCCAGTCGTGACAAACCCGGATAGGTTTTCACCTTTTCATCGGAATGGGCATATGAAGGAGTAGATGCGCGTAAGGAGGGAGCCGGTACATGCCATATAAAATCAAAAAACAGGAAAAAATCAGCGACATCGTGAGCAGGTTCGACGTTCCGTACCAAACGATTCGGCGATTCAACCCTTATGTGGAAAGCGAACAAGGGGTTTATGAAGGAAGAGAGCTGAGGCTGCCCCGCAGCTATACGGTCCTGCCTGACGAGACTTATGAAAGCATCGCCAAAACGTACGGAATTCTCCCCCTGTACTTGAAAGAATTAAACCCATATATCGGGGAGCAGCCAGTCATATACCCGGGACAATCGATTTTGCTGCCTCCGGAATAAGCGCGAAACGAAACCAAGAGCAGAGGAGTGGTTCCATTGACTTATGCCGTTCAGCCGGGCGATACGTTGTGGAGCATCGCCGCGCGCTTCGGCGTATCGGTTCATGCCCTGATGGCAGCAAATCTTTTGCCCGATCCGAACAGGCTTCAAGTAGGCCAAAAGCTTTACATTCCCGCGGTTCACCCCGGCGCATACCCGATGCCCGCCGGTCCGGGCGGCACGCCCGCGTCAGGCGGCCACGCCGAGCTGGAAGAAAGGGTGCGCGTGCTGGAACGAAACTTCGGACAGCTCGAAGCGATCGTCGATCAGCACCGGCGGCAAATTGCCGAATTGCAAAGAAAAATCGGCGCAGGCGAAATGCGTCCCGCGGCAAAAGAATAAGAAACTGCGCACAAAACCAGGTCAACTCCGGACGGATGACCTGGTTTTGTCGTTTCGCGGCAAGTTACTTTTGCACCAACCCGGCCGTAACCGACTTCATGACGGATATGAACGCTTCCGCCGCTTTCGACAAGTAGCGTCCTTTGCGGTAGGCGATTACGAGCGTGCGCGCCGGGCGGCCGGCGATCGGCAAAATGACGGGGGCGAACCGGGAAGGAGCGTTGCGGGCGATGAGCGACGGCACGAAAGCAATGCCCATGCCGGCCGCCACAAGCCCCTGCACCGTTTCCATGTTCGTGCTCTCGAAGGCGATGCGCGGCTCGAAGCCATGCTTTCTGCACAGCTCCAAAGTGAGCTGGCGCAAGCCTTGGCCTTTCTTCAAAGCGACGAACGGCTCATGCTCGAGCGCTTGCAGCGGTACCTCGGCGGCCTGCAGGCGCCGAGT
This sequence comes from Gordoniibacillus kamchatkensis, assembly GCF_000829455.1. GTDB lineage: Bacteria > Bacillota > Bacilli > Paenibacillales > NBRC-103111 > Gordoniibacillus > Gordoniibacillus kamchatkensis. The sequence continues at coordinate 35,000 of NZ_JXAK01000027.1, forward strand.
CCCGGCGCTGCGTGCGCCTGGCGCACCGCCGTATTTGGCGGCAAGCGGATGCTGCGGCGGCACGGCGAGCACGATTTCTTCGTCGAGCAGCGGCTCGTAGGCGAGCGACTCCTCCTTGAGCGGCAGCGCCAGCAGCGAAATGTCGGTTTGGCCGTTCAAGGTGAGCAGGCCGAGATTCGCCGACGTTTCCTCGACGAGCGACACTTCTACGTCCGGGTACGCTGCCTGGAAGGCGGGAAGCACAAGCGGCAAAATCGTCGTCCCGGTAATCGGCATCGAGCCGACGATGAGGCGGCCGCGCTTCATTTGCGATATATCCTCCATCTCCTGCTTTAACTGCTCAACCATATCGAGAATCGCTTGCGCCTTGTCGACAAACACGGCTCCGGCGTGCGTCAGCTCGACCGAGCTCGTGCTGCGGTGGAACAGCATGACGCCGATTTCTTTCTCCAATTTGAGCAGCTGCTGGCTGAGCGACGGCTGGGCGATATGGAGCTTTTCCGCCGCACGGGAGAAATTGCGCTCGGCGGCGATTTGGACGGCGTATTGCAATTGACGAAGTTCCATGAATGGCTCCTTTAGTCGGGGAATCGTTATTACAATTACCTATTAAGCTTATAGATATTATATCTTGGAACAATCAAGAAAGAAATGCTAGGATGAACACAAGGACTTATTGTCGAAATCATTCTAAGGTTTGAGGTGAGTACGATGGCGAAGCAAACGATGTACGAAAAAATTTGGAACAATCACGTCATCTATCAAGAAACGGGCAAGCCGAGCATTATTTATATCGACCTTCATCTGGTGCACGAGGTGACGAGCCCGCAGGCGTTCGAAGGGCTGCGCCTCGCCGGCCGCCAAGTGCGCCGTCCGGATTTGACGTTCGCGACGATGGACCACAACGTGCCGACGAAGGACCGGTTCAACATTGCCGATCCGATCTCCAAGCAGCAGGTCGATACGCTGTCCAAAAACTGCGCGGACTTCGGCGTCAAGCTGTTCGACCTGAACAACGTCGACCAAGGCGTCGTGCACGTCATGGGGCCTGAGATTGGCCTCACCCACCCGGGCAAAACGATCGTGTGCGGCGACAGCCATACCTCGACGCACGGCGCGTTCGGCGCGCTGGCGTTCGGCATCGGCACGAGCGAAGTGGAGCACGTGCTGGCGACGCAATGCTTGCAGCAATCGAAGTCGAAAACGATGGAAGTGCGCGTGAACGGCCGCCTGAAGACAGGCGTCACGGCGAAAGACCTCATTCTCGGCATTATCGGCAAGTACGGCACCGACTTTGCTACGGGCTACGTCATCGAGTACACCGGCGAAGCGATCCGCAGCATGTCGATGGAAGAGCGGATGACCGTCTGCAACATGTCGATCGAAGCTGGCGCGCGCGCCGGCCTGATCGCTCCGGACGAGACGACGTTCACCTACCTCCGCGGCCGCGAATACGTGCCGCAAGGCGCGGCATTCGACGAGGCCGTGCAGCGCTGGAAGCAGCTGACGACGGATGAAGGCGCAGCCTACGACACGGTTGTGGAGTTCGACGCCGACTCGCTCGTGCCGCAAGTAACGTGGGGAACGTCGCCGGGCATGGGCACGAATGTCACCGACGTCGTTCCTAATCCGAAAGACTTCGCTACCGAGAACGAGCGGAAAGCGGCGGAAAAAGCGCTCGAATATATGGGACTGACGCCGGGAACGCCGATGACCGAGCTCAAGGTCGACCGGGTTTTCATCGGCTCCTGCACGAACGGCCGCATCGAAGACTTGCGCGCGGCGGCGGAAGTGGCCCGCGGCTACAAAGTGGCGGCGCACGTCAACGCTATCGTCGTGCCTGGCTCCGGCCGCGTCAAAATGCAGGCAGAGGCCGAAGGACTGGATAAAATTTTCACGGAAGCGGGCTTCGAATGGCGCGACGCCGGCTGCTCGATGTGTCTCGCCATGAACCCGGACGTCCTGTCGCCGGGAGAACGCTGCGCCTCGACGTCGAACCGCAACTTCGAAGGCCGCCAAGGCCGCGGCGGACGGACGCATCTCGTGTCCCCGGCGATGGCGGCGGCTGCGGCGATTGCCGGCCGTTTCGTCGATGTGCGCGACTGGAAGTTTAAAGTGCCGCAACAAGCGTAAGGTCACCGCACCCGCATAACGAGAGGAGAATCGGATATGGAATCGTTCAAACAGCATACCGGACTCGTCGGCCCGGTCGACCGCGTGAACGTCGACACCGACGCCATTATTCCCAAGCAGTTTTTGAAGCGCATCGAGCGCACCGGCTTCGGCCAGTTTTTGTTCTTCGAGTGGAGATGGGACGAGAAGGGCAACGTGATCGACAGCTTCCCGCTCAACCAGCCGCGCTACCAAGGCGCTTCGGTGCTGCTGTCCCGCGCCAACTTCGGCTGCGGCTCGTCCCGCGAGCACGCGCCGTGGGCGATCCAGGACTTCGGCTTCAAAGCGATCATCGCGCCGTCTTACGCGGACATTTTCTATAACAACTGCTTCAAAAACGGCATCCTGCCGATCAAGCTGTCCGAGGAGCAGGTCGAGGAGCTGTTCCAGCGCACGGCGAAGCATGAAGGCTACAAGCTGCACATCGATCTGGAACACAAAACGATCAGCGACGACTACGGACTGTCGTACGGCTTCGATCTCGACGAGCACCGCCGCCAGTTTCTGCTGCTCGGTCTTGACGACATCGGCCTGACGCTGCAGCACGAAGACGCGATCGCGGCTTACGAAGCGAAGCACCCGGAGCTCTCGTACAAGTAAACGAAACCTCAGACGACGTATACGTCCCCGTTCGGCAATTAACCCTCCGGACGGGGACGCTTTTATTTCTCCAGAAATCTCAAATTTAAGATTGACAAATCGAAGGGATATATATTACGATTGGAATTGAATAAAAGTAAGCAAATAAAAATAAATAAGTTGAATAATTCAGGAGGTATTATCGAAATGGCTAAAACGAAATGGGCAGTAGACGCTTCGCACAGCGCAGTTGAATTTTCCGTTAAGCACATGATGATCGCCAAAGTCAAAGGCTCGTTCCACGAGTTCAGCGCGGAAATTGAAGCCGATCCGAACGATCTCACGACGGCAAGCATCCGCTTCGACATCGACTTAAGCAGCGTCGATACCCGCAACGGCGACCGCGACGCGCATCTGCGCTCCGCCGATTTCTTCGATACGGAGAAGTATCCGAAGCTGACGTTTGACGCGACCCGCATCGTCAAAAAGGGCGACGGCGAGTATGACGTTACCGGCAACGTCACGCTGCATGGCGTAACCCGGGCGGAAACGTTCGCCGTTACGTTCGAAGGCGGCGGCAAAGACCCGTGGGGCAACGAGAAAGTGGGCTTCAGCGCTACAGGCAGCCTGAAGCGCAGCGATTACGGCTTGACGTACAATGCCGTGCTGGAGACCGGCGGCGTCCTGATCGGGGACGAAGTCAAAGTGTCGATGGACATCGAAGCCGCGAAGCTGGCTTAACGGAACGAGCACATTCAGGCTGCCCAAGAAAGTGGGGCTGCGCTGCGGACCTAAGAATGTGGGTCTCCGGCTTCGTTGAACTCGTGTTCCCTCGAATCAGTTAACATGGTGGGAACACGAGTTCAAAGGCGCACGCTCCGCTCCAAGGCCTACATTCCCATCCTCCGCTCCGCCTTTCTCGGACAGCCTGGTTCATTACATCTAAATCCGCTTACCGCAACAGGGCCGCAGCTCCTTCAGGGAGCCGCGGCTTTTCTATTTGTCCCGCGCCTGGGCATATAGTCCCGAGTTTTTCGCGCCTGCAACTTTCGCTGCCAAAATGCGTCTAAGTAAGTACTATTTACCGTCGAAGAGGAGGTTATTGTGTCTTTTTGTGGCTCTCTTTGTTAAAATTAAGTAGTTGCTAGCTTACGAGATTCGCACAATAAGAAGCATGAGGTGAAAGGATGAAACGGTTGTGGGTAGGGGCCGGATTGCTCCTCGGGATGCTGGCGCTGCCGCAGGTGGCAATGGCCGCGGGCGGCGCGACGACGCAGCTGTTCCTTAACGGAAAGCCGCTGGCAGCGGAAGTGCCGCCTCGCATTATCAGCGGCAATACGCTTGTTCCGGTCCGGATTATCGCCGAAAATCTTGGCGCAAAGGTCGGTTGGGACGATCGGACGAAACAAGTGACGGTGACAAGCGGCGCGACGAAGCTCGTGCTCACGATTGACAAGCCGGAAGTGGCGGTTGGAGACAAGACGGAGCAGCTTGAGGTTGCGCCGACGATTGTAGAAGGCAACACGATGCTGCCGGTGCGTTTTGTAGCCGAGAAGCTCGGACTGAAAGTAACGTGGGACGAGCTGACGCGCTCCGTTTTTTTGTATAAGAAATCAAGCGGCACGGCGGCAGCGGATAGCGGTGCGAACGGCGGCACGAGCGGAGCCGGCGGTTCGGCCGCGGCGGGAGCGGGAGCTGCCGGCAGCACCGGGGCGAATGCAGGTGCCGGCACGGCCGGCGGAACGGCCGCCGGCGGCGCGTCTGCAGGCGTTGCCCACGCCGCCGAGCCTGACCCCGACTCTAAGCCGGGCATCGTCCAGGCGATCGATTTTACGGGCGACCGGCTGACGATCAAAACGAACGGCGTCACGACGAAGCCGAATCTGTTCCACCTTTCCGGCCCGGAGCGGCTCGTGCTGGACGTCCCGTACGCCGTTCTGGACGAGGCGCTCAAAGCGAAGCTGAACGGTACGGTCGGCGAAATCGCGGTGCAGCATCCGCTCGCGCAAAAGATCCGATTCTCCAATTATAGTAGCGATCCTCCTACCGCAAGAATTATAATAGATTTGAAGGGACGGGCAGAGCTCGTTCCTGTCGAGGCGAAGCAGCTGCAGCCGGGCCAGTTCGCATATGACTTGAAGCTGGCGAAGTATTTGGTCGTCATCGATGCCGGCCACGGCGGGAAGGATAGCGGCGCCATCTCGGTGACCGGCAAAATGGAAAAAACGTTCAATTTGGCGATGGCGACGAAAGTAAGCGAGCTTTTGCGGAAAGAACCGCTCATCGAAGTGCAGATGACCCGGTCGGACGATACGTTCGTCGAGCTGGACGACCGCGTGGCGTTCGCCAATACGAGAAACGCGGATTTATTTTTGTCGATTCACGGCAACAAGTACACCGCGTCGTCCACAGGCACCGAAACGTATTATTACCGCGACGAAAGTCTCGATTTTGCCAAGACGATACATAAGCATCTGGTTCCGGCAACGGGGTTTGCCGACCGCGGCGTGCGGCAGGAGCCGTTCCGCGTCGTCAAGGGGACGACGATGCCCGGGATTTTGGTCGAGGTCGGATATTTATCCAACAAGAACGACGAGAAGAAGATGTTTGACGAAGCATTCCAGAATCAAGTAGCTGCCTCCCTAGTTGCCGGCATCAAAGATTACTTGAACATCCAATGAGAGGTGAGTGAACTATGATGCAGAAGTCGACAATCCGCGTCCTGCTCGCCGGCGCGGCTATCGCAACTGTACTTGCCGGCTGCGGGGCAAGGGACAAGGCTCCTGCCGCTCAGCCGCAAGTAGCACCGTCCGTGGCCCATTCGTCCGGCAATGCGGGCAGCAGCGCCGAGCCGCAAGCTCCGCAGTCCAAGCCGCAAGCGCCGCAGCCGAAAACAGCATCCGTGCACACGTATTTCGGCGATGAGAACGGAACGGGCCTTGTCGTCAAACAAACGACGATCACTTATGCGTCCGACAGCGACAAATACGGCGCCGCGTTGAAAGCTTTACAGCATCCGGGCGACAGCAAGGCGGTATCGCTTTTCGACGGCTTCACGTTCAAGAGCGTAAAGCTCGAGAGCGGCAAGCTGTACCTCGATCTGAAGCTCGACGATCAAGCGAGAACCGGCTCGGAAGCGGAAGAACTGACGCTTCAGGCGCTGCAGAAGACGTTGTTTCAATTTCCCGAGGTGGCGGAAATTTACGTGACCGTGGACGGCGCCAAAGTCGATTCGCTGATGGGGCATATGGATTTGCCGTATCCGATCAAGCGCAGTCAATAGCAATATCGCATTATCCGTACAATCGAGAGGAGACCGGAACCAATTATGAAGCAGCTTCGCATGATTAGAACGATGGTGATCGGCGCGGCCGCGGCGTCGATGCTGGCGGCGTCCGCCCCGGCATGGGGGGAGGCTGTATTAGCGGACGGCACGAATGGCACAGCACTAGCGGCAACGGGGCAAACGGCAGCGGGTGCGGCAGTGCGGACCAATTTCCCCGACGTCAGCTCCACCCACTGGGCGCTGCAGCATATTACGAAGCTGGCGATCGAGGGCATCGTCGAGGGCGATCAGCTGGGCCAATACAATCCCGAAGCCTCCGTTTCGCAGCAGGACGTGCTCATTATGGCGATTCGGATGATGGGCGCAGAGGCGGACGCCAAGGCGAATACGGCAACGGTCAAGCTGCCGTTCGACGTGAGCGGCTACGCCCAGCCATACGTCGTCGAAGCGATAAGCAGAGGCCTGATCACGACCAAGGAAGAGATAGAAGCGAACGCGCAAAGCAAAACCGCTTGGGGCTCCCGCCCGGCAACGCGCGAATGGGTCGCCAAAATTATGGTGCGCCTCCTTGGCAAACAGGCCGACGCCGACGCGCTCGCCGCGAACGCCCCCGCTTTTACGGACAACGGCAAAATTTCGGCATGGGCTACAGGCTATATTAACGAAGCGGTATCGCTCGGTCTCGTGCAAGGGTTCGAGGACGGCTCGTTCCAGCCGCAAGGCAGCGTGACGCGCGCCAGATGGCTACGTTCCTGAGCCGCTCGGAAAAGCAGGCGCCGGTCAAATCGCCGCGGTATGCGAAAGGCTATGTCAGCTCCATTGGCGGCGGCAAGCTTGTGCTGCAAGATCTCGACGGCAATACGACTACATACGACGTTGACGCTTCGACCGTCTTCTATGGCAAAAAAGAAGGCGAGCGCATCGCCTCGTCCGCGATTCAGCAAACGTACGAAGTGTCGATTCTGCAAGTCGGCGGCAAAGCTTATTACGTGGAAGTAACGAACGACCAGCTGCAGATGGACGTACACTCCGGCTCCGTGTATCTCGTCGATGCCGCGAATTTGAAGCTGTATCTGAATGACGGCAACGAGTTTTACGATCTGGCTCCCGACGTTGCCGTGACCGATGCGAACGGCCAAGGCTCGAGCCTGAGCGCGCTCGTCAAAAACAGCGTTGTCGAAGTGCGCAGAAACAAGCTCGTCAAATCGACCAAGTACACGCAAATCGTCATCAAGCAGCTTCCGGTCAACAAAACGTCGGAAGGAACCGTCCAGGAAGTGAACCGCGATACGCAAACGTTCAAAGTGCTGGACAAGTCGAGCGGACGGATCGAATCGTATACGCTCAACGACCTCATCAACGTTCGTCTTCCCGGCGACACGCCGTCGGATTTAAGCTCGATTCACGTCGGCGATACGGTGTCTTATACCGTTGCCAACAGCCGCGTCACCGCTATTAAGGTTACGAAGCAAATCGATATCGGGTTGACCGTGCAAGGAACGCTCGTCGGCACGGTAAGCGCCGCGAACGGGGTCATCAATATTAAAACGGCTGACGGGACCCTCGCCGCCTATTATCTCAGCGACACGGTGCGCGTTAACATCCAGGGCAGAACGTCGTCCAGCCTGAACGATTTGTCCGACGGCGATCAAGATGAGTCTGGACCTGCTGAACAAAAAAGTGCAAGCGGTCAATGTCACGAACAGCAACAGCCAGGACCTCGTTTTCGCGAAAATTATCAATTACGATCAAGTTAACAAATATTTGACGGTCGAAGACATTAACGGCAACCCGTATATTTTCAAAATGACGGATCAGACGGCTATTTTGATGTACGGCGTCAACTACAATTTGGCGAACTTCACAAGCAATTTCTCTCAAGGCAAACGGGTCAACATTCAGCTGTCGAAGCAGACCGTAACGAGCATCTCGCTGGCTACACAGCTGACCGGCGTCATTACCGACATCAATGCGACGACGAAGCAAATTACGGTCAAATCCGGCAGCCAGAACGTTTCGTTCACGATGGCGTTCGCGCCGTCCATCGAGCTTTACGGCAAGCCGTCGGCTACGCTCAGCGATCTGAACATCGGCGATTCGGTTACGCTCGACCTCAATCCGGGCCAGCAGGACACGATTTTGAAAATTACGGCGACGAGCACGAAGCAGTACAAAGTGCTGCTCGCTTACTCCACGTCGCGGCAAATTACGCTGCAGGATGCAGCCGGCAACAACCTGGTCATCACCTTGGACACGTCGGTTCCGATCGTTGCCGAAGGCAAAGTTTCGCCGACCTTCTCGGACATTTTGGCGGACGACTATTTGAAGCTTTCGTTCAAAGGCAACACGATCACGAATGCGGAAATCGTTTCGCCGGTGCGCGGGAAAGTGCTCGCCGTCGACGCTGGGGCCGGCACGCTTACCGTGCAAGATTTTGCCGGACTGACCAAGCTGGTCACAATCGGCGCGAATGCCACGGTAACCGGAAACGGCAACGCGCAAACGACGCTGGCGGCCGTACAAGTCGGCGACCGCGTCCAAGTCGTGAAAAACGGCGACGGCAACATGAACGTCAAAGTGGCGACTGCGCTGCAGCGTACGTTTGTAGCCTATAACGGGGGCACCAATACGTTGTCCTTTACGTCTACCGCAGGCAGCGATTCGTACATTATGAGTCCGCGCGTCTATCTGCACAAAGGAACGGATTCGCTGGCCATAACCGGCTTCGCCGCCAATGACGCCGTCACGGTCTATCTCATCGACGGCCGCGTCATCGAGATGGAAAAATAACTACGATTTCCGCTGCAACTTTGCGGCAAAACCCGTCGTCTACTAGAAGGGCAAGCTCCTTCTGGCCGGATGGCGGGTTTTGTTCTTTTAGTTGGCAAAAGTGCAATGCGTAATTTTGCAAATCTGTCGCATTTTATGGTGGCAAAGCATTGATTCCGGGCGGGCGATTCGGTAAACTTGAGGGTATGATTTGCCGAGGAGGCGATGCGCGAGTGAACCGCAAGCAAATGAGGCATATTCTTGATACCGTCGCCGCCATGTTTCCTGACGCGCATTGCGAGCTCAACCATTCGAATCCGTTCGAGCTGACGATTGCCGTGCTGCTCTCGGCGCAGTGCACGGACGAGACCGTCAACAAGGTAACCGCGACGCTGTTTCAGAAATATAAACGGCCTGAGGATTATATCGCCGTACCGCTTGAGGAGCTTGAGCAGGACATTAAGCGCATCGGCCTGTACCGCAACAAGGCGAAGCATATCCAGAAGCTTTGTCATGTGCTTCTGGAGCAGTACGGAGGCGACGTGCCGCAGGAGCACGAGAAGCTGACGGAGCTGCCCGGCGTCGGGCGGAAAACGGCGAACGTCGTCGTTTCCAATGCGTTCGGGGTCCCGGCCATTGCCGTCGACACTCACGTCGAACGGGTCTCCAAGCGGCTTGGCATCGCGGCGGAAGAGGCGACCGTGCTCGAGGTCGAGAAGCAGCTCATGAAGCTCGTCCCGCGCGAGGAATGGACGCAGACGCATCACCGTTTCATTTTTTTTCGGGCGGTATCATTGCAAGGCGCAAAACCCGCAGTGCGGCGTATGCCCGCTGCTGGACGGCTGCAAAGAAGGCAAACGACGTATGAAACCAGGAAAAACAAGGAAAACTAGTTAGAGCACTCTACGAACGAAAGACGAAATAACAGATGAACGAAGGATGGGATAACGATGAAATGCATCGCGGTTTATACGAACAATTTTGAAGTGTTCTCCGATATTTATGAAGAAGTGCTGAAAACGCCGCTGAAGGAAAACGAGGAGAAAGTGATCGAAGGCGTTACGGTGAGCGAATCCGGCGAAGTGCCGGAACATTATTTGAACAAAATGAAGACGAAGCCCGAGGTCGTCGTCATGAAAGTGAAAGACTCCGACATAACGATATTGCAGCATCGCGATGTGTTTGAAATCTTTATCCCGTCCAAAGAAAATGCGTTACACTAAAAACCGAAGCTTTTCGGTTTTTTTTTGTTGAATACAGAAGGTTGATTTGGGGAGAGAGACCGGATGATGAACAGAGAGAAAGAGAAGCTGCAGCAGCTGCAGCGCTCGTGTTTGGAAGCGGGGAATGCGGCTACGGCCGTAAAGCTCGGCCAGCTGGCCGAGAAGGCGGATAGCGGGCTTACGGCGATTGCGTTCTGCGGCCATTTCTCGGCGGGAAAATCGACGTTGATCAACAGCCTGTGCGGCAAGCCGCTGCTGCCGTCCAGCCCGATTCCGACAAGCGCGAATTTGGTGTCGATCCGCAGCGGCGATGCCGGCGCGGAAGTGACGCGGATCGCGGGCGACGGCAAGACCGCCGGTATGGCGGAGCGCATCGTGCAGCGAGTGCCGCTGGATGAATTGGAAAAGTACTGCGTCAACGGCACCGACATCGAATCGGTGCGTATTACGTACCCGCTGCCGCTGCTTGGCGGGCGCGGCATGCTGCTCGACACGCCAGGCATCGATTCGACGGATGACGCGCACCAACTGGCGACCGAGTCGGCGCTTCACCTCGCCGATGTCGTGTTGTATGTGATGGATTACAACCACGTACAGTCGGAAATCAATTTTACGTTCGCCAAGAAGATGAAAGATTGGGGCAAGCCGCTCTATTTGATCGTCAATATGATCGACAAGCACCGCGAGCAGGAGCTGCCGTTCGCCACTTACCGCAGCGGCGCCGAGCAGGCGTTCCGCAGCTGGGGCATCGAGCCGGCCGGCATGCTGTTCGTCACCGCGAAGGAGCCGGCTCATCCGCATAACGAGTGGGGCAAGCTGCTCGCTTTGATCGGCGCGCTGCTGGAGCGCGGAGACGAGCTGCAGCAGTACAGCCTGGATCGGTCCGTACGTTTCCTGCTGGACGAGCATGCGGCCTGGCTGGAAGCAGAGCGGGAGCCGGAGCGGCTGCGGCTGGAAGCGGAGCTCGCCGGGGACGATGGCGCGGCAAGCGAAGAGCTGCAGCGCGAATACGAGGCGAAGCGGGACGAGCTGGAACAGGCGCGTGAGGCGCCGGACGCGCTGACGGCGGAGCTGCGCAAGGAAACGGCCGCGCTCATCGAAAATGCCAACGTTACGCCGGCGGTTACGCGCGACCTGGCGCACGAATATTTGCAAAGCCGGAAGCCCGGCTTCAAAGTCGGGCTGTTCGGCGCGGCGGCGAAGACGGCTGCGGAAATCGCGCGGCGGCTCGAGGCGTTCCGGCGCGATTTCGCCGAGCAGGTCGAAGCCCAGCTCGACTGGCATTTGCGCGGCGCGCTGAAGCAGGCGGCTGAACGGTATGGCGTCAAATCGGCGGAGCTCGCCGCCGCGATCGAAGCGCTCGGCGCGCCGGTTAGCGGGGAGTGGCTTGCGGCGCAAGTGAGCGGGGCGGCCGGCTTCGGCAGCGACTATACGCTGAACTACAGCCGGCAAATCGCCGCGGAGCTGAAAGCCAATACCGCAAGCAGGCGTTTGAGCTGATCGAGCGCATCGCCGCAGCTGTGCGCGAGCGTACGGCGGCGCAGACGCCGCAGCTCGAAGCGGAACTGGCCGCGCTCGAAGCGCAGCTCGGCGCGTGGCACGGGCTGCGGCGGCTGGAGCAGGCGCTGCGCGAGGAACGCGCGCAGCTGGCTGCGCAGTGGCCGCAGCAGCCGCTGCCGGCGCCCGCGCTGCCCGCTCCGGCGGAGCTGGCGCCGGCGCTGGAGGCCGTGGCCGCCGGCGCGGCCGCAGGCGGTGGAGCCGCGTCGTGGGGCTCCACCGCCGACATGCGCACGGTGCTCGAGGCCTCGCACACGGTGAAGGCCGCCGCAGCCGCCGGCGGCCCCCGCTGCCCCAGCTGCCGCGCCGCGCGCAGCGGGCAGCTGGAGCGGCGCCGACTACCGGCGCCGCCTCGGCGAGAGCGCCGGCCGCCTCGAGCGGGCGGCCGCGCTCCTGCAAAGCATCGCGGCGCTGCGCCCGCAGGCTGCCGCGATGCGGGACAAAGCCGCCCGGCTGCGCGGCGGCACGTTCACGATCGCGCTGTTCGGGGCGTTCAGCGCGGGCAAATCGTCGTTCGCCAATGCCCTGATCGGCGAACGCATCTTGCCCGTATCGCCGAATCCGACGACCGCGGCGATCAACCGCATCGTGCCGCCTTCGCCGGACTGGCCGCACGGCACGGCCCGCGTCCGCATGAAAACGGCGGACGCCATCCTGGCGGACGTCCGCTACTCGCTGGACGTCCTTGGCGAGCCGGCGTCCGGCATGGCGGACGCCATTGCCCGCATCCGGCGGCTGTCGCCGGCCGCCGTGCCGGCCAAAGGCAAGCCGCACTACGCGTTCTTGCGCGCGGTCGAGGCCGGCTGGGCGCAAGCCGAGCCGCAGCTTGGCAAAGACGTCCGCATCGCGCTGGACGAATTCGCGGCGTACGTCGCCGACGAAGCGCGTTCCTGCTTCGTCGACTATATCGAGCTTCATTACGCGAACGAGCTGACCGAGCAGGGCATCATTTTCGTCGATACGCCGGGGGCCGACTCGATCAACGCCCGCCATACCGGCGTCGCCTTCGACTATATCAAGAACGCCGACGCGATATTGTTCGTCACTTATTACAATCATGCCTTCTCGCAAGCCGACCGCGAGTTTTTGCTGCAGCTCGGCAGGGTGAAGGACAGCTTCGAGCTGGACAAAATGTTTTTCATCGTCAACGCCGCCGACCTCGCTTCCGGTCCGGAAGAGCTGGAAGGCGTGCTGACGCACGTCGAGTCGAATTTGCTCCAGCACGGCATCCGCCATCCGCGGCTGTACCCGGTTTCCAGCCTGATGGCGACGGACGGCAAGCTGAGCGGGGACGAGGCCCTCATCCGGCAGTCCGGCATCGCCAGCTTTGAGCGGGACTTCATCAAGTTCTCGGTGGAAGAGCTCGCTTCGGTCGCCGTCATGAGCGCCGGGCAAGAGCTGGAGCGGGCGGTGCACGTGCTCGACCAGTGGCTGGCCGGCGCGCAGCAGGACGAAGCGGCCCGCAAGCGGCGCATCGCTGAGCTGGAGCAATCGCTGCGCCGGGCGCTCGCCGAGCTCGAGGAAGCTTCCTTCGGCGAAGAGCTTCAGGAGCTGGAGAAAGAAATCCGCGAGCTGCTCTATTACGTGAAGCAGCGCACCTCGTACCGGTTCGGGGAGCTGTACCAGCTGGCGTTCAACCCGGCTTCGTTCCGCGACGACGCCGGCGACGCGCGGACGGCGCTTGCCGGCGCTTGGAAAGAGCTGGCTCGGATGATCGGCTTCGATCTGGAGCAAGAGACGTTGGCTACGACGCTGCGCATCGAGAACGCGATGAACGCGATGGCCAAGAAGCGCCAGATCGCCTGGAACGAGCGGTTCGCCGAACTGGTCGGCGGCTACGAGCCGGAGCCTTACGAGCCGAAGAAGTTCCGGGCGGCGGAGCATACCGTGAAGTTCGAGCCGGAGCCGGTATCGGACAAAACGCTGCTGGCCTATTACAAAAACGCCAAGCACTTCTTCGAAGGAGACGGCAAGGCGAAGCTGCGCGCCGAGCTGGAAGCGCGGCTGAGCGAGCCGATGGCGGCGTACGTCGCGGCGCAGACGGAAGCGCTGCAAGCCGCGTACGCCAGCCAGTTGGCGGATCGTTTTGCCGAGCTGAAGGCGGACCGCGCCGAAAGCTTGCAGCACTACGTCAGCGGCCTCTTGGCGGCACTGAGCGACAACGTCGACCTCGAGGCGCTTGGCAGCACGCGGCGCCAGCTTGCGGAGCTGCTGAGCTGAGACGTGTCGACTGAGCATCAGACGCGATGCGCTATCTCGCAACCGAAAGCAGGAGTAACGATGAATATCGTAATTGACCAAAAGGATAACTCCAAGGTCGCCATTGTCGAAAGCTCCGACATTGTATTGAGCGATGTTCAAGGAGCCTTGGATTTGATGGCTACTATTAACTACAGCCATGATTGCAATAAAATACTGATTCACAAGTCGAACGTGACGGAAGATTTCTTCGAGCTAAAAACCGGACTTGCCGGCGAGATATTGCAAAAATATGTAAACTACAATGTCAAGCTCGCTATTGTCGGAGATTTTGAAGAGTACAGCAGCAAAAGCTTGAAGGATTTTATTTACGAATGCAATAAGGGCAAACAAGCATTCTTTGTAAAAGATAAGCAGGATGCGCTTCGCGCTCTTCACAGCATCGCTTAATCGCATCTTCCGCGTGAACCGCACCTCGTCCTTAAAGGCAAAAAGGAACCGTCCCGAGCAGCAGATGCTGCCAGGGACGGTTCCTTTTTCACAATGGAGATTTGCCTTAAGGCTTCAGCACGGCAATGACGCGGTTGGCTTCGCCGTTTGGCGTCATGATAGATTCCGACACTTTGACGGTCAAGTTGCTCTTCGCCTGATCGCTTGTCACGCCGGTGAAGGTGAGCGTCTGATCGCCGCTGACGAGCCGGTTTGCGCCGACGAACGGGAAGTATTTGGCGCCGAGCGAGGAGCCGAGCGCGTCGACGAGCTCGATTTTGAGCGTCGAGAAGTTGTTGTCGAGCACGACTTGCGGGTCGCGGGTGAAATCCATGTCCAGATGCAAATTGTACGTGTAAGAGGACCAGTTCTGGATAACCGGCGTCAAAATCCACGACTTGATGTTGAGCGTATAAGGATACAAATGAATTTCGTTACGATCGTCATCGGACTGCACGTTAACCGGCAGGGCGGCAATCGTGGAGCGGTACGCCGGCGCGGCCGGATCGCTTTGCACCGTGCCCTGCACTTTCAGCGTGAAGGAGGAGCCCGTTTCCGACGTCGGCATCGTGAACGCGTACGACACGATCGCGCTCGTTCCCGGCTGGACGGACGCCATCGTCGCCGTTTGCCGGGCGCGGTATACGAGCCGCCCGTACCGCCAGCGCTCACAAGCTCCGTCTGGAGGGCAGGCACCGGGATCGGCTTGTCGCTCTTGTTCTCCAGCTTCAGCTTGGCGAATGCGGTGCGGTAGCCGTTCTCGACGCTGTCCGTCGCGTGCAGCTCGACGAGCGACACTTGCAAATTCGGGTTGACGAAGCCGTTCGAAGCTTCGAATGCGATCGGCGCTCCGTACTGGTACGCCGGGGCGGTCGTATCGCCAGCAGCCGCTTTGGGCAGGGCAACGTTCAGCTTGCCGACGCCGAACGCCGTCAGCTTTGGCGTACCGGACGGATCGGGCACTGCGAAAGGTTCCAGCGCGAGCACGTTCAGGCTGTCGAGCTCCGTATCGTGCTCGGTGTTGATCACATAATGGATGTAGGCCGTGTCGCCGGGCTGTACGGTCACGGTGCCGGTTTCGGCGCGAATGCCGCGGTACGAATCGGTTTTCGTTTTGCCGTCCACTTCGAACGCCGGCACCGTTTCCGCCTGCTCCGAAGCGTTGTCGACGCGCAGCTTGACGAGGTAAGAGGCGCCCTGGTTCGTGAACGATTTGCTGACCGACACGGGAGTATACGTCAACGGAGAGTCGAGCGTCGGCACGGCAAACGGTACGCCCCAAGCTTTCAGCGCCGCCGGAGCGGTGAGCGTGCCGCTGCTTCCGGTCCATACTTGTCCGCCGACCGGAACGGAGACGAGCGTCGTCTCCACTTTCGGATACACGTCATAATTGACGTCGACGAGCGATAAGTCAGTTACTTTGACATCCTTTTTATGGTCGATCTGCCGCAAATACGTCAGGTCGACCTGCGACCCGCCCGGGACGCCGTGCACGTTCGCCGCGCTTGGCGTCAGCGTGTACACAAGCCCGTCGTCCGTCTTAAGGCGCAGCTCGTGGTCCGGAATGCGGACCGTATCGCCGTTCGTATTGATGACGCGCACGGCGGCGCCGAGGCGGACGCCGGAAAAATTTTTGTCGCTCAGCACGCCGAGCACCTGCACTTGCAGCCCGCCCCCCAAATCGTAGCTCGCAGGCGTCAAGGAATCGGACGCTGCTGCGGCTTGAGCGGACGGCTGGGCGTCGTCGGCCAGTGCCGGGACGGTCGCGAGCAGGGAAGCGGAAAGGACCATTGCAGCGGCCAAATGTTTGAATTGTACTTTCATGGTATGTCCTCCTCGTATTGTACTTCTCGAATGTCAAGTTACATCTCGACCATGACGTGTTGCTGCGTTTCTCCCGAAGCTCCCGCTGCGGCGGCTTTTTTCCGGCGAATCATGAACAGCACGAGAACGAGCGACACGAATGCCGGCAAGGCCGACACAAGCAGCGTTTCGGCAATGCCCCGGGTGAGCGCTTCTTTTTGAATCAGAGCGGAAAGGAAGCCGGATACGCCGCTTGCCGCCGATCCGGGACCGGTTCCAAGCTCCATGTAGCGATGGGCGACGTTCGTCTGAAATTCGCCGAACGCGGGGCTCGACGTATCGATTTCCTCGGCGATTCGCGTCCCGATATTGCTCGATTGTTTCGTCATAATGCTGGTCAGCACCGCGATTCCGAACGACGCCATCACGTTGCGGATAACGTTCGACATGGCGGAAGCTCTGCCGATCATATGATTCGGGAGCCCGTTCATCCCCGCCGTAGAGAGCGGCATCATGCAAAGCCCGATGCCGATGCCGCGGATGACCAGCAACCATTGAATCCAGCCGTGCGGTGTATTTTGCGCGATGTGGTGCAGCTCCAAAGTCGAACAGCCGATAATCGTCAGCCCGACAACGCCGAGCGGGACGACGCCCACCTTGCCCATCAATTTGCCGGCTATTGGCATCATGAACGCCATCGCGATCGATTGCGGCATCATGAGCAGGCCGGTCTGCATCGGCGTGAGGCCGAGCACGTTTTGCAAATAGATCGGCATCAGGTACACGCCGCCCATCATCGCGATCATGACGAAGCTGGAAGCGATGAGGCTCAGCGTAAACTGGCTGTTTTTGAACAAGTGAAAATCCATAATGGCGTTGTCTTTGCCCAGTTCGACCCACAGCAGCAGCAAGAAGCTGAAGAACGAAATAAAGAATAAGGACACGATGTAGAGCGACGACCAGCCTTCCTTCTGCCCGTCGGTAAGAGCAAGCAGCAGGCAGCCGAAGACAAGCATCGCCAAAAACGAGCCGAGGAAGTCGAACTTCAAGCCTTCCCGCTTCGGAGTTTCTTTCAATAGAAAGTATCCGAGCCCGACGGCTACAACGCCGATCGGCACGTTGATGTAAAACAGGTAGCGCCAGCTGAAATGATCGACGAGATAGCCGCTGAGCGTGGGCCCCATGGCCGGCGCAGCCATGGCCGAGATGCCCCATACGCCCATGACGGTTTGCACTTTGGCGCGCGGCACGATTTGATACAGCATCGCCATGCCGACCGGCATGATGAAGCCGCCGCCGAGACCTTGAATAATCCGCGCAATGACGAGGCTTCCATTGCTCCAGGCGATACCGCACAAAGCGGAGCCGATGACGAAGGCGGTAACCGTCGACAGGAACGTTGTCTTATAGCCGAACCGGTCGGCGAGGAAGCCGCCCATCGGCACAACGACGGCCGACGCCAGCATATAGCCGGTCACGACCCATTCGATGTCGTTCTGTGAAACGCCGAACACCGCCATCAGCTTCGGGATGGCTACGTTCATCAAGCTGTTGTCGAGAATCGCCATGAACGTGCCGATAATGAGAACGATGACCGCGAGCCAGTAGCCGCCTTCTTGTTTCGGCGCTTCAGCCGCTGCGGAGGCAGTTTGCGACATGCGTCAGGCCTCCTTTACTCGGCGCGTACTTTCGCGCCGTCAGCCAGTTTCTCGTCCGGCTTCAGCACGATTTTATCGTTTGCTTTCAGCGCGGAATCGCCTTTCAGGTAAACCCAGTCCTGATTCTTTTCTTCGGTTTGGACCGCAACTTTATGTACCGTATCGCCGTCGACTTTAAACACGGCGCTGCCGTTTCCGTCCTTCACGAGTGCGCTCTTCGGCAGCTCGATGCGGCTTTGCTGCGCACCCCCGAACGAGACGACGGCAACGGCGCCGGCGCGGAGAGCGCCGTCCGAATTTTTTACGGCTACTTTCACCGGGAACGTATTGTTGTTTTGGTCGGATACGGGGGACACGAAGGTGACCGTTCCGTCGAACGTTTTGTCCGGAATGCTCGGCAGCGTCACTTTGACGCTCGCGCCTTCTTTCACTTGAGCGACCATATCTTCCGGAACGCTCACGTCGACATCGACGGTGTCCATATTGACCATCACGAGCAGCTCGGTTCCTGACGGCATCATCGTGAACGCCATTTCGCCCGGCTCGATCAGCTTTTTGACGATGGTACCGTCTGCCGGAGCTTTAATGCTGGCGGCTTCCAGCGCGTTTTTGGCCAGCTCGAGCGCCGCCTGCGCTTGATTCGCTCTTGCTTTCAAGCCGTTGATCGCTTCCGCCGTCGCGCCTGCTCTGGCCAGATCGAGCTTGGACTGGGCCGCCGACAGCGCCGCTTTCGCGGTTGCTTGCCCGGCGACGGCTTGTTCGTACCCCGACTTGGCTTTGTCGTAGTTCATCGTGGCGTTGTCCAGATCGCTCTTGCTGACCGCGCCTTCATCATAATGGTTTTTCACTTGGTTGTACGTTTTGGTTGCCAGATCGAACGCTGCTTTAGCCCCTTCGACAGCGGCGTTTGCGTTGTCCACGCTTGCTTTCGCTTGCGCCACGCCGGCTTCGGCAGCCTGCAAATCTTGCGGCCTTGCTCCGTTCTGAGCGTCGTTCAGCGCCGCTTGCGCCTGGTCGAGGGCGGCTTGCGCCGAGTTCACTTGCTGGGTAAGATCGTCGGTTTCGAGCTGAACGAGCACGTCGCCTTTTTTGACTTTCGAGCCTTCCGTGACGTTGACAGCGGCGACGCGTCCGGGGTTTTTGGCGTATATGCGGGTCGTTTGCGACGGGGCGATTTTGCCGCTGGCTCCCGGAGCGCCTGCGCCGCTTAACGTAATGACTTTTACACTCGGAACGGTGGCCGCGGAAGCGGAAGCTTGCACTGCCGGTGCGCCGCCGCATCCGGACAGTGCCGTTGCCGACGCCGACAGCAGCGATATGGCCATGATGATTTTCAAATGTTTTTTCATGTAACTCGCTCCTTACTTCCCTTTGATATGAATTTTAATGATAGCGTTCATGCCCGGAGCAAGATCCAAACCGTGTGTTTCGTCCACGGACATCTTTACGGTAATGCGCTGCGTCACTTTCGTGAAGCTGCCGCTCGTGCTGGTCGTAGGCAGCAGGGAGAAGGTGGAAGCGGCCGCTTCGCCGATTTCGAACACTTTCCCGGTAAAGGTGACGCCCGGATATGTATCAAGCGTAAATTCGACCGGCTGGCCGATTTTGACTTTCTTGATCTTCGTCTCTTCAACGTCGGCGGACACGTAAAGCTTGCTCTTGTCCACGATCATCGCGACCGCCTGGCCCGGAGACACGACTTCGCCGGGTTTGGCCGAAGTTTGAATGACGGTGCCGCCGATCGGGGCGCGCAGCGTCGCCTGATCCAGCAAGCTGTTGGAGAGGTTGGTGATGTCTTGCTGGCCTACTACTTGGTCGGCAACGACGGTATCGCCGATTTTAACGTTCAAAGAGTTGATTTTGCCGGCGATGCGCGGCATGACGCGATAAATATCGGCCGAAACGCGCGCGTCGTCCGTCGATACGAAGTTGGCGTCCTCGTACCAGTAATAGCCGCCGATGCCGGCGCCGCTGACGACCATCACCAGCAAAATGACGTAAAGCACAATTTTTCGTTTCATTTGGTTCCCTCCAGCTTTTTCTCGAGATACTCGATTAATTTTTCTAGCATGTCTTTAAGCAGAGCAAACTGCTCGGGGGTAAACGATTGTTGCAATTCCTCGTAAAAGTCGGCTTGAAACTTGTCGAACAGCTCCGATTTCATGTGCATGCAGCTTGCCGTCGGACGGATCCAGACGACGCGGCGGTCCTTCTCGTCCCGGTGGCGTTCCACCAGTTTCGCGCGTTCCAGCCGGTCTACGATACCGGTCACCGTGCTGTTGCTAAGTTCGACTGCCCGTGATAAGTCGCCGATCGTACGCGGTTCCCCCATAAATAACTCTCTCAATACAAAAAGTTGCGGACCGGTAATCCCTAATGCTTTCAATTCCGAATACACCATCGTCATCCGGACTTTGTTCAGCTTGACGAACAGCTGCCTCAAATCGCTACCGAAGTCCAACGAGTCTCACCTTCTTTCAAAAGTGCGTAGAGTAGGGCATAGTAAATAGTACGAGTGCGAATATTTCGCATCCGAAATATTCGAACACGAAGAATAATATCATGAAATATTTGCCTTGGGAATACCTGAAATGCCGCGGCAAATCGTGAAATTTCAGTGAACGGAATGAAAGGGTTTCCATATGGGGGGATTGCGATGATTTGGGAGAATAGGAGGGATTCGGAAAGGCAAATGTGACGAAACGGTGAAATACCCGCATATATGAAGGAATTATGTCTTTGCCCGCCGCTCTAATATGATGCTAAGATGCAGGGAGATTGTAACCTTACGAGGGGTGTGAAGGTGCCCGCATGAACGTATTCAAGCAGTTGAAGCCTTACTACTGGCCGGAGCGAAAATTTTTGTTCGCTTCGATCGCCTGCCTTGTGTGCGCTACGGCGCTGGGGCTTGTTTATCCGAATTTGCTTCGCTATCTTATCGATGAGGTCATTCGCCCGAAACAGTTCGGCCGCGTTCCCGGGCTCGCGCTGCTCGTCGTCGGCGTCGTCTCGCTGAAAGGGCTGTTTCAGTTCTCGCACGGCTTCTTCGGCGGCCGCCTCGGCAACCGTACTGCGTACAACTTGCGGGAAGCCCTTTACAGCAAGCTGCAGTACTTGTCGTTTCAATATTATGATACAGCCCGCACCGGCGATCTCATGTCGCGCCTGACGGCCGATCTGGACGGCGTGCGGCAGTTTATCGGCTTCGGCTTCGCGCAAATTCTCAACGTTATTCTGATGGTCGTGTTCGGCATGACGATGATGCTTACGATCAATTGGAAGCTGACGCTCATTACGATGGTCACGATGCCATTCCTGGCGTTCACGGCGATCCGGTTCGAGAGCAAAATCCACCCGTCGTTCCGCATTATCCGCAATTCGTTTTCGTCGCTGCAAACCGCGGTGCAGGAAAACATCACCGGCGTGCGCACGGTCAAGTCGTTCGCGCGGGAACCGTACGAAATCGACAAATTCGCCACCCGTAACGAAAGCTATAAAATGAACAATATTAGCTCGTCCGGCATTTGGGCCCGCTATTTTCCGCTCATGGAGCTGTTCGCTAACCTCAGCGTCGTTATCCTGCTCGGCACAGGCGGCTATCTGGTCATCCGCGAGCAGCTGACGCTCGGCGAGCTGGTCGCTTTTTTCAGCTTGATCTGGTACATCATCGGCCCGATGTGGGGCATCGGCTTCCATATTAACGCCTTTACGCAAGCGCGCACGTCCGGCGAGAAAGTAATGGAAATATTGACCCAGTACGTGCATGTAAAAGACCAGCCGAACGCGATCGAGCTGAAGGGCGAAGCGGTGCAAGGCCACGTTGTTTTTGACCACGTCACGTTCGCCTATCCCGAAAACGCCCCCGCGCTGCACGATTTCACGCTGGAGGCGAAGCCGGGCTCGGTCATCGGTCTGCTCGGCGGCACCGGCTCGGGCAAGACGACGGTCGTCTCGCTGCTGCTGCGCGCCTACAACGTCAAAGACGGCGCGATTACGCTCGACGGCCGCAACATCAAGGAGTATACGCTGGAAAGCTTGCGCCGCCAAATTGCGATCGTCTTCCAGGAGACGTTCCTGTTCTCATCCACGATCCGCGGCAACATCGCCTACGGAAGGTCCGACGTGACGATGGACGACATTATTCGCGCCGCCAAGCTGGCGAAGGCGCACGATTTTATCTCCGAGCTGCCGGACGGCTACGACACGATCGTCGGCGAGCGCGGCCTCGGATTGTCCGGCGGGCAGAAGCAGCGCATCGCGATCGCGCGGGCGATTCTTACCGATCCGAAAATTCTCATTCTCGACGATGCGACGAGCGCCGTCGATATGGAAACCGAGCACGAAATTCAAGCCGGCTTCCGCGAAGTGATGCAAGGACGGACGACGTTCATTATCGCCCACCGCATTTCGTCGCTTCGCCACGCCGACGAAATTATCGTGCTGGATAACGGCCGCATCGTGCAGCGCGGCACGCACGAGCAGCTGCTGCAGCAGCCCGGGCCGTATCTCGATACGTTCCGCATCCAATACGCGGACCAACCGGTAGAGCCGAACGATAAAATTACGAAGCTGGAAAGAAGGGTCGCCCATTGAGCGCACAAGTGAAAACGTCGCCGCCGCACGCTCCGCAGCCCGGACGTACGGCGGATGCCGCCGGAAACGGGCAAACGGCGGGGGCCGAGCAAGGGCAAGCGCGATTCGTATATACGGACGATACGCTGATGGACAAAGCGTTCGACTGGGGGCAAATGCGCCGCCTCGCTACATATATGAAGCCTTATTTGAAGCAAATTATCCCGATCATCGGGACGATGATGGTCGTCGGCGCCATTACGAAGCTGACGGTGCCGCTCATCATCAGCCGCGCTATCGACAAGGCGATCGGCGGCGGCAACGGCAAGCTGCTCGGCGAGCTCGTCGCCATCATGCTTGGCGTATACCTCGTCCAGTGGATCGCCAACTCGTTCCGGATCAAGTATACGAATATGATCGGCCAGCGCATCATCTATGACCTCAGGCACGAGCTGTTTAGCCATATTCAGCAGCTTTCGTTCCATTTCTTCGACAAGCGGCCGGCCGGATCGGTGCTCGTGCGCGTGACGAACTACGTCAACTCGCTGCAGGACTTGTTCACGAACGGCGTCGTCAATTTGATGATCGACTGCGTGCAGCTTGTCGGCATTATCGTCATATTGCTGACGATCAACTTCAAGCTGGGGCTTGCCGTCATCATCACCGTGCCGCTCATGTTCATTATTTCCGGCCAGCTGCGCATGCGGATACGGCGCGCCTGGCAAATCGTGCAGATGAGGCAGGCGCGCATCAATTCCCACTTGAACGAATGCATCCAGGGCATTCGCGTCACGCAGGCGTATACGCAGGAGAAAAACAACATCGACTATTTCCGGGGCATGAACGAGGACAACAAGAAGCAGTGGGATAAAGCTTCCGCGTTGAACCAATCGTTCGGCCCGATCATCGAAATTACCGGCGCGATCGGCTACTGCATCTTATTCTGGTACGGGGCCCATCTCATTCAGGCGGAGGACATCACCGTCGGTCTGCTCGTCGCCTTCGCCAACTACATCGGCAACTTCTGGGAGCCGATCAACCGGATGGGCCAAATGTATTCGCAGCTGCTCGTTGCGATGGCGTCGGCGGAGCGCATCTTCGAATTTATCGACGAGCAGCCGTCCGTCAAAGAAAAGAAGGAAGCGAAGCAGCTGCCGCCGATCCAAGGGGCCGTCTCGTTCGAAGACATCGTGTTCGAGTACGAACCGGGCCGTCCGGCGCTGCGCGGCATCAACCTCGACGTGCTGCCGGGCCAATCGATCGCGCTCGTCGGCCATACCGGTTCCGGCAAAAGCACGATCATCAACTTGCTGTGCCGGTTTTACGATCCGAGCCGCGGCCGCGTTCTCATTGACGGCCACGACATCAGGGACGTGACGCTGCAAAGCCTTCGTTCCCAGGTCGGCATCGTGCTGCAGGACACGTTCATTTTCTCCGGCACGATCCGCGACAATATTCGTTTCGGCAAGCTCGACGCCACGGACGAGGAAGTCGAGGCGGCGGCGAAAGCGGTGCATGCCCACGATTTTATTATGAAGCTGCCGAACGGATACGAGACGGAAGTTCAGGAGCGGGGCTCCGTGCTGTCGATGGGGCAGCGGCAGCTGCTTTCGTTCGCCAGGGCGCTCCTCGCCGATCCGCGCGTGCTCATTCTCGACGAGGCGACGGCCAGCATCGATACGGAGACCGAGCTGAGAATCCAAGAGGCGCTCAAAACGCTGCTGCAAGGCCGCACCTCGTTCATCATCGCGCACCGGCTGTCGACGATCCGCCACGCGGACAACATCATCGTGCTCGACCACGGCTCGATTATGGAGACGGGCAACCATGACGAGCTGATGGCGAAGCAGGGCGTTTATTACGGACTCATTCAGGCGCAGTACAAATTTTTGCTGGAAGCCGCGGGCTGAAGGCAACAACCGCTGCGAAAAGGCTGTCTCACGCTTGCTGCGCGAGGCGGCCTTTTCTTGCTTTTGGAATAATTTCCACGATATCTTAACATCACTAAGAGTACTTGTTGGACACGCGGGGAGGCGGCGCAAATGTTGGGAAAAATCGCGGCCATCGTCGCGTCATCGGTCGCTGTCGTCATAGGAGGAACGATCCTGCTTCGTTTATCCGGGAGAAAGTCGGTATTGGAGCTGACGCTCGCTTCAACGGTAGTGATGATTATGCTCGGCGAAATATTGTCGGGACCGCTGGAGTTCAGATCGATCTGGGAGACGCTGCTCGCTGTGGGGGCGTGCCTGGCGGCGCTGATCTCGATCGAGCTGCTGCAGTTCAAGCTGAACTGGCTGCGGCGGCTCGTATCCGGACGGCCGCTGGCGCTCATCGATGAAGGCCGCATCGTGGAAGACGCTTTGCGCAAGCTGCGCATGTCCAAAGAGGACTTGGCGATTCGGCTGCGCGAGCAAAAGGTGGAGCGGGTGGACGACGTGAAAAGAGCGACGATGGAGACGAACGGCAAAGTCACGATCGAGCTGCAGCCGCATGCGAAGCCGGTCACGGTCGGCGATCTCGAGAAGCTGCTGGCGAGCTGGGGCCTCGCTCCGCAACGGGACGGCTCGTACGGGCCGGGCGAGGAGGAGCCGGTCAAGCGTTAAATTTGCAATATGGCCGCAGAAGCTTTACTCTAAAGCTCAGAAAGTTGCTGACGATAAAGGAGGGGCCAGGGATGAGCTCGACCCGCCGGATGTGGCGAACGGTAGCGATCGCCTCGCTGCTTTCCGCCGCATTGTTCGCCGCCGGCTTCGGTTACGCGGCGCGCACCATATTCGATCCCGCCTCGGCTGCCGGAAACCGGCTCGCGATCCGGGAGCCGGACAACCCCGAGACGTCCCATGAAGGTTCGCTGGCGGCGAAGCCCAAGATCAACGTCGTGGCGCTCGGCGACTCGCTTACGGCCGGCACCGGGGATATTACCGGCCAAGGTTACGTGAACCGCGTGAAAAATAAGCTCGCCATTCAGTTCGGCAAACCGGCGTACGTGCTCAACAATCTAGCGGTGCCGGGATATCGGACTGACCAGCTGCTGGCGCAGCTGGCGGACAAGCCGGTGCAGGACGCCGTCAGGGAAGCCGACATCGTGCTGCTCACAATCGGCGCCAACGACATTACGCAAGGCACGGACGCTTCGGGCCAAAGCATGGCGATCGATTACACGCGGGCAGAGACCAACTTGCCGGGAGCGTCAAAGCGGCTGGGCGACATTTTGGCCAAGCTGTCGGAAGTAAACCCGAATGCGCTGATCGTTTACTCGGCGCTGTACTACCCGTATCTCGACGTTGACAAAGAGCGGCAAGGGCCGCCGATCGTCGAAGCGTTCAACCAAAGCGCTTTTCTGGCAGCCAACAAATGGCCGAACGTCGTCGTCGTGCCGACGTACGATTTGTTCGCGCTCGGCGGCACGAAATATTTGTATACGGATCATTACCACCCGAACGGCGATGGCTACGAACGGATTGCCGAGCGCATCGCGCAGGTGTTGAAATAGGGCAGGGGAGAAAGGGGGAGGCGGTACTGTGACTTCAGCGGCAGCGCCGGAGCGGTTACCCGGCAAACAGGCGCCTGTCGTCTTGTCGGTGCGAGGCGTGAAAAAAACGATTCGCGGCAAGCCGATCATCAAAGGCGTATCGTTCGACGTGCGCGAAGGGGAAATATTCGGTTTTCTCGGACCGAACGGTTCCGGCAAAACGACGACGATCCGGATGCTGGTCGATCTCATCCGCCCGACGGAAGGAACGATTACCATTTGCGGCTGCGACGTGCAACGCCAGCCCGACGTGGCGCTGCGCTACGTCGGCTGCATCGTGGAAAACCCGGAGCTGTACAGCTATTTGACGGGCTGGGAAAATCTCGAGCATTTCGCGCGGATGCTGCCCGGCGTCGGACAAGACCGGATTCGGGAAGTCGCAGCTATTGTCGGCATGGATCAGCGCATTCACGACAAAGTGCGCACGTACTCGCTCGGCATGCGGCAGCGGCTCGGCATCGCACAGGCGCTGCTCGGCCGGCCGAAGCTGCTCATCCTCGACGAGCCGACGAACGGTCTCGACCCGCAAGGCATCAAAGAGATGCGGGAGTTCATTCAGCAGCTGGCGGAGGGCGGCCTGAGCTTATTCGTCTCCAGCCATCTGCTGAGCGAAATTCAGCAAATGTGCGACCGGGTCGCGATTATTTCGCACGGCGAAGTCATTGCCGTCGGCGATACGGACGAACTCGTTCGGCAGCTGGGCGGACTCGCCGTATGGCGCGCGGATCCGGTGCGGCAGGCCGCCGCCATTTTGCGGGACGGGGGAATCGAAGTGCTGGACGTAAGCGACGCCGCAACCGGCCAGGCTGACGGGGACGCGCACTATGTCGGCTCCGTCACCGTCAGAATGGAGCCGCAGGATGCGCCGGAGCTGACGCGCAGGCTGGTTGAAGCCGGCGTTGCCGTATACGGCATCGAAATGAAGCATGCGACGCTCGAGGACTTGTTCCTCAGCTTGACGGCAGGTGAGCGCATTGAGTAGCGTGCTCGCGCTTGTGCAGAACGAATGCATCAAAATGATCAAAAAGCGCCGGTTTCACGTCGTCATTTTGATCCTGGCGGCACTTATTCCGATTTTTACTTACGCGCAGATGCGCATCGCCCAAAACCAGCTGAAGCAGTACGGCACAACCGACTGGCGCGCCGATGCGAGGCAGAAGGTGAATGACTATACGACCCGGCTGAACTCGCCGCGCATGCCGGAGGAAGCCAAACAGTATTTGAAGGTACAGACGCAGCTGCTGCAATATTACCTCGACCATGATATCGATCCGAAGGCGCCGAACGCCGTCACGTTCACCCGCGATTTCGCCAAAAACTCGATCGGACTGTTCGTGCCGCTGCTCGTCATGGTGTTCGCCGCCGACATCGTATCGTCCGAGCATTCCGCCGGTACGATCAAATTGTTGTTGACAAGACCGGTCAGGCGTTGGAAAATCCTAATGAGTAAACTGATCGCGCTCATTTTGTTCGTTTCGCTCAGCGTGCTTGCCCTGGCGGCGATGTGCTACGCCATCTCCGGCCTCGTCTTCGGCTATGGCGGCTGGACGCTGCCGACGTTCGTCGGCTTCCGCACGACCGGCAGCACCGTCGACGTCAGCCTCGTCCATGCCGTGCCGCAATGGCTGTACGTCTGGATGGAGCTTGGACTCGTCTGGATTTCCGGTCTGGTCGTGGCGTTCATGTCGCTCATGCTGTCCGTGCTCATCCGCTCGACGGCGGCCAGTATGGGCACGATGCTGGCGATCATTATCGCCGGGACGATTTTGCAAAATATGGTTTCGTCCTGGGAATCCGCCAAATATTTATTTATGGTTAACCTCAGGCTCACCGATTACCTCGACGGCTCGCTGCCGCCGATCAAAGGAATGACGCTCGGCTTCTCACTGGCGGTGCTGGCCGTATGGTCGGCTGCGGCGATCGCCGTGTCGTTTTACCATTTACGCGTAAAGACGTATTGAACTGACTCACTTTTCACGATTCGAACAAGGAGGCGCCTTGATGGCCGAACAGCAGCTAGATCTGTTTCCGACTGAAGCCTCAAACCGGACCGCCGGATACGACGCGGACGATATTCAAGTGCTGGAAGGGCTCACCGCAGTGCGCAAGCGGCCGGGGATGTACATCGGCAGCACGAGCTCGTCGGGACTTCATCATCTCGTCTGGGAAATCGTCGACAATGCGGTGGACGAACATCTTGCCAAATATTGCAATAAAATCGATGTGACGATTCATAAAGACAACTCGGTCACCGTGTACGACAACGGCCGCGGCATTCCGACAGGGATGCACAAGACGGGCATTCCGACGCCGCAAGTCGTGTTTACGATTTTGCACGCCGGCGGCAAGTTCGGCGGCGGAGGGTACAAAAAGTCGGGCGGTCTGCACGGGGTCGGGGCGTCGGTGACGAACGCGCTCTCGGAATGGCTCGAGGTGGAAATTTACCGCGACGGCAAAATTCATAAGCAGCGGTTCGAATACTGGGTCGACGACAAAGGCGCGGAGCATGTCGGCGAGCCGGTAACCGGCCTCGAAGTGATCGGCAATACGAACCGGACCGGCACGAAGGTGACGTTCAAGCCTGACAGGCGCGTTTTTCAGGGCGGCACGGCGGTTTCGTACGATACGCTCACTGAGCGGCTGCAGGAAATCGCTTTCCTGAACTCCGGGCTGCAGGTAACGGTCAAGGACGAGCGGGCGGATAAAGCGGAGACGTTCCTGTATCAGGGCGGCGCGTCCGAATTCGTGAAGTTTTTGAACGAAGACAAGGCAGTGCTGCACGACGTCATCCATTTCCAGGCGGAGAAGGACGACATCGAGGTCGAAGTGGCGCTCCAGTACAACGACGGCTATACGGAAACGATCGCCTCGTTCGTCAACTCGATTCCGACGCGCGGCGGCGGCACGCACGAGACCGGCTTCAAGACGGCGTACACGCGCGTCATGAACGAATACGCCCGCAAGGCCGGCATTTTGAAAGAAAAGGACAAAAACCTGGAAGGCAACGACTTGCGCGAAGGGCTGATGGCGGTCATCAACATCAAAATGGCCGAGGTTGAGTTCGTCGGGCAGACGAAAGACCAGCTCGGCAGCGCATCCGCCCGCAGCGCCGTCGACGCCGTCGTCGCCGAGAAAATGTCGGTGTTTCTCGAGGAAAACCCGCAAATCGGCCAGTCGCTGCTGAAAAAGGCGGTGCAAGCGGCCAAAGCGCGCGAAGCGGCGCGCAAAGCGCGGGAAGAAGTGCGCAGCGGCAAGAAGGGGAAGGGCGAGAGCTCGAACCTCGGCGGCAAGCTGACGCCGGCGCAGTCGAAAGATTACGCGAAAAACGAACTGTTCATCGTCGAGGGCGATTCCGCCGGCGGCTCGGCGAAGCAGGGACGGGACTCCAAGCATCAGGCGATATTGCCGCTGAAGGGCAAGCCGATGAATCCGGAGAAGGCGAAGCTTATCGACATTCTCAAGAACGAGGAATACAAGGCGATCATTACGGCGATCGGCGCCGGCATCGGCTCGGAGTTCGATCTGGAGGAAACGAATTACGGCAAAATCATCATCATGACCGACGCCGATACGGACGGCGCGCACATCCAGGTGCTGCTGCTGACGTTCTTTTTCCGCTATATGAAGCCGCTGATCGACGCCGGCAAAGTGTATATCGCCCAGCCGCCGCTGTTCAAAGTGACGAAGAAGTCGGGCAAATCGTCTGCAACCCGCTATGCGTGGACCGACGACCAGCTCGCCGGGGTCATGAAGGAGCTCGGCAAAAACGTCGAGCTGCAGCGCTACAAAGGGCTCGGCGAGATGAACCCGGAGCAGCTGTGGGAGACGACGATGAATCCGGAGTCGCGCACGCTGCTGCAGGTGCAGATCGAGGATGCCGCCAAGGCGGAGCGCCGCGTCTCGACGCTGATGGGCGACAAGGTCGACCCGCGCAAGCGCTGGATTATCGAGAACGTCGATTTTACCGAGTTTGAAGAATAGACCGCGCGTTAAAAGCTTGGGGCAGCCGGGCTGCGCTGCGCGTCGGAATTGAAGCCTCCGGCCTCCGTTAAAGTCGCGTTCCCTGATTCCACCTGGCGGTAGGAACGCGACTTTAAAAGTCGTCTCTCCGGCTTCAATTCACATGCTCCGCTTCGCAAGCTGGCCTAAAGCCGCGTCCCACCGCCATTGATTTTAGGGCAGCCGGGCTGCGCTGCGCATCGGAATTGGAACCTCCGGCCTCCGTTAAAGTCGCGTTCCTTGAATCCACCACGGCGGACGGAACGCGACTTTAAAGTCGGCTCTCCGGTTCCAATTCACATGCTCCGCTTCGCAAGCTGCCCATACGGGCGTTCTTAGCGACTGATAATTCGACAGAGGTGACGAACATTTGAGCACGCTGGAGCAATTCCTGCCGGCCTTCCTCGAGGAAGTCGTAGGCGACCGGTTCGGCCGCTATTCCAAATATATCATCCAGGACCGCGCCATTCCCGCGTCCGCGACGGGTTGAAGCCGGTGCAGCGCCGCATCCTGTACGCGATGTACGACGCCGGCAACACCCCGGACAAGCCGTACCGCAAGTCGGCCAAGACGGTCGGCGACGTAATGGGCAACTACCACCCGCACGGCGACGCCTCGATTTACGAAGGCATGGTGCGCATGGCCCAGCCGTGGAAAATGGCGCATCCGCTCGTTGACGGCCACGGCAACTGGGGCTCGCTCGACGACGATCCGCCGGCGGCGATGCGCTACACGGAAGCGCGCCTGTCCGAAATCGCGATGGAGCTGCTGCGCGACATCGAGAAGCGCACGGTGACGTTCAAGGACAACTTCGACAATACGACGAAGGAGCCGACCGTGCTGCCTTCGCGGTTTCCGAATTTGCTCGTCAACGGGGTCAGCGGCATATCGTCAGGCTTCGCCACGGAAATTCCGACGCACAATTTGCGCGAAGTGATCGACGCCTGCATCGCCATTATCGACAAGCCGGACATCGAGCTCGAGGAACTGATGGGCATTCTGAAAGGGCCCGATTTTCCGACGGGCGGCATCATCATGGGCACCGATGGCATTCGCGAAGCGTACCGCACCGGCAAAGGCCGCATTTACATCCGGGCGAAGACGGCGATCGAAGATGTCCGCGGCGGCAAGCAGCAGATCGTCATTACCGAAATCCCGTACCAGGTCGTCAAATCCCGGCTCGTCACGGCGATGGAAACGATCCGGCTGGAGAAAAAGGTCGAAGGCATCGCCGAAGTGCGCGACGAAAGCGGGCGCGACGGTCTCCGCATCGTCGTGGAGCTGAAGAAGGATGCCGACGCGCAAGGCATTCTCGCTTATTTGCTGAAGAAAACCGACCTGCAAGTGACGTACAACTTCAACATGGTGGCGATCGTCAACAAAACGCCGATGCAGCTTGGCGTCAAAGACATGCTGGCGGCGTACATCGAGCACCAGAAAGAAGTCGTCACGCACCGTTCGCAGTATGAGCTGGAAAAAGCCGAGGACCGCGCTCACGTGCTGGAAGGGCTTGTCAAAGCCCTGAACATTTTGGACGACGTGATCGCTACGATCAAAGCTTCCAAAAACCGCCAGGACGCGCAAAACAACCTCGTCGCCGAATACGGGTTCACGGAGCGGCAAGCAGACGCCATCCTGACGCTGCAGTTGTACCGCCTTACGAACCTCGAGATTACGGCGCTCGAGAAAGAGCTGCGCGACATCGAGAAGACGATCGCCTATTTGCGCGGCATTCTCGGCTCGACGAAAAAGCTGCTCGGCGTCATCAAGGATGAAATTGGCGAAATCCGCAAAAAGTACGGCATCGATCGCCGCTCCGACATTCAAGACGAGGTGGAGGAGCTGAAGGTCAGCCTCGAGGTGATGGTGACGCCGGAAGACGTGCTCGTCACGCTGTCGCACGAAGGCTACGTAAAACGCACGAGCCTCTTGTCGTACACGCGCTCCGGCGGCGAGATCGACAACACGGGCCTCAAGGAAGGCGACTTTGTCCGCTTCCTGCTGCAGGTCAACACGATCGAGAGTTTGCTGCTGTTCACGAAGAGCGGGCAATATTACGTGCTCCCGGTGCACCAAATTCCGGAGTACAAATGGAAAGAAAACGGCACCGCGATCGTCAACGTAATCCCGATACCGAAAGACGACCGTATCGTCTCGGCCATTCCGGTCAAAGATTTCGACGATTCGTCCAAGTCGCTCGTGTTCGTCACGAAAAAAGGCCAAGTGAAGCGAACGGAGCTGAAAGAATACAAGTCGAACCGTTCCACCGCACTCGTCGCTTGCAAAGTGTCCGACGGCGACGAGGTGCTGCAAGTGGCGCTTAGCGACAATACGAAAGAAATTTTGCTCGTCACGAAGCAGGGAATGAGCATTCGCTTCCGCGAAGAGGAAGTGAACGCTATGGGGCGGGCCGCCGGCGGCGTACGCGGCATCATGCTCAAAGAAGACGACGAAGTCGTCGGAGCGGAGTGGATATACGGCGACGAGGGCGAAGTGCTCGTCGTGTCCGATTACGGCTATGCCAAACGGTCGCTCGTCGTCGATTACCCGATTCAGGGCCGCGGCGGCAAAGGCATCTCCACGTTCGAGTTCAAGGAAGGCAAGCGGGTGAAGCCGAACGGCACGGCCTTGCTGAAAAGCTTCATCGTCAAAATGGATTATACGCTGACCGCCTGGCTTGGCACCGGAGAGAAGAAGTCGTTCTCGACGGAAGCAGCGCCGCTTGAAGACCGCCGTTCTCCGGGCAAGCAGTTGATCCCGGCCTCCAAAACGGTCGCTATCGTCGATATACTCCGCTTCCCGGAGCTGCCTCAATCGTAACTGACCGACGGCGGATCGAGCTTTTCCATCATCCGAACCGCCAATTCAAGCACCGCCCACACCGGCATCGGGTCGTCCAGACGCTCGAGCCAGTGTGGGTCTTTTATTATGCCGAGCTCGAGCGCCCTGCGGCCAAGCTCTATTTTCCATTCTTCCATGCGCGGGCAACTCCTTTACAGGCGTTAACCGGGACTATCGCCTATATCGTATCGTATGTTGAAACGGCACAAAAAGTGCAGCATTTCGGATTTTTTTGTCATAAAGTATTAATGGCATTAATGAATTTGCGGATGGTATAATGTTGGCAACGACAAGACGTATATTCGGAATGAAAGGAGGGGCAGCGGAGCGTGTATTCCGGGGAATTTGCGAAGCTGTGGACGAAGCTGTCCAAAGACTGGAAGGAACATATGGAAACCGAGCTGGCGCCGGGCTTGACGGAGGGGCAGCTGCACGTGCTGGAGCTGCTGCTCGGGAGCGAGGAGCGGAAGAAGCCGTCAGACCTAAACGACGTGCTGAACACGACGCCGGCGGCGGTGACGACGCTGCTCGACCGGATGGAGAAAAACGAGCTGAT
The DNA here is from genome assembly GCF_000829455.1 of Gordoniibacillus kamchatkensis. Classification (GTDB taxonomy): domain Bacteria; phylum Bacillota; class Bacilli; order Paenibacillales; family NBRC-103111; genus Gordoniibacillus; species Gordoniibacillus kamchatkensis. The sequence continues at coordinate 68,235 of NZ_JXAK01000027.1, forward strand.
CGAGCGCGTCCGCGACGAGAAAGACCGGCGCATCGTGTGGGTGCACGTCACGGAGAAGGGGAAGGCGGAATGCGAACGCGGCGTGCGCGTCCGCGAGGAGTATTTGAACAATGCGCTGAACCGCATTTCCGCCCATAATCAGAAGCTGCTAATGTATTTGCTGGACAAAATCGCGAATTGAGGCGCGCCACAGCGTCCATGGATACGCTTCCGGCGGCAGCGCATGGAAGCGCAGCGGCTCTTTCGTCGTCGGATGCTCGAAGCCGAGCATCGCCGACCAGAGCGCGATCTGTTGTCCGGGCTCGCTGAAATGTCCGCCGTACCGCTGGTCTCCGTACAGAGGGCAGCCGATGGCCGCGAATTGCACGCGGATCTGATGCGGCCTGCCGGTGTGCAAATGCACTTCCGTCAAGGCGAATCCTTCGGCGGAGCCCAGCACCGTGTAGTCGAGCACAGCTTCCTTCGCGCCCGGATAGCTTTGCGGGACGGTTCGCACCGTGTTCGTCTTCGCGTCTTTGACAAGGTAATGCCGGAGCGTTCCAGCCGGCGATGCGGGCGTTCCGCGCACGGCGGCAACATACGTTTTGCGGAACGCGCGCGTCCGCACCGCATCCGACAGCCGGGACGCCGCTTTCGACGTGCGGGCGAACACCATGACGCCGCCGACGGGGCGGTCGAGCCGATGCACGAGCCCGAGGAACACGTTGCCCGGCTTGCCGTATCGCACTTTGACGCCGGCCTTCAGCACGCTGAGCAGATCGGGATCGCGCGATTCGTCTTCCTGCGTCGGCATGTTCGCGGGCTTGACGACGACAAGCACATGATTGTCCTCGTACAAAATCGGCACGCCGGCGGCCAGCTCGGCCAGCTTCGCTTCTTCTGCGCTCAGCATCGCGATCTCAAGCCTCCCAGCGGGCGAGAATGCCGCACGGCAGCTTGAGGCCCGACGCCGTAATCGGCAAGCCGATTTCACCGCTTGCGATCGCGCCGCCATACTTCGGCTTCATGAGCGTCGTCATAATGTTGAGCAGCACTGTCGCCGAAATGCCGGTCGTATACGAGTTGACGAGCAGAAACAGCGGCTTGTCCGTCAAAATGGCGGTGCAGCTTTGCAGGAACGGATACAAGTCGTTTTCCAGCTTCCACGTCTCGCCGTTCGGACCGCGCCCGTACGACGGCGGATCCATAATGATCGCGTCGTAGCGGGAACCTCGCCGCTGCTCGCGCTGCACGAACTTGAACACATCGTCCGTAATGAACCGGACGGGACGGCTGCCTAGTCCGGACAGCTGCAAATTTTCTTTCGCCCACTGCACGACGCCCTTGGCGGCGTCGACGTGGACAACCTCGGCTCCGGCCGCCGCACAGGCGACGGTGGCGCCCCCGGTATAGGCGAACAGGTTGAGCACCCGAATCGGCCGCCCTGCCGCGCGAATTTTGTCCATCATCCACGCCCAATTGACGGCCTGTTCAGGGAACAGCCCCGTATGCTTGAACCCGGTAGGCTTTATATGAAATTTCAGATCGCGGTAGCCGATCGTCCACTTCTCGGGAATTTTCGTCCGGTACGTCCAGTTGCCGCCGCCGCTGGACGAGCGGTGGTAGTGGGCGTCGGCGCTAAGCCATGCCTCCGTTTCTTTGCCGAGCGGCCAAATGATTTGCGGATCAGGCCGACGCAGCACGACATGCCCCCAACGCTCCAGTTTTTCGCCTCCGCCGGTATCGATCAGCTCATAATCCGTCCAATCTTGCGCTACATACATAGGTGTAAGCTCCTTTTTCCGCCATTTCTCGTTCTTCGTCTCATTTCGATAGCTTATTGTACACCAACGGGGATTCGCCTCGCAAACGCAGCCGGGCCCGCCGCCATCCGACGGCATGCGCCTCCTTAATAAGAAAATTTGATATATAACAGTTATTGTTCTACGAACTACTGTTATAGTACAATGGAAATAAGCATTCATTCAGGAGGTCGATCGGCTATGGTGGAACGCAAGACGGCAGAGCAAGGATCTGAATCAGAGCGAACCGAACTGACTCCCGGAGAAATCGGCAGTGATGCCGGACAGGCGGGCGATCAAGACGACCGTCTGCTGTTCGCCAACGAAAGCCGCGACTACTTCATGTTTCGCCTGACGGGCGAACCGGCATCGTCCTGAGCGCCACGGCGGCATATGCCGCGCCATCCGCATACGGCTCCTTCAGCGCCAAAAAAAGCCTCGCGAACGGTGGCTCGCACGCTCGTTCGCGGGGCTTTTTGCAATTTCAGAACGAATAAGCTGTGCCGCAGCGTGCGATTTCAGCGTATACAACTCGCACAGCTTGCGCTATGATGGACAAGAATGCTCTCACTTTACTGCACGCAAGAGAGGTTGTTTCCCCGCATGCGCTTGAAATACTGGATCATTCTCGCATTGTTTGCCTTCACGGTCGGACCTGGCGTTATGCTGTTCGACTTGAACCGCTACGTCGTATCGCTCTTTCCGCCGATCGTCGTGCCGCTCATCCTGTTTTGGCTTAAGGACGAATGGATCGGCACCGACTGGAACGCTCTGCTTCGCGACCGTACCATGTACAGGCAATTTACGCTGGCACTGCAGATCGCCATTTACGCAATGGCCGCCGATACGCTCATCTTCCGCCCGGGGCCGTTCGTGACGGACGTGCTGTTAACGAAATATCCGATTATGGTATTTTACGTCATTGTGCTGGGACCGATTTCGGAAGAAATCATTTACCGCAAAATCATTTTCGGCGCGCTGCAGCGCCGGCTGCCGTTCTGGGCGGCTTCGGGCCTCGCCGCTATCGTGTTCGGTGCGGCGCATTTGAGCCCGGAACGATTTCTCGGCTATGCGGCGGTCGGCTGGACGTTTTGCTACATATACCGCAAAGCCGGGACGCTGGCGCCGACGATTCTTGCACACATGGGGCTGAATTTCATCGCCATCCTCGCCGCTACGCTAAAGGGCTAGCGAGCAAAACGTTTCACCCGGCGATTTGCTCGACTTCGCGGACGATGTGCTGCAGCAGGCTAACGGCTTCTGTAATAGCTTCCGGCTCGGCACTGATGCGGGTGAACACTTCGTTGACCCGCTCCGTATAGCGGTGCGGAAGAGCGGCAAACGAGCCGATAATATCCATTGCTCCGGTTTCGTTCATCCAATAACATTCATTCAGCGCAAACAGCGCTTGATTCAAGCAGGAGACGGAGCGGAAGCAGCAGCCCGCAGCGTGGTAAGCGTCTTTTCTGAGCACGCTCTTGCGGGCAAAAATGAGGGAAAACGAAGCTTCCCACAAAAATTTGGCGATGACCGCCTTTTTCAAGGCAGGGGAGTAGGGCGACGTTTTCGCTTTCAGCTCCTGAACGGCTCCTTGTGCATCCCACAAAATGCGGCAAAGCGCCGCTTCCGCCATGTAGATGGCGTTCACGAACCCGTGCGGATGTCCGGGATAATAATCGATCGTAACTTCGCCGGCCAAACAATCGTCGATGACGCGCGATACTTTCCGAACGTCGCGCAAAAGGAAATCGACGGGCATCCCCCGTACGTTCAGCCAGCCTCCGCCGTTAATCCACGGACCCCATTCGCCGATTTTGGTCATCAGCCCTTCCCGGTGCTCATCATCGAGAGCGGTGGCAATGCGCCCCAGTTCCTGCAGATCGAAAGCTTGTTCCGATTCGTAGTAAATGCCGATATCGATGTCCGACTTCGGAGTATGCGTACCTTTCGCTCTGGACCCGCCAAGCACGACTCCGGCAATCCCCCGCACCGATTTCAGGTTGCTGACGATGATGTCGATCGTTTCAGCGACAGTTGCATCCATTCTGTTCCCTCCAAACTCAAGCTCATAATGTAAATTTTATCATAATTTTTCATACAGACGGCGGAAAGATTGGCTTTATTCAAACTTGCCGTAACTCACACATGTGACCGAAACGATATAAAGAATGGTATAGAACCGCGATAAAAATGTTTGATGACGGCATTTTTTCCTAAAATGGACGATAGTTTATACCAAAATAGAAAAAAGTCATGTATAATGAAAGTAATTAGAGACAAGGGGACGATGGCTATGAAACTTCTCGCAAACGCTACGCCGCGGCAAGCTTTGCCTGGGCGCGTCGTCCGCTTGGCGGAACTGTTCGTCGCCTTCGGCCGAATCAGTCCGATGACGTTCGGCGGAGGCTATGCCATGCTGCCGGCCATTGAGCGCGAGATCGTCGGCAAACGGAATTGGATGTCGCAAGAGGAGCTGGAGGAAGGGTTGGCCGTAGCGGCCACCGCGCCCGGCGGCATCGGCGTCAACGCTGCGGCGTTCGTCGGTTATCGGCTGGAAGGCTGGCCCGGACTGGCGGCGGCGGTGACCGGCATCTCCCTTCCGACGTTTCTTATCGTTTTGGCACTCGGAATCGGGTTCGTTATGGTGCACAATGAGCCCAAAGTCGTGTCGGCATTTGCCGGCATCCATGCCGCTATCGTCGCGTTGGTCGCATACGCCGGCTGGAATATGATGCGTTCCGCGCTATTTGACAGCGCAACCGCACTCCTGTTTGTACTGTCGGGCGCGCTGCTGCTTTGCGGCGTGCATCCGGCGCTCATCATCGTGCTCGGCATGGCGGCGGGCCCGGCCATCGTGAAAGCGAAGCAGATGTTCGGCAAGAAAGCGGCTTGCGACCGGCGCGAGGCGGAGCGCTTGCGGCGCGCCGCCGCTGCAAGCCTGAGGCCCGGCGTGCAGGCTGCGGATTACTTTTTTGGCGACGGTATCTAGGCGTTAAGCTGGAGGTGCAACGCCGAGCAACGAGCCGGACGTCTCACGGCCAGCTTAACGCCAGGGCGTTAAGCTGGAGTTGTAACGCCGAGCAACGTGCCGGACGTCTCACAGCCAGCTTAACGCCAGGGCGTTAAGCTCGGAGTTGTAACGCCGAGCAACGAGCCGGACGTCTCACGGCCAGCTTAACGCCAGGGGAGGAAACCGGATTATGCTCAGTTCCATATTTTGGACGTTTGCGAAAATCGGGCTGCTGTCGTTCGGAGGCGGCTTTTCGATGCTCCCGCTCATCCGCCACGAGACGCTGGCGCACGGCTGGCTGAACGAGAGCGGGTTCGCCGAAGCGGTGTCCGTCGCCGGCATGGCGCCGGGGCCGATCGCCTTGAACAGCGCCATTTTCATCGGCTACCGCACGGCCGGGCTTGTCGGCAGCGTGTTTGCCGCGCTCGGCATGCTGCTGCCTTCGGTTGTCGTCATCGTGCTGCTCACCGCGTTTTTGCGGCGCGTCCACGAGCACCGCATCGTCCGGGCGATATTTTACGGATTGCGCCCGGCTGTAGCGGCTCTCATCGTCTACGCGGCGTATCGGCTAATCGTTTCGGGCAGCGCTGACGCAGCAGCACCGCTTTGGCATACGATCGTGATCGTGGCTATGGCGTTAGCGGCTTTCGTAGCGCTGATCCGCTACCGGCTGCATCCGCTGTCCATTATCGTCTTGTCGGGGCTGCTCGGCATCGCGCTGTTTTCCTGACCGCTTTTTTTCTCTGCATCGGAGAGTATAATCTGCGCCTCAAATTGGATCGATTCCGCTATGGTAAACGGCTTGCGTCCTGAAGGACGTAAGCCGTTTATCCTTAGATGGACCGATCCGCCTCATGCTGCATACTTTGGCAGCAAACGACTCGTTCGAGGGGGGCGGAGGATGGCGGCAAACATAACGGGGGAACGGACGCTGTTTTGCTGCGGCGCCGCCTATCAAGCGGTGCAGCAATATAGCAGCGGCGGCGACTTCGTGCTGCCTCGCGGCTACCGGGCCGTTGCGGTGCTCGGTACGGGCAGCTATCCGTATCTTGGCTATGTGATGGAAGCGAAGTCCGCCGTAGTCGTCGCTTTGCGCGGCACGAAAAACGTGTTCGACCTGTTAACCGATTTCAACTGGACGCAAATGCCGTATCCGTACGTCCCTGCTGCAGGAGCGACGCATCGCGGCTTCACCGAGCTGTACGAGCGCACGTTGCGGCCGCAGCTGACCGCCGCGCTCGGCCGGCTGTCGCCGAAAAAGCGGCTCATCATGTGCGGGCACAGCCTGGGCGGGGCGCTTGTCACGCTCGCCGCGCCGGATATGGCCAGGCACACGCGATTTGGAGCTCCGCTCGTATATACGTACGGTTCGCCGAAAGTCGGCAACGCCGAGTTTGCAGCGGCATACGGCCGCATTGTCGGCAGCACCACGCGGGTGGCGGGCGTCCACGACCTCGTGCCGGGGTTCCCGCCGTCTGCCGGCAAGGCGTACGTGCCGGTCGGGAGACTGCTCACCGTTTCGTTTCGCTACGCGAATCCGGTTGCCAATCACGATATCCGCAGCTATGCGGCTGCTCTCCGAAGCTTGTACCCGCTTGCCGACGAGCGGCTGCGCATGCTGAACCAAGGCTTCCTGCCGTAACTTCATGCGGCGGAAGGCGCCGGTTAAAAACACAGCCGCTTGTCAACGGCGGTTGGCGCTTTTTTTCGCAATGAATAAAAGATGCGGTGCGCAGCATCGGTGCGAATTTCCGCAAAAAATACACCTCCGGCAAGGGATTTGCAGGTTTTTGTCGAACTATATTTGTTAGATACGCGGGCAAAAAGAGCAACCATGTTTCCCGAAACCGGGGCATACATTGAAGCAAAGTGACATTTCATGGGAAGAGGTGGGCGGATTGCTATGGATCGCATGGCTCATCGTTGCTGTATTGTGCGTTCTGATTGAAGTGCAGACAGGAACGTTTTATTTTTTGCTGCTGGGCGGCGCGGCGCTGGTCTCGATGGGGTTCGCGCTCACCGGAGTCTCTTTGCTCGTGCAAGCGTTTATTTTTGCCGGCACCGCCTTGCTGCTTTATGCGGTGGCGCTTCCTTATTTGAAACGGAAGCTCGGACAGCGGCGCGACGCAGTATTCCCGCCCGCAGGGCAGCTGGTCGGGCAGACGGCGATCGTCGCGGCGGAAATACGGCCCGGCGAAGTCGGGCAAGCGAAAGTGAACGGCGAGCTTTGGTCGGCCGTGTCGGATGAAACGGTCGGCGTTGGCGAGCAGGTCGTCATCGTGCAGGTCAAGGTGACCAAATTAGTGGTGAGAAAGGGGTAGAACGGATGGCAGGGTATATCGTATTTTTTGTTTTGCTTGCGCTCGTTCTGGCGATTATAGCTAAAGGAGTGCGCATCATCCCGCAGCAGACGGTGGCGATTGTGGAGCGGCTCGGCAAATATCGGACGACGCTCCATGCCGGCGTCAATCTGATTATCCCGATCGTCGACAGCATCCGGGTCCGTCACGATCTCAGAATGAAGCAGGTGACCGTGCCTTCGCAATCGGTCATTACGAAAGACAACGTCGCCATCGGCGTGGAGTTGGCTACGTTCTACACCGTAGTCGAGCCGCAGCTCGCCACGTACGCGATCGCTAGCTACGTCGAGGGCATCCATAACATCGTCGCTTCCGCGCTGCGTGCCACGATCGGCAAAATGGAGCTCGATGAAATTTTGTCGAACCGCGAGCGCATTCAAGCGGAGCTGCGGCAGGCGCTCGACAATGCGACCGAAAATTGGGGTGTCCGCATCGACCGCGTCGAAGTGCTGCAGCTGGAAATTCCGAGCGACATTCAAAATTCGATGGAGAAGCAAATGCGCGCCGAGCGCGAGAAGCGGGCGAACATTTTGCAAGCCGAAGGGGAGAAGCAAGCTACCGTCCTGCGCGCCGAAGCGCAGCAAGCAGCAGTCGTGCTGGCCGCGGAGGCGGAGAAGCGGCGGCAAATTCTCGACGCCGAGGCGAAGCAGAAGGCGCAGGAGCTGGAGGCGCTCGGCAAAGCCGAGGCGATCAAGCTCGTCGCCGCGGCGGAGAAGGAGCGCATCGAAGCGATTCGGGAAGCGGGGCTGGACTCGCAAATATTGGCGTACAAGTCGTTCGAGGCGCTGTCGCAAATGGCGGACGGCAAGGCGACAACGATCTTTATACCGACGGAGGCGGTCGGTACGCTCGGCTCGGTCGGCATGATCGGAAAAATTTTCGATTTGAACAATAACGGCAAGTAGACATGGGCAAGGTAACAACTGCAGCCTATCAACGAAAGCGGCGGCGCATGTGGCCGCTTTTTGTTGTTTAACGGCTTCAGGCGGCCTGTCGGCCGCGGCAGCTGCAGTATCCGAGCCGCATTCCGTGCCGGGACGCCGCAGCGGGTTTGCAGGCCGCCGCATCGTCCTGCTATTCTATATATGGATGCATCTGGATGGAGGGCGTTATGGGCGATTTATTTTATTACTTGCTGGTGCTGCTTTGTATATATACGATCATTCCGACCATATTCATCCGACTGTTCGGGCCTGGCGCCAACCATATGAGATCGGCGGCGCACAGCATTGCCTTGACGTTCGACGACGGTCCCGATCCGACGTATACGCCGCAACTTCTCGATTTGCTCAAGCTTTACGACATCAAGGCGACGTTCTTTGTCGTCGGCATCCATGCGCAGCAGCATCCGGAGCTGATACGGCGGATGCACCGGGAAGGACATTTGATCGGAGTGCACAATTACATTCATCACGCCAATGCATTTATGACTCCCGGCAAAGTTAGACGCCAGCTCGATCATGCCGTGAACGTCGTGGAGTCCATCATCGGCGTGAAACCGTGCTATTACCGCCCGCCGTGGGGAATTATCAATTTGTTTGATTTTTGGCTGTTCAAACGGTTTCGAATTATTCTTTGGTCGATCATTGTCGGCGACTGGAGAAGCGCAGGCGGGAAACAGAAAATTAAACGGCGCCTCATGCGCAAACTCCGCGGCGGCTCGGTCATCGTTCTGCACGACAGCGGGCAAACGCTGGGAGCCAACAAGGACGCCCCGGTTTACATGCTTGAAGCGCTTCGCGAATTCATAACCGAAACGTTAGCGAAAGGCTACACGTTCGTACCGTCGACCATATGTATCCGAACAGGCTGAAAAATTCCGCCCGCTTGAGCAAAACCAAACACCTTCTCGTAGCGGGCTGGCTCCAATGGGAGCGGCTCTTTCATGCGCTGTTCGCCGTCAAGCCGATCGATTCCGGCAATCCGCTCTTGTATTTCCGGATATGCCGCTATCACGGGCAGACGCTGCAATTGCCGGACGAAGAGAAAATCGAATCCGGCGACCGGGTCGTCGAGCTGCATCTGAACAATCGGATGCTGTTTCAGCTTGCGACGAGTTCGCGCTCGATGGTGCAATTGGCCGTACAGCTCATCGGCCAGACCAAGCAGCTGCTCCCGAAAATCGCCGAGACGATCGCGCAGCATGAAGGCCGCGAAACGATTAAAGGAATTTACGGCATTACGATGATCAACCGCGGGACCGAACAGCTGGGATTTACGGTGGCGGAGCTGCCGCGCGGCGTGTTCTCTTTCTTCACCCGGATTTATTTAAAGCTGCTCCTTTATGCTATACATCCCGACGGAAAGAAGAGGCTATCAGGCAGCAAAAACATTATGACGCCGAAAGTAGTCGCCATCTCGACCAAACAGCTGCTGGCGAACCATCCTTATCCGATCGGCAGCGCCAAACCTGCGGGCCATAACGTAACCGACAGCCCGAACGTGTATTTGTAACATGAACGGTTAGCCGCCGTAAATTTATGTTTTTTTCAGCGCATTTTCATTTTCCTCGTCTATACTTCATCATGAACGAGCAAAGGGGGAATATAGACATAATGAATCGCAAACCTCGGATCATGATTTTGACGGCAGGCTATGGAGAAGGGCATGTGCAGGCATCCAAGGCGCTGAAGCAGCAGTTTGCCGCGCACGGAATCGGGGACGTGTCCATCGTCGATTTGATGAAGGAGGCGCACCCTCTGCTGAATACCATTTCCATGAAGCTCTATATCAAGAGTGCCCAAACGTCGAAGTATGGGCTGGACTACTACGGCTGGAGCTACTATATGACGCGCGATACGAAGCCGGAAGGGTCGCTGAGCAAATATTTCAATTTGCTCGGCAAGAAGAAGCTGAAACAATTGATCGACGGCATGCGTCCGGACGCGCTGATCAACACGTTTCCGTTCGGCTCCGCGCCGGAGATCGGACAGGAAACGGGCATACCGACGTTCACCGTCGTGACGGATTATGCCTTGCATGCGCGCTGGATACATCCCGACAACGACAAATATTACGTGGCGACCGAGGAGCTGAAGGACGAACTTTTGGCGAAAGGATTTGCCGCCGGGCAAGTTCTGGTAAGCGGCATTCCGATCAGACAGGCTTTCGCTCACGCGTCCGCGGGCGCCGGGAAATCGCTGCAGCACTTTAATCCGGGCAAACCGACAGTGCTTATTTTGGCAGGCTCCTACGGCGTGCTTAGTCATATCGAACATATGGTGCACACGCTGCGAAAACATGAGGGCAGCCGGCTAGTCGTCGTTTGCGGCCGCAACCGGAAGCTGGAAACGAGGCTCAGCGAGCAATTTGCCGGCGCCGGCGACATTCACATATTCGGATTCGTCGAGCAAATCCACGAGCTGATGGCGGCGTCTTCGTGCGTCGTAACGAAAGCCGGCGGACTTACGCTCACGGAAGCTTTGACGATGCGGCTCCCGATTTTTATTTACAAGCCATTGGCCGGGCAGGAGAAAGAGAACGCGATCTATTTCGAACGCAAAGGGATGGCGCAAATCAGCTCTACGACCGGCGAGCTGGAGCAGCAAATCGGCCAATTTTTGGCGAATCCTTCTTTGCCGCAGCGGATGAAAGCTAGCATGGCTTCCGTACACAAAGGGAATGCGGCTGATACGATCGTGCAGGACGTGCTGAGAACGGTCGCGTCCACATTGCCGGCAACCGTGTAGCAGGCTCATAACGGCGCGAATGGAAAACGGCCCTTGATCGCCGCTTCGGGCGAAAGAGCCGTTTTCATTTTGGCCAATCTAACAAGGGGGTGAGGCGTATGGGAGGACGGAAACGGATTGCGTACCCGCAGTACATAAGCTTGCTCGGACTGGTCCTCATCCTGTGCATCGTCGCAGGTTATATGTATTTGCTGCATATCGGAGCGGCGCAGCAGCTTCTTATGTCCATTCGCAATTTGGGGCTGTTCGGCATTGTCGCCGGAATTTTGATTCAGGCGATCGTCAACGTTTTGCCCGTACCGGGGGAATTCACCTCGATCGCGCTCATGGAAATTTACGGTCCGCTTTGGGGGGGCGTTTATTCCTGGATCGGAGGAGTGACCGGGGCGGTGGGGGGCTTGTATACGACGAAATGGATTGCGAAGCCGGTTTTCGGCAAAATGGCCGAGCCGTATTTGCACAGAATGGATGAGTTCATCGCCAATCGGGAGGCGGCCGGACTGCTCGCGATCCGCTTCGTTCCGTTCGTGCCTTATCACTTGGTCAATTACGCCGCGGGACTGCTGAGCGTGAATTTATGGGCGTTCGTGTGGACGACAGGCCTTGGCATTTTGCCGTATACCGTAGCTATGAGCGGCATTTTCGCCGGCTTGCGGGAAGGATCCTCCATCTGGGGAGCGGCGGGCGGAACGATTTTCGCGCTCATTGCGGGAGGGGGCTGGCTTGCGAAAAAAATCAAGAACAAGTCTGCCGCCGCCCCGGGAGGCAAGCGCCGGGAGAGCGAATAGCACGAGGCGGCGTTTCGCCCGTTGCGACCGTCCGGACAAGCGGCCAATCCGCTCGCGCCGTTCCCGTTCCTTTGCCTTTGTTATATGCTGAACGTGAAGCGATAAGCCATATGCAAAGGAATGGATGGCATGCAGGAAAAGCTGGCCAGGCTGGCCAAATGGAAGCTGCACCGGTTTTATGCCCGGAACTCGTACATCGCCCGCTATTTGCCGCCGACCGCGATGTTGACGCCAAATTCGCTGCAGCGGTTTATGGATGCTTACAAAACGGTCTATATTAAAGCGAGCACGGTGCATACCGGCAAAGGGATTGTAAAGGTGTGGAGAACGGAGCGAGGGTACCGCTATGTCCAAGTAAAAGGCCGCGCCAGCTTCTCCCCATCGCTGCAAGACTTGTACCGCAAGCTGCGGCAAGCGAATCCGCGGCGGTCGTACATCGTGCAGAAGGCGATCGATTTGGCCGAAGTTAACGGAAGGCCGTTCGATATCCGGGTCATGATGATGCGCGACGGCAACCGCAACTGGCAATATGCCGGCATGGTGGCGAAAGTGGCCGGACCGGGCAGCGTCGTCTCCAACGTGCGGCGGGGCGGCGGGTACGTCATGACGGTCGGCAGCGCGCTGCGCCAGTCGCTGCGCTGCGGTCCGGAACGGATCGAACGAATCAAGAAGGAGCTTATCACTCTAAGCCACGCCATTATGCGATATTCGGAGAAATATCCGTTCTTCTCGTTTCAGTGCGGCATCGATCTGGCTGTGGATAAAAATGGCCGGATCTGGATCATTGAAGTGAATTTGCACAATCCGTCGCACGGCTTGTTCAACAAACTGAGCGACAAGACGTTTTTCCGGAGAATCGGACGGCTCTACTGGGCTTACCGCAGCAAGCACAAACGGATCATTTGACGCTAAAAACAAAACCTCGGCCGCGCGGGTCGAGGTTTTGTCATTGACTATTTCCGCTTTCTGCGGCGCATGGCGGCGACGTATTCGGCGCGTCTGCGCTTGATGAGCCGATATGGCGTTTTGTCGGGGAGGCGGGCGAACAGGGCGTGGGACGGATAGTCGAAGTTCACTTCGATGAGCCATAGCTTGCCGCTGCGGTCAACGCCGAAATCGATGCCGATTTGCGACGAATATTTGTAGCTGCCAAAGCGGCGGCAAATCGCATAGCTGAGGCGGACCAGTTCGCGCTCAAGCCGCTTGGCGCTTGCGCCTTGGGCTACGTTCGAACGCTCCAAAGCATGCCGCACGGTTGTGGCGTAACCTCGGCCGCGCCGCACGTTCGTGACGACGCTGGACGGGCCGGCCACCTTCGCCAGCATACCGGTGTAACGCCAGCGGTCCGTGCCATCCCGCATCATCATGACGCGAATATCGTAAGGCCGGCCGTTCAGCTCGGCAAGAGGGATCGTTTGCTGCACGATATGCGGTTTGCCGCGGGCAAGCCGAAGCACGCATTCGACCAGTTTGTCCTTATCGTTGGCGGAAAACGAGCGGGGACGGCTTTTCACCTTGACCAGCAAATAGCTTCCGGTTGTCTTCCACACTTTCATAATCCCCTTGCCCGTATGCTCCATGTTCGGTTTCACGTAGACGGAGCCGTACCGGTCCAGCATGGCGGCGAATGACGCCTTCCCGAGCGGCCGGGTATGCGGCAGGAGGCGGGCCAGGTGCGGCGCTTTCGAATAAAACGTGTGCAGCCCCCATTTTCCCGGCATATCGATCAGCCTCCTTTGGCTTGCGGATGAACCGCCTTGAAGTCGGCGTAGCTGCGAACGACAGGAATCGGCTCCGGCATTGACCATGGCCAATATTTGACGGCGTGGGACGTGTTGAACAGCACGACCGTTTCGTTCCCGCGAAAATAGCCGGAATCATGAAGCTGCAGCAAGCCTGCCCAGACAGCCGCCCCTTCCGGCGATGCGGTAAGACCGGCTGCAGCGAGCTCCTTGGCGGCGCCGCGGATGTCTTCCTGCGTGACTGAAATCGCATCGCCTCCGGTTCGCCGCAGAATCGAAGCGATCAGATGCCCGTCCGGAGGGGCCGGCACGCGCAGCCCGGTCGGAGCGGCGGTCGCCGCCGCATCGGCCAGTGCCGGACGTTCATTGTCAGAGCCGTAAGCGCGCATCAGATCGACGATCGGCTGGCAGCCGCTTTCTTGCACGGCGATAAGGCGCGGCAGCTCTCCTTGCACCCAGCCCAATTGCCTAAGCTGCTCGAAAGCCCGCCACAACCCGATGATCCCCGACCCGCCTCCGGTCGGGTATAAGATAACGTCGGGCAGCGTCCATTCGAGCTGCTCCGCGACTTCGAGTCCCATCGTCTTTTTGCCCTCGGCCCGGCCCGGCTCGCGCAGCGTGCCGACATGCACCCAGCCTTGCTCCGCAGCGCCGTCTTCCACGACGCGTCCGGCATCCTGGATGTAGCCGTCGACAAGATACGTATGAGCGCCGTAATGGACGCTCTCCATGGCGATTAGCCCCGGGCAGTCTTTCGGCACGAATACATAAGCTTCCATGCCCGCGCGCGCGGCATAGGCAGCAAGCGCCGCAGCGGCGTTGCCGTTCGAGTTGACCGCTACCTTTCGCACGCCGCGCTCGTGCAGCAGCGTCACCGCCGCGGAGAACCCGCGCGCTTTGAAGCTGCCGGTCGGATTTATTTCTTCCCGCTTGCTGTATACGCCTCGCAGCGACAATCGCTTCTCGCTTCGCCGAGCCGAAGCAGCGGGGTGCCTCCTTCTCCAAGCGTGACGATACTCCCCTGATCGCTCACCGGCAGCAGCTCCCGGTATCGCCACATCGTCCAAGGGCGCGCCGCTAGCGCTTCACGGCTCCAGATGCGGCGAATGAATTCCAGATCGTATTCCACCAGCAAAGTGCCGCCGCATTTGCATTTCCCTTTTATGTCAAAAGGATGGGTTACGCCGCAACGAGAGCACGCCAATAAGAAGTTACTCACTCCATCCACCGCCGTTAACAAATTCAATCAGTCCAGCGTATTCACCCAATATGCGGAGGGCACGGCTTCTACCCAGACGCACCGCCAACTATAGGCATCTGCCCACGCATGCGCGGAGCTTCGCACATATGCTTGTGGGGAATACGATGCGAAAGTAGGGAGCAGCTATGCTTCGCCTGATGTGCAAAGGGAAAATTCACCGCGCTACCGTGACGGAAGCAGATTTGAACTATGTAGGCAGCATCACGATCGACGCCGCGTTGATGAGGGAAGTGAACCTCAGGGCCTACGAGATGGTGCAGGTGACCAGCTTGCGCAACGCGACCCGCTGGAAAACGTACGCCTTGCCGGCTCCGGAAGGTTCGGGGAAAATATGCCTGAACGGCCCGCCTGCCCATTTGTTTGACCCGGGCGATCTCGTTATTATTTTAAGCTTGGGGCTGATGAGCGAAGAGGAGGCAAGCCAGCTGAAGCCGAAAGTCGTGTTTGTCGACGAAAGCAACCGGATTGTGAAAGTGGAGACGCACGATCTGTCCGGCCTCTAACGACAAAACGACACAACCGGGCGCAGCCTGATTGTGTCGTTTTGGCGGTTATGAGGCGAAAGGCTTGAACGCGGAATTGAAATGGGCCATGTCCATCCCGCTCCAAATGTTCGGAACCTTCACCCGATCGGGATGGTCGAACACGAGGAAAGCCGTTGGCAAATAGCGCATCCCGTAGCTGCTGGAAGGGCGATTGACGACCTGGTCGTCCTTGACCAGCACGGAGGAAGAGCCTCCGTCCAAATTGGCGGCCGTCACGGCGCCTTTCGCAAGTAACAGCTGCTGGGCGTCGTAAAGCGTGGCACCGATCGAATAACCGGGCTGGCGCCCGTCGATGACGAGGAACATAATCGTGCCGTCTTTCTTCTGCGCCATGCAAGTGCGCGGCGCGATGCCCCAGCCGTCGGCTTCGTTCTTGATCAGTCCTTTGCCGTTCACGATAAATTTGGGCTGGAACGAGACGGCATCGGTAACGCCCATTTGCAGCAGCTCGGAAGGCTTGTAGCGTCCCGCCACCATAAGGCCGTTCCGGTCGATGCCGACCATGTTCACCGGCGTATTCATGCCTACGTCCGAGTAGAGCAGCTTTCCGCCCGACATGACGATGCCGCTCGGCTTGAAGCCGTTGCCGTCGTAGCCTGGATCGTCGAACGCGCCCCCGTTCACCCCGGCGATCGCCCCGGTCCGCTTCACCATGCTCAAAATTTGCTCGCCTTGGCCTTTGATACTGGTTGTGACGACGCGCAGCATCCGCGGATTGTGGACATAGAGCAAATAGCCTTTAAAATTTTTGCCGGATACCGGTTCGACCTGCACGCTGTTATTCGTTTTGCCTCCCAAGCTGACGTCATGGTCGTCCTTCTCCATGCCCATTTCGTCAAACTTTTTGAAGTATTCGTCGACGCGGCGGTTTAATTCGTCCTGGCCGATCAAATATTTGGCGTAATCGCGATGCTGGGTCGTGATCAGCGTATCGGCCAGCATATACCGCAAATCCGTGCCTGACGCCGTGAAATAAAACCAGTAGACGAAGCCGAGCAGCGCTAGCAGGACGATGAGCGCGGCGAACCGGAGCGCCCGCCGGCGGCGCCGCTTCGGCCTGCGTGCCGGAGAAGGGGCCATTTGCGTTTGTCCGAAAGAATAGCCCTGATTGTGGTTCAATGGAATCCCCCTTTCTGCAAATCTCTCTCACTTTACTACACGAACATTAAATCCTGATGAAAATCGGCCAGGCGACCCAAGAAAGCGGGGCTGCGCTGCAGACCTAAGAATGTGGGGCTGCGGCTTCCTTGAACTCGTGTTCCAATGGACGAAAATTGGCTATTCTATGCAAAAAAGGAGCATCGCCGTTAGGCGCGACTGCTCCTTTTTGCCGTACGAATCCGTTTCACAAACCTGCCGTTGGCCCGTGCTTACCGAATGGCCGTACGCCATGCGGTTCACGCAGGCTGACGTCCAGCGAAGCCAATCAAAATATGGTCGCGGCTAACCCGCTTACCGCTTAATGAATGACGCGGCGAGCCGTCGCGAAGTGGGAGCTCCACCAACCGGAATTCAGATTCGAAATCGTGACGCCGCCTTTGCCGAACGTGTGCAAAATTTTGCCGTTCCCGATGTAGATGGCGACGTGATGAATCGGAGAATAGAAAAATACAAGATCCCCGGGTTTCAGCTGGCTTCGCGGCACATAGGTGCCTACTTGCGACTGCTGCCGCGACGAACGCGGCAAATTGATGCCGTTCGCTTTAAAGACGTATTGCGTGAACGAAGAGCAATCGAAATGGCTCGTATCACCGGAACGCGCTCCGTATCGGTAAGGAACGCTCATATATTTTTCGCCCGACGCTATCACTCTGTTTGCCGTAGTTGCAGCGGACACTGTCGCCGCTTCGGCAGACGGGGCGCCGAGCATAAAGCTTCCGGAACCGAGTAGAGTCAGGCTCAAGCTAATTCCCACTAACGATTTGGCAAGGCGGCTTTTCTTCATGTTTGTCATGATTGTAATTCCTCCTGTCGATCGTGTTGTGTTTGGCGTCTGACCACCTGTAACCACCATAACATAAATCGATAGTCCTATTTTCTTCCAGGAGGCGTTTAAATTCAGGGCTCATCAAGCGTTAGCGCTTATTGTTAGAAATTCATGAGAATAAGATGAAAACGATAGAAAAGTCGGTTTCAAGCGCCGGAATGCTTGATAATTAGCCCAAATAGCCGGGGTATCACCATTGCTACGACGCATCGTTTCCAAAAAATGTGTTGAAAGTTGGAGACACAAAGCCGCGGGTCTAACGTTTGCGACAAACTAGGACAGCCGGGTTGCCAAAAAAACGGTGCATACTTGATTATTTTGGCTATTCCCAGAATAGACGGTTTTTATTTGAAACAGACTAAGGGAGAGAATCATGAACAAGATGAAGCGAATGCTTGTGCCCTAGGAGCGGTTAGCGGACTTCTCGCCGGTTGCGGCAGGCGGGGAGTCCTTACAGATAACGGCTTGCGCCGTCACTTGGAACGTGCGCGTTTCCCGAAGCGGAATCAGCCTAAAGTATAGGCGCAGCGTATACTGATGAGTCAAAATCGTCTTGACCTTCATGTTGAGTGTAATGTATTATGCATCCATGGCATAATCTGGCGGTTATTCATAGAAAAAGATGAGGGTGCTGCTAATGAAATTCAACATGAAACCGATTACAAAAAATTCGACAACGAAAGAACGGGTATATCACGAAATTAAAAAAGTGATACTCAACGGTTACATAACATCGGAAGAAATTTTTACCGAAGTGCAGCTTGCGGAATCGCTCCAAACGTCGCGGACGCCTGTGCGAGAAGCGTTGCTGGACTTAATTAAAGAGGGGCTCGTCATTACCGTTCCGCGCAAAGGGATGACGGTGCGCCAAGTTTCGGACAGCGAGATTGAACAAATTTTTTTGCTGCGGACGTCGATAGAAAGCGAAGTGATGAAAAAACTTGCGGCATCGATTAACGAATCCCAATTGCGCGAGTTGAGAAAAAGCTGCTCATTGCAGGAAGAAGCTATGGCTACCGACGATGAAGTAACTTTTATTAACCTTGATCAGCAGTTCCACATGACATTGACCCATTTCGTCGGTTACGAGCTGATCGAGCAAATTTTGCTGAATTTGCACAATTTGTCGCATCTGATCGGCTTGAAGGCGGTAAAGAAGCGAAACAGGATGCAGGAAGTCGTCCAGGAGCACATCAACATCATTTCGGCGCTCGAGCAAAGGATCCGGAGTTGGCCGTTCACGCCATGAGCGAACATTTACGCAAAACGAAGCAGTCGCTCAAATGAACTTGTCCAGCCCCATGCAAATGCATCAACCGCTCCCGCCGGTGCCGGTGTTCGGATCGGGTGCGTCCGTACACGAGGTTGTGGTCTTATCGTCGTCGATGAAGACATCGACATTTTCGATATGGATCAGGTAGACTGGTGTGTAGCGACAAGATTTCAAGCCGATAAAGATCTCGTTGTGGTTAACTACGCGCTCGGCTCCAAGCTGGACCCTTCGAAGGAAGGCGGCGTCGGCTCCAAAATCGGCCTCGACGCCACCGTCCCGCTGAACGCGAAGCCGATGGAATACGTCGTCACCCGCATTCCGGACTACGAGCGGTATATCGGCGAGGGCAAGCTGCTGGAGCAATTGCCGGACAACATCGTTAACCGATATTTGGGCACTGAATAGAAATACGAGTGGGGGACTCCTGAATGAAAAGAATCGTCGTTGGCATAACGGGCGGTTCCGGAGCGATTTATGGCGTGCGGCTCTTGGAAGCGTTGAACGAATTGGGGGCGGAGACGCACCTGATCATCAGCGAGTGGGGGGAAAAGACGATTCAGATGGAAACGTCGTACTCTCTCAGCCAGGTGAAACAGATGGCCACCGTCTGCCACAGCGTCAAAAATCAAGCCGCCAGCATCTCGTCCGGCTCGTTTCGTGTGGACGGGATGGTGATTGCACCGTGCAGCATGAAGACGCTGGCCGCAGTGGCGACGGGCCTTGCTTCCGATCTGATCACAAGAGCGGCCGACGTCATGCTGAAGGAGCGGAAAAAGCTCATTCTGCTCACAAGGGAGTCCCCTTTAAATTTAATTCATGTGCGCAACATGGAAACCGTCATATTGGCCGGAGCGATGGTGTTTCCGCCGATGCCCGCTTTCTACAACAAGCCGCAGACGATTGACGATATCGTCAATCATACGGTCGGCCGCGTCCTGGATCAATTCGGCTACGATCCGGACTGGGTCAAGCGGTGGGGGAAGTAGCCGGTTCCGCCGACTGCCCTGCTTCAGAATGACGGTTTTACTTCGAGACCTGAATAGAGGCGGTCATTCCTGCCTCTTTATGGCCCGGCACCGTACAAACGACTTGGTAGTAGCCGGCTTTGTCAAAGCTGACAACCAGGCTGCTTTTGTTGCCGGGCGCCGCGTGAAGGTGAATGTTTGTTCCGACGATTTCAAAATCATGCTCGACTTGCCCTGCATTATCGAGCGTGATTTTTACTTTTTCGCCCAATCCGACGTGAATGGAAGCAGGGGTAAAAGAATATTCCATCGCCCGTATCAGAAGCTCTGTGTCGGCATGAATATTCGTCTCGGGACGATGCATGGAACTGTCATGTTCATGCCCGATATGCTCATGAATTCCGGATTTTGGCATTGGCGCTATTTGGGCGAGTCCGAGTACAAGACAAATCAGCAAAAACATCGGAGCGGGCTTGGACAACAGAAACGTTTTGGACCTTAGCAATTCGGACTTGATTTCTCCCTGCAGCATAACTAAGAGTATAAAAATGATCCCGCTGCAAAGTACGGATACGATGTTGACCGTAATCATGGCATGAGGAGCGGGCATCATGACGATCAGCATCGTTCCCATCATGCCGCCCATGATCCCCGACAGCAATCCGTCCAGCACAGCCATAAGACTGATAGGTCCCCCGATAAAAGCCCCAATTGCACCCCCAATCAGCATGCTGAATACAGTCGATTGAAAAAATTGCCCCGGAAGCCATAAGCCAAACACAGTTCCCAATGTTAACCCGACTGCCATGCCCAGCACCATGGCGGCCATCATACCGGCCATACAAGTCAGCTGTTTGCGAAAGGTCAAAATAAATGCTGCCACCCAGACGGTGAGAATGCCGAATAGGCTGCTTAACAGAATGAGCTTCATATACCATTCCCCCTAACCCTATATGTGAAACATATGGCGTGTCCATTGTTTTTATGTTTGAAATTCGAAGCATGGAGAGGCTGCGATAGGGAAACGGGAGGAAAAGGTGGAAAAGGCGTCGAGGTTTTGTAGGCTGCAAGAAAAAAATAAAGTTGACAATAGGGTAGGGGGCTATACTATAATCAAAAGCGTGCTCCGGCAAATTTTGGTTCTCCGTTAACCTCGGTTAAGACGGCCGTCACGAGCGTTAACATGTTCCAATGGTCTGCCGGTCAATTTCAGGAGGAGGTTGTACCATGTCGACACCATACCAGGCTGTATCGCAAGCCGATCCGAAACGCTGGAAAGCGCTGGCTTTATTGTGCCTTGCGAATTTTATGGTCATTATGGATACATCGATAATCGGCGTCGCGTTGCCGGCCATCAAAGAAGCGCTCGGCTATTCGCAGGAAAGCTTGCAATGGGTGTTTAATGCTTACGTCATTTTCTTCGGCGGCTTGCTGCTGCTCGGGGGCCGATTGTCCGACCTGTTTGGTCAGCGGCGCATTTTCATGCTCGGATTTTTCATTCTCACTTTAGCATCTTTGCTTGCGGGCTTGGCTTGGAGCGAGGGGGCGCTTAATGCGGGCCGTGCGCTGCAAGGGTTCGGTTCCGCTTTAATTGCGCCTTCGGCCCTCACCATTGTGATGATGCTGTTTAGCGGAAACCCGAACGAACTTGGCAAGGCTCTGGGATTTTGGGGCGCTTCGGCAGCGGCCGGCGGATCGGCAGGAGTATTTCTCGGAGGGGTGATTACCGGAGTGGCTAAGCTGGCATTGGACATTTTTGATCAATGTTCCGGTCGGTATCGTTGCCTTGCTCTTATCCCCGGGGCTATTGTCGAAAGGGTCGCGCAGACAAGGAAGCATCGACGCCGCAGGCGCCATTTTCGTGACGGCGGCTTTGATCTTGATCGTTTACGGCATTGTAACTGCGGAGCATAACGGATGGGGATCGTCGTCTACCTTGTGGACGATCATTTCGGGAGCGCTGCTATTCATTTTGTTCCTCATCATTCAAGCCGTTAAAAAAGAACCGCTCGTGCCGCTCCGAATCTTTAAAGCGCCGAATCTGGCGGCCGGCAATATCGCGCTCATCACGCTGTCCGGGGGCTGGATTCCGCTGTGGTATTTCCTTAATCTCTACATGCAGCAAGTATTGAAGTTTTCCGCCTTCGCCGGCGGGGTTGCTTTGCTGCCGATGACGATATGGATTGCCGTCTTTATGATGTTCATTACAGGAAAATTGATCGGGAAGTTCGGTGTGAAGGCCAACCTGATCGTCGGCTTTATTGCACTTGGCGGATCGATGCTGCTGTTCTCCGGAAACACGCCCGCAGACGGCACGTTCGCGGCCAATGTGCTCCCGGCATCACTGCTAGGTGCGCTTGGCATGTCGCTAGCTTATATTCCGGCCACAATGGCAGCCATGTCGGGGGCAAAACCGGAAGAAGCGGGCCTGGCATCCGGTCTTGCCAATACGAGTTACCAAATCGGTTCAGCCATCAGTTTGGCCATTATGGTAGCGATCGCTTCCTCCGCGATGGCTTCCCAAGCCGAGGGAGATTCGATCGGCGCTCTGAATGCGGGATTTCATTCAGCATTTTTCTGGTCCGGTATGGTCGCTTTTGCAGGCGCGATTTTAGCGCTGCTGTTGATCCGTTCGCCTAAACCTGGGGAAGCGAGCGGTTCGGCAGCTATGTAGCGTTCATTTCCCTTTGAATAGGGGGTGGGAGTATAGTATAATGTAAGAAAAAGGAGGCTTCGCGAATGAGCGTGGAGACGGAGATGTCGGATCATATCCATGAACACGAATCGGATTGCTCCTTGGCCGAGCAAGCGGGGCGGAAGAGCCATCATTCCGATAAAGTAAAAAGCAGCCTGATCAACCGGTTGAACCGAATCGAAGGCCAAGTGCGCGGCATTAGAGGGCTGATTGAAAAAGATACGTATTGCGACGATGTCCTGAATCAAATCGCTTCTGTGCAGTCGGCTTTGAACGGCGTCGGCAAGCTTTTGCTGGAGCATCACCTCAAAAGCTGCGTCATCGAGCGGATCCAGGAGGGCGATACCGACGTCTTGTCGGAACTGATGACAACGATGAATAAACTGATCAAATGAGAGCAAGCAGCGGTTGCTGCTTTTCTTCTGGATCAAATATAGGTTCGGGGTAATGTACAATCATGAACAAGAAAATGATTTTCGCTTCAAGTATACT
>NZ_JXAK01000028.1 GCF_000829455.1 Gordoniibacillus kamchatkensis
AAGTAACTGCGTGAACTAAGGAACCGCCGTATACCGAACGGTACGTACGGTGGTGTGGGAGGTCGGCTACTCAACTAATGGGTAGCCTCCTACCCGATTTTTCCCGCAAGAACACCCCCGCTTTTCGGAGTCCGGATGGAACGTCTTGACTTTCGCCGGGAGATTGCATAAGCTAAAAGCAAAATTTCACCGGAAAAGCGAGGAGTCGTCCCTATGAGTCAAGTTCCGTCCAATCTGCTGTACACGAAAGAGCATGAATGGGTTGAGGTGCTGTCCGATACGAAGGTGCGCATCGGCATTACGCATTTCGCCCAGGAACAGCTCGGCGACATCGTCTTTGTCGAACTGCCGAAGCCGGGGGCGGTTATCAAGGCCGACGAAAGCATCGGCAGCGTCGAGTCGGTCAAGACGGTATCGGATATTTTCTCCCCGGTGTCGGGAACGGTTGCGGCCGTGAACGATGCGCTCGAGACGGAACCGGAGCAGGTGAACGCCAGCCCGTACGGCGACGGCTGGATGGCGGAAGTGGACATCAGCGGGCCGGAAGCGTTGAACGGGCTGCTGAAGGCTGCCGAGTACGAAGCGCTGATCGGTTAGTCGGGAAGCTCGCAGGGCGATGGAAGTAAGGAGGATTGTCGGTATGCTGTTCGGATCCAAAACCCCGGCAGACGCTGCGGAACGCACGCCGCCGGGCCAGACATTGACGCAGGGCTTCCCCGTTTTGCACTACGGCAGCGTGCCGCACTACGGCGATGTGAGCAAGGAATGGGATTTTCGCATGTTCGGCCTCGTCGAAGAAGAAGTGCGGCTCAGCTACGACGAGTTCATGGCTCTGCCGCGCCGGGAATTCAAGAACGACATTCACTGCGTCACGACCTGGTCGAAGCTGGACAACGTATGGGAAGGCGTTCCCGTGGCTGAGCTGCTGAAGCTCGTGCGGATCAAGCCGGAAGCGAAGTACGTCATGCTGCATGCCGAGCACGGCTGGACGACGAACTTGCCGCTGGACGATTTTGCCCGCGAGACGAGCTTCTTCGGCCTGAAGCATAACGGCGAAACGCTGACCCCGGACCACGGTTATCCGGTGCGTGCCGTCGTGCCGCATCTATACTTCTGGAAAAGCGCGAAATGGGTGCGCGGCATCGAGTTCATGGCCAAGGACAAGCCGGGCTTCTGGGAGCGGAACGGGTATCATATGTATGGAGATCCCTGGCAGGAACAGAGGTATGATTTTGATTAGACTTTAAAGCATTAAAGCGATCCCGTTCTATTTCGGATTCGGAGGCTATTGATTAGCATACTTGCCGCGTGATATGCTTATACTACAAAGAGACGGTGCTCCTACACCGTCCCCGCATACAGACTTGGCGGCAAAGTCCTCCGAGTCGTTAAACCCGTTTGGAGTAACCCGCTTAGGAGCCAACCTAGGAGCGGGTTACTTTCGTTTGTCGATGTAAGTCAGAAGCGCCAGAATAAACATCCCGAACGCAAACATAACCATGATCGCTTGGAAAGTTTCCATAGGCATTCCTCCTTTCCGGAGGAGCCTACCCGCACAAGTTGGGCTGTATGCAGTGCTATATCAACGAATCGAAAACAATAAAAGCAAAGCTTGATAGACATCAAAGGCGGAAGAATCCGGTTTGTAACGTTTGGATCGACTTAATTTCGCATGGAGTGCGCCGAGCGGGATCATCGATCGCCGGGCCGATGGTTACCATGACTGATCCACGGTGATCCGTGGAAGGACAGAGGTACGATTTTGATTAAAGGGGGGAGACCCCCTTTTTTTGTTTCGCGTAATACAACCCAATATCTTGTTGAGCTGAACGGGCAGATTCGTTGCAAGAATATATATAGCGGCCCCCCTGGATTTTGAGGGTCCGCTATTTATTTTAAATTTCGTTATTTCACAATGCAGACACCGTTAATATCACAGCGCTGCGAGGTGGTGTTCAGTCTAGAACGGCTGGCTTGAGCACTTCTTCGCACCATTGGCGAAAGCTGGTGGGGGTGGCGGGCAGCGGAGTATGAGGCTCTGCGTTGTATATGCCCCGGTCGACCGCTGCCGCCATGTCGATAAGCCCCTGCGCCCACGCCTCGGTCATCCCGTGCTGCATCATCGTGGCTTTGTAGGCCTCACCGGGGACCTGCTGGAAACGAATCGGCATCTCGAGCACCTCGGACACGATCTGTGCCATGTCATTGCAGGACAGGTCCTCGGGGCCGCGTACCTGGATGCTGTCTTGTCCGCTCCAGGAGTGATCGAGCAGCAGCTCGGCGGCGACGGCGGCAATGTCTCGGGTAGCGCAGTGCGGGACCTTGCGATCCCCGGACATCGGATAGAAGAACATCCCTTGGCGTTTGATCGGCTCGACCTGCCAGAGCATATTCTCCATGAACCCCGGCATACACAGCGAGCGGTAATTGACGCCCGTACTCTCGATCAGATCGTCCATGGCGAATATCGCTGAGATCTGTCCGGCGTTCTTGGCTATCCCGCGGCCCAGGCTCGAGACACCGACGACGCGTTTAACGCCCTGGCTGTTGATAGCTTCGCATACCGGCCGGACGAAGCTCAGAATGTGGTCCTGTATGCTCTTGGCGTGGGGATTTGGGGGCACCAGCCAAAATACGGAATCAGCGCCTGCGAACGCCTTGGTGACGACATCGATGTCGTCATGCGCTCCCTGGACGACCTCGACGCGTTCTCTCACGCGGGGAGGAAGACGGGAGGGATCGCGTGCGATTACGCGGATTGCCTCTGCGCTATCAAGCACAATGTCAAGGACCTGGCGGTCGATCTGGCCGGTGGGAGTAGTGATGACAATCATGAAAACCAATCATCCTTTCTTGTGTTTTGTCGGCCTAAATGGTTCGTTCGAGCGGTCGACTCAGAAAAACTACAGTGTTGTTTAAACATCAATTTCGTGTAATCTATACTGTATAATGAATGTTAAGCGGTTTGAGCGATCCGAGCAATCAGCAAATGGTCGTTATCGTTGTATAGACAACATCTGTGCGTTTTTGTTGTCTTTGAGTCGCAAATGTTTTTTGGCTTCATGTCTGTAGCGTAACCCTGGATATTCCTTATTCGAGGAGTGAGGTCGTACATGCCGGTAAATCAAAACGATCCCCGCGTGAAACGCACGCGTCAGTTGTTAATACAGTCCTTTATGGAATTGCTTGAACAAAAGAAGAATATTTACTCCATTTCAGTTCAAGACATTACTGATCGAGCGACAGTAAATCGGGCCACGTTTTATGCGCACTTCGAAGACAAATATGCTTTCCTTGAATGTTGGATGAGGGAAAAATTCCAAAGGAAATTGGAGGAAACCTTGCCTAATTGTTCAATAACGAATATGAGCAGCTTGCGAACCCTCATTTTAACCGTTTTCGATTTTCTTGCCCGTACCAGGCAGTACATGACTCGGACTCCAGCGAACAGTCAGTATGAACCGCTGTTTGAAATTGCGATGCAAAAAGAACTTTACGGACTCCTGTTCAGGTGGTTAAGCGAAGAATCGAGTGCTTCTGCCTCACAAGAGATTGTGGAAACTACAGCTCTCGTCATAAGTTGGGGCATATTGGGGACAGCCGTACAGTGGAGTCGAAGTTCTCAAAGCCGCACGAAGGAAGCGATGGTGCGAGATGTGTTAGAGGTTGTGGCGGCGGGATTGGCGCCAGTAATGTAAAAGGACGGTTGAACGACGGGAACAATAGCATTCATAGTACGATCATTGAGTGCGCCTTTGAACGGTTCCCCTGTCTTATTCACGGCGATCCCTGGCAGGAGCAAAGGTACGATTTTGATTGACGGAAGCATAGGTTAGGTGATGACCGGCAAGCTGCATCGACCAGATGCACATGTGACTCGCTTGTGGTATACTGGATTCAAGAAATGTGTACAATGCAAAAAGAGCCCTGCTGCGAACACGACTCCCGATGCACAATAGCCGCTTTTAAGGGCGGTAGGCTTGTAATGGGTTAAGCAGAGAAATAGACCGCTACCTTTGGACGAGGGCGGTTTATTTCTTTTTCAGGTAGGCAAGCAGCGCCAGAATAAACATTCCAAACAGGAACATCAATTGCAGCGCTTGAAATACCTCCATGGCATCACCTCCCTTCCGGGAGACTAGCCGACCGCCCTCGCAAGCCTATTCGATTGCACCCAATTTATAGCATATCGACATCTGACGTGATAGTTATGTAGCAGATTGACAGAAGGATTGGGTATCTTAAGATCGCCAAGGCGACCCGTGGCTAAGTCAGGGTAAACATTGCATTGTGTAACCATTTAGGCATCTGCACATACGATGTGTTAAAACCACTTAAGGATGGGTGTTCTCTATGCCTTCATTTGTTCATAACGTTAGGATTATCAGTACCAGTGTTTCAAGTACAATCAACAATGGGGATACATTTTTAATTGCACCGGTATCGGATTCGAAAACTTATTATGGCTCTGGAAGCTCCAATACTGGCGATATGGGAACCACGTTAAATGTGCGCAGTTTAGCAAGAGTAGCAGATAAGGATATAGTTGACCATAGTGTGCTCAAAGGTAAAAACAAATCATAGGTGATGCTATCGATGCTGCGGGTGCCGCTGTCGGGGGTCTTGCCGACCCACGCCCTGCAAACACTTTAAGGGCGGTAGGCTTTGAACAGGTAAGCAGCGAAATGGACCGCAACCTTGGACCGGGTGGCGGTCTGTTTCTTTTTCAGGTAGGCAGGCAGCACCCCTTCCGGGAGCTAGCCGACCGCCCTTGCAAGACTATTCGATTGCAACCCGATAGTAACATATCGGCACCCGACGTGATAGGTATTGCGTTCGCGGCAGAAGTACCCCCACCGGTCCCCACCTCAATACACTAGTTTCAGCGCAGTAACCGATTCGGGTACAAACATCCGTATGTACGCTTCAATATCGTCCAAATGCCGCTCAACCAGCTCCTGCTCGATCCCGGACGGGGCATATGCCGTAAACAGAAGATGGCGGGTCTGCTTGCGAATACTGGTCCGATCGTCAGGTCCCTTCAAGATGCTGGAAATAACCCCTTCCTGATCGGCAAGCAAAATATCTTCGGGCACAACCGATAATTCTTTGCCGTTTATCGAGGTGTACCGTTCATTTCCCGTCGCTCGCTTTACTTGCAGAGGGAACGTGACTTTTTCCAGATCGTGTCCCGCGGTCAGCACCGTATTTTTCAGCTCTGCCACGAACATGGCGGTGACCGGCGCCAATACGTTCGGTATCGGTTTCCCCTTAATCACCGATTCGAGCTGAAGCAGCACATGATAGCTGTAGCCAAATGTTTTATAGTACGAGACGTACACATCCGTCGGATGGACGCTCGCCAACTGTTTGCGCGATGCTTGCCCGTATTGTTCTCTTATCGTTTGCTCGAGGTCGCGTTTCACCGGCTCGAGCCGTTTGGCAGCGGACTCGACGTTTTCGACATGTCGCAAGATCAGTATGCCCATGGAGCAAGCGCCAGGGCCATTTTTGCATGTATTTTCAATCAGGTACATCAGGTTGCCGCCTCCCTCTTCTTGTCCAATAAACGTTCCGCACGGCGTGTCTTCACGCCGGGCCGTTGGTTTCCACCGATCAGGACGATCCCCAGCACCACCAGCCCCCCGCCCGCCCATTGCTGCCAGCCCGCATGCTCGCCCAGTATAGCCACAGACAGCAATAGCGCGGTAAACGGCATCATGCCCGATAGAGCGGCTGCCGTCTGCGCGCGGCATCTTTTGATGCCTGCGTACCAACAAATGAATGCCAGAGCCGTGACGACCGGTCCGTACCAGACGAGCGCCAGCCACTTTTGCCATCCCATTGCGGCGAGCGAGGATACCGGATGCTCCGGGAGCGAAGGGATCAAGCAAAGCGCCAACGCCATGGCGGAGACAAGCGCGGTTTGAGCAATAGGATGAATCGGCTCCCGCTGTGCAGCTTCGGCGTTAACGGCGGCGCTGCGCGAAAATATATTAAACAAAGATTCGCTTAGCGCGGCGCAGAGCACCAGCACATTCCCGGTAAAATGGCTCATGGAGAAGGTGCTCTCCAGTCCTGATACAGGCAGTTTTTGCAACAGAATAATGCCAATAGCGGTGCTTAGTATACCGAGCAGCGCCGTTCGATCCATCGTTTCTTTGAGCAGAAGCATGGCGAGCAAAGCGGTAACGGCAGGCGTTGCGCCGGTTAAGATCCCGGCCTCTCCGGCACTTGTGCGGGCAAGACCGTACAACAAAAACATGCGGAACAAAAAAATGCCGAACAGTGCCTGACATGACAGGAGCACCCAATCCTTCGCACGCAAGCGGCGGACCGCAGCCGCGAGCTCCCGCCAGCCGAACGGAAGCAAGA
Source organism: Gordoniibacillus kamchatkensis (assembly GCF_000829455.1). Taxonomy (GTDB): domain Bacteria; phylum Bacillota; class Bacilli; order Paenibacillales; family NBRC-103111; genus Gordoniibacillus; species Gordoniibacillus kamchatkensis. The sequence goes on from NZ_JXAK01000028.1 coordinate 6,376, forward strand.
TCAGAAGCGTCAACAATAAACTGGCCCCCGTTACGGTGAACGCACCCGGGCCGTCATGGAAAAACCGCGCGGCAATTACCGAAGTGCCGGCAAGCGAAAACGCGCACAGCAAAAAAAACAGTCCTTTCAACCGTCCCAATCCATCGCCTCCCAGTATAACAACCGTTTCTAAGAAAATCATGTTACAATCGTAGTGAAGAAACTGGTATGGGTAAAGGTCCAGTCAGGTGCAAATTCATACGAACCAGTCGGAGGACATATGTGGGGAATCGAACTGCAACGAAAAAGCGAAGTGCCTTTAAAACGCCAAATTTATTTGGCGCTGAGGGACGGGATTTTAAGCGGCAAACTGCAGGCGGGCGAAGCGCTCCCTTCCACCCGGGAGCTGGCGCATGAGCTGAAAGTTTCCCGCAATACGGTAAATGAAGCTTACGACATGCTGCTTGCCGAAGGGTACGTCTGGAGCCGCCAGGGAGCGGCGACACGGGTGGCCGAAGGATTGCGCTTGGACAAGGAGCCGGCTTCCGAGCCGCCAGCGCAGGGGGAAGCGCCGCTTTCGCTTCTGGCCGATTTCCGTACAGGCCATCCGGATTTGCGCCAATTTCCGCGCTATGTTTGGCAGCAGCTGGCGCAGAAGACGCTGCAAGCGATGCCGCCAAGCCTGTTAGGATATACCGGCCCGCAGGGGCTGCCGAGGCTGCGCGAAGAAATTGCCGCATGGCTTTATCGCAGCAAGGGACTGACGGCCATGGCGCAAAATATTTTCATAACAGCGGGAGCAACCCACGCCCTGCATGTAATCGCCGACTTGTTGTATGAGGAAGGCAAGGAGATTTTGGTCGAAGATCCTTGCAACAGGGGCATGATGCAGACGCTGCATAACAAGCGATATCCGCTAACGCCGATCCCCGTCGACGCAATGGGGCTGCTGCCGGAATACTTGGACGGAAAACGCGCTTGCGCGGTTTACGTTACACCGTCCCATCAGTTTCCGCTGGGGGGAATTTTGCCGGCAAGCCGCCGCGCCGCATTGATTCGATACGCGAGGGAAACGGGCAGCTACATTGTGGAAGACGATTACGACAGCGAGTTTCGGTATTACGGGGACCCGGTAGCGCCGCTCTATGCCATGGATCCCGAGCGTGTCATTTACGTCGGCACTTTCAGTAAAGTTTTGTTTCCGGCGCTTCGCATCGGCTATGCGATTGTCCCGGACAAGCTGCATGGGCGCTGGCGCCAGCTGCGCACGCATACGGATGTGCAGAACCCGCCGTTCGAACAAGCCATTGTAGCGGAATTTTTGCATTCAAGAAAATTTGACCGACATATCGGGAAAATGAAAAAGCTGTACAGAGAACGCCGACACGCGCTGCTGACAGCGCTGAAAGAATGTTTCGGCGATGCGTGGCGTCCCTGGGGAGATGCTGCCGGACTGCATCTAGCCGTCGAGTTTCCCGGCATGTCGTTTGACGACGCGTTTGCGCAATGCGGCAGACAGAACGGAATTCGCATTACGCCTGTGGAATATCATTGTATCCGAAAGGGCGCGCACGTCGACAAGCTGCTGTTCGGCTACGGACATCTGGAGCCGGACGAAATTGATAAAGGAATCGTGTTGCTGCGCGATTTTATGGCACAATCGAGAGCCTTGCCTTGCATCGTTTGACATAGTTCCATTTTCAATAGTATATTCATTACTATGAACACGAATAAAAAAATCCAACGATCCCCGCTGGCGATTGCCATACTCGCCCTTCTTGCGGAAGAACCTATGCATCCGTACCGCATGCAGCAGCTGCTCAAAGAGCGAGGAAAGGACGAAGTCATTAACGTACGCCAGCGTACGAATATTTACCAGACCATCGAGCGCCTGCTGCGGGACGAGCTTATCGCGGTGCGAGAAACGTTGCGGGAAGCGGGGCGGCCCGACAGGACCGTGTACGAGGCGACAGAAGAAGGGCAGACGGTGCTCCGGAAATGGCTTCGGGACATTTTGTCCGAGCTGTCGCAGGAGTTCCCCGAATTTCCCGTGGCCATCTCTTTTCTCGGCATGCTGAAGTTCGAAGATGTTCAGCAGCAGCTTGAGAAGAGAACGGTCGCTCTCGAGGAGGAGCTTGGGCGGCTCGATTCGGCGCTTCAAACGTATAAAGATACGATCCCCAGGCTGTTCATGCTCGAAACGGAGTATAAGCGGACTGTAATTAGGGCCGAACTGAATTGGGTTCGCTCCGTTGTCGACGATATGCGGTCCGGCCGGCTTGCATGGGATGACGAGTGGCTGCGGAATATCGCGCAGCAGTTCGGTTCTCACGAATAAAACGTGTAAAGTTTTCTGACCCTTATGCGAAGCATGCATAAGGGTTCTTTTTATTGCGGCGATTCCAAACAAAGTGAAAAAGACCATTGACATAGTATTATTATTAATAGTAATATAACGACTATAAGAAAAACAAATTGAGGAGGCGTTTGAAATGACAAATGCAACGATGGCTTCGAAAGGGATGGATTTTTCCAAAAGCAGCTTGAAATACTCCGATTTGCGCGATTTGAACTTGCGCGAAGGGCAATTTAACTATAGCGATCTGACAGGGTCCGATTTCAGCCAAGCCGATTTGACAGGCAGCTCCTTCAAATGCAGCAACCTGGAAAACGTCAAATTCGATGGCGCCGATTTGAGCGGAGCCGTCTTCAACAAATCCGACTTGACAGGGGCCGGCTTCAAAGGCTGCAGATTAGATTGCGCACGATTGATTTGGTCCGATTTGTCAGGCGTATGTTTCGATCATTTAACCATGACCGGCACCGTATTTGACTATTCCAACTTAAAGGGAGCTTCTTTCCGAAATGCCGTCCTGCGCAACGTATCTTTTAAGTCGGAAGTGAAAAGGGCGATTTTTGACGGCGCGGCAATGGATAAAGTGACCTACGCCATTCTGAAAGGCTATAAAGCGGATCTTAGTAAAGTTACCGTCATCCAGTGAGTTTCTTTACCGAAAAGGAGCTAACACCGATGGATCAGCAAAAAAGCAGGCTGGGCCTTATCATCACGGGGCTGCTGCTCGGCATTTTCGCGGCGGCGATCGACAACACGATCGTTGCGACCGCGATGGGCACGATCGTCGCCAATCTCGGCGGCCTCGACAAATTCGTATGGGTCACTTCCGCCTATCTCGTGACCGAGATGGCCGCGATGCCGATTTTCGGCAAGCTGTCGGATATGTACGGCAGGAAGCGGTTTTTCGTGCTCGGCGTCTTCTTGTTTTTGCTCGGATCGATCCTGTGCGGGACAGCGCATACGATTGTCGAACTGAGCATTTACCGCGCTATCCAGGGGATAGGCGGCGGGGCATTGATGCCAGTCGCGTTTACGATTATGTTCGACGTCGTTCCGCCGGAAAAGCGGGGCGGCATGGGCGGTATGTTCGGGGCCGTGTTCGGAGCGTCGAGCTTGCTCGGCCCGCTGTTCGGCGCCTACATTACGGATCACATTCAGTGGCGCTGGATTTTTTACATCAACTTGCCGATCGGTTTGATCGCGCTTGCGCTGATTCTTTTCTCCTATCATGAATCGGCAAAGCATTTCAAACAGCGGATTGACTGGTGGGGCGCCGCTACGCTCGTCGCCTCGATTGTATGCCTCATGTTCGGGCTCGAGCTTGGCGGGCAGCAATACGCGTGGGGCTCCTCCGTCATAATCGGATTGTTCGCGGCGGCTGCCGTGTTCATGGCCGTGTTTTTGTATGCGGAAACGAAGGCCGAGGAGCCGATCATCTCGTACGCAATGTTTCGGAAGCGGCTGTTTGCGGCAAGCACAATCACCAGCCTGTTTTACGGCGCGGGGTTCATTACGTTCTCGATGTTTATCCCGATTTACGTGCAAGGCGTAACGGGCGGCTCGGCGACCAATTCGGGGCTCATCCTGCTGCCAATGACGCTTAGCTCGGTGGTGGCCTCGCAAGTCGGCGGCATATTGACGGCGAAGACGTCGTACAGAAACATCATGCTTTTCTCCGCGCTCGTTTTTGCGTTAGGTACGTTCCTGCTCGGCACGATTACGCCGGGTACGTCCAAATGGCTGCTTACCGTTTATATGATCATAGCCGGCTTCGGCGTCGGATTTTCTTACTCGGTGCTTGGAATGGCCGGCATGCACAGCTTCGACATGCGCCAAAGAGGCTCTGCCAACTCCACGCTGGCGTTCGTCCGCTCGCTCGGCATGACAGTGGGGCTGACGGTGTTCGGCATTGTTCAGCGCAACGTGCTGACGGGCAAGCTGAGCGGCGCGTTCGGCGGCGCGGGCGGAACCGCGCCCGAAACGTTCGGCAATGCGCGCGAGCTGCTGACTCCCGAGAAACGGGCGGCCATTCCGAAAGAAATGATGGACAAAATCGTCGATTTCCTTTCGTCCTCGATCTCGACGATGTTTGTATGGGCTCTAGTGTTACCCGTTTTGGCGTTCGTCGCGATCCTGTTCATGGGCAATGCCCGGATGATCGTTCCTGCCAGGGGCGAAAAGAACGGGCTGGGACAAACGAAAGCGGAATTGAGCGGCGGGCAATGACTTGAAGGGACTTTTGCTTGCGAAAAGCAAAAGTCCCTTATATTTATTTAGTATACACGGGAACATTAGTTCTGTATAATGTTGGTAACTGTATCCCAAATAAGGATGTGTTGTGGATGTTTAAGCTCCAGTGGAGCCTTAGCGATGATTTAACAGAGTTTGACTTGGGCAAATCGGGCGCGAGAGCAGGGAGATGGCGCGACTCCGACGCACTATGCTTTGACGGCGGACATTGTTTTCCTGTTCTGCTTCGCGAACCGTTGCCGATGGATAGCTACCTGCTTGAAGCGGAAGTTGCTTGCACGCCGGAAAGCTTCGTGGGTCTCGTGTTCGGGGCTGCCGATGCGGACAATTTCGAGCTGGTGTATGTTTCGGCGGACAACGAATGGCATTTGCCCAATCTTCAGTACGACCCGGTTATGAATGGGTCCAGCACGTGGCAAATTTATCACGGCCCTCGTTATCAGGCGCTTGTTTCCGTACCTGCCGAACAATGGGTCAAGCTGTCTTTGCAGGTTCAGCCGGACAGCGTTTCCATTTTCGTTGGAGAGGGATCGGCACCAAGCCTTATCATTGCTAATCCGATGCACGGAAGCGCGTCGGGCGGAAAAATCGGCGTGTGGGGCAGCTCCAACAGTTACATGCGAAATCTGGCCGTACGGAAAATCGAAACCGCACCGTTCGCCGAAAAAGCGGCGGATTTACCGCAGCTAGAGGAAGTCGCGTTTGTAACAGAGTGGATGGTATCCAAACTCCCCGAGCATGCTTGGACAAGAGCGCGCGTCGAAGAAAACGGAACGCTGAATTTAAACCGGCTCTATGCTTCGGAGGAGGGTGCCGTTGTACAAGCCCAATGCTCGTTCTATCTTTCTGAAGCGAAAGAATCAGATCTTAGCTTCGGGTTCAGCGACCGTTTACGTTTATGGGTGAACGATGCGGCGGTCTATGAGGGGGAATGGAAGTGGCATTCGCCGGGGAAAGCGACCGACGGGCGAATTCGCTCCGATCATGCCAGTGTGCCTGTGAGCTGGAAAGCCGGGTTAAACACCATACGTGCGGAAGTTACAAGCGTAGAGGGAATGTTCGGCTGGGGGCTCAGCGTACAAACAGGCTTAGGAGGAACATATGCCGTATATACAGGTTAAAGACTTGGAAATGTTTTATGAGAAAATGGGTTTCGGAGAAACGGTTATCTTTTTGCATAGCGGATATTCGCGGGGGATATTGGCTTTTGCCAGCCAAATGCTGGATTTCCAAAGAAAATATACCTGTTATTTCCCGGATTTTAGAGGCCATGGCAGGACACGGTGTGCGAGCTTGGAATGGAGTACTCCCCAAATTGCCGATGACGTTGTGCAATTTATGGATCGGTTGGGCATCGCAAAGGCGCATATGATAGGTTACAGCTTGGGGGCGAATGTTGGATTGTATATTGCCGTAAACCGTCCCGAAAGGGTGGTTACCCTTACTACGATCGGTACCGGCGGTTTTTGCGATCCGACAGGCGTCGAACAATTCGAACCGGAATGGCTTATTGAACACGAGAAACACGACACGATCAATCAAATGCTTGAACGGCATGAGGAAGCGCATAGAGGCAATTGGCAAGAGCATATGCGGCAAGCTGCGGAGGACTGGCGCCTGTACCCGCAGCTTACGAAAGAACAACTGAGCGAAATTCGTTGTCCGGCCTTGTTCATCACGGGGGAACATGACCCGTTTGCCGGCGAGGCAAGAGTCCAACAATTGAGCGCACTTGTCAAAGGCTCGACGTATCTCGTTGTTCCGGGCGGGAGCCATAGGCCTCATATGTTAAGGGAAAGCCCGATATTGGTCAACGATGCGATACTTGAATTTTTGGAGAATCAATCATTGTAACCCGCATCTGCCAGAAAATCTTCCAATATCGACCTCAGTCCATCCGGATCGCTTAGCATCGGTAAATGTCCGGTTTCCAGACTGCGGACGGATTGCGGGGAGAAGTTCGAGATCATTTTATTTTGTAAGGACGGAGCGAGCTCCTTATCTTTGGTTAGCTTCACATATAGCTTTGGCACATTCGGAACGGATACGCCGATTCGATCGGTATACACGCGTACAGCCTCGGGAATGAATCCTCTAACGATCTCCGCCGCCTGATCCGCCGGGAGGTCGTTGCATAATCCTGCGCGGATGGCGGCAGCGGGCGGCTTCGTGCCCATTTTTCGCAGGATGGCAGGCAGCACAATCCGTTTGGGAAAAGGCATTGCCGATACGAACGAACCGCCGTTTTCCGGAATTACCGCCCCAATAGCGGCAATGCCTGCCACCCGGCCCTTCAGTTCGGATGCAAGCCCGAGCGCGAGAACGCCCCCAAGCGAATGTGCCACGATCATGAACTTCCGGATCCCCCACTCGTCCACCTGTCTTTTTATACCATTCACATAATCAGCCAACGAAAGCCCTTTTCGCGTTTCGTCATCCCCCTTTCTTTGCGGAAGCTCCGCAAGCAAAACGGGATGATCGAGCCCCGTCGCGACTTTGCTCCAGATCCGGCCTTCCAAACCTGCTCCATGTATAAATACGAGACCGATTTTTTCCGGTGTGCGCTGCTTCATCTTATCTTTTCTCTCCTTCGTAGGCTACGGTTTGGATTGCTTTTGAGACGATGATATCACTTAAATACGACAATCTATGTCTTATTTGCATGATACAATGGAGTAGACATTCGGAGGGGGGACTTTCGGTGCTGAAGTCACAGCGTTTAATTCAATTGATTATGAGGCTCAACGCCAAAAAGTCATTTACCGTCAGAGAGCTGGCCGATGAATTCGGTCTGTCCACCCGAACGATTACGCGGGATTTGCAGGAGCTGAGCGAGCTCGGCGTCCCTATTTATTCCGTTCAGGGAAGAGGGGGAGGCTACAGGCTTCTTCGAGAGAGACTGCTGCCGCCGATCAGCTTCACCGAGGGCGAGGCGATCGCTATGTTTTTCGCGTGTCAGACGCTGGAGTATTTCAGCTCCTTGCCTTTTGGCGATGGGGCAGAGTCCGCGCTTCATAAGTTTTACCATTACTTGCCTGCCGACGTTAGAGAACAGATTGACCGGTTAAAGAACAGGATCATGTTCTGGAGCCCTTATCGGTCGATGTCTGCGGACGTCCTTCAAACGCTGCTGCAGGCAATTATGATTCGCAGCGTCGTTACCATCGAATACAAATCGAGCAGCGGAGTGTCGGAGCGCCATATTCAGCCGATCGGCCTCTATGCGAGCTCCGGATATTGGTATTGTCCCGCGTATTGCTTCCTTCGGGAAAACATCAGGCAGTTCAGGGCCGATCGGATCCTCTCCGCCGCACTCAACGCAACGATTCCTTGCCGGGAAGATGTAAGCCGGCAAACCTTATTGAATAAGCCGAAAAAAGACCATCTGGAACAGACTGCGCTTCGGCTGGAGTTGACGAATAAAGGCGTATGGCTGCTGGAATCCAACCCTCGTTTCGCGCCATTTCTACAGCGCAACGAAGATGGCAGCGGAGCGGTGGTGAACGTGAAAATTGCGGCTGAGGACTTGGAGTTCTATGTGGACTTGATCTGGCAGCTGGGGGAAAATGCGAAAATATTGGGGCCTGCCGAAGCAATTGCATGCATGAAGCAAAAAGTCGATTGTATGCGAATGTTGTATCCGTAATGTGTTGTCCCACAAATTGGTAGTCGAATCAGCGAAATGGTGTAATTGCCGGCGATTCGCAGCGACAACGACAACTCGGCGGACGAGCCGGAGCTGCTGGAGGCATAACTATTGCAAACGAAAGGGACTGCCCCGAGTCATGGGAATGGCTGGGCAGTCCTCTTTTGAAGCCGCATGTTACTTTCTTCCGAAGAATACGGCAAAATCCAAATATTTATACATGCAATCGACATCGCGGAATCCGGCTTGTTCCATCCAGATGAGCTGATCTTCCAATTTGGCGTTGATATCCACCTTTCTTCTTTCTACAGCCGCATCTATAGCTTCCTGTGAAAGGCCGCTTTCGTTAATAGACTTGAGCCAACGCTGCCTATAATAAATATCGGATTGAGGCGTACGCCCCGCCACTTGGTCGGCATTGACAAAAATGCCGCCATCAAGCAGCAGCCGATGGATCGTCGCAAACAATTGCTGTTTGGCCAGGTGCGTCAGATGATGGATCGACAACGAAGAGACGACGATGTCATACGATTCGGAAAACGCGAAGCTCGAATAGTCACCAACGACATAATGGACGTTGTCGAATTGGCGAAAACGTTGGCGCGCCCCTTCCAGCATCTTTTCGCTCAAGTCCATGAGCGTCAGCTGCGCATGGGGGTATTTTTGCAGCACCATGCCGGAAAACAGTCCGGTACCCGCCCCCAAATCGAGAATTTTCGGCGCTGGGTTCGCAGTTTCCGCCAAAGCCAAGGCCATGCCATAAAATTGTTCGAAACAAGGGATAAGCTGTTGCCTCTGCCGGTCATAATCGCTGCGATCGCGTCAAAAAGGCTTTTTACGGATGAGTCCATAACGTTCCCTCCTTTTCCGTTTATTGTAACGGCAAAACCTCCAGTGGTGAAATATATAAATCGAATTAGGTTAATAGGATAAAACTATAACGTGAATAGCCCCCTTTCCGAATAAAGGGGGCGGTTGGCGTGTTCGCCATCAATCGTTAGCTCATCTTTGCAAGTGCAACTTCCCAGCCTGCGGAAGGCGGATGAAGCAGGTATTTATGCAGCTTGCCGTCGGCATCTTCAATTGCAACTCCGATACCGTCCGGCTCAGGCAAAATATGCAAAATTTCGCCGTCCTGAACGAGATTTGCTGCAAGCGGAGCCAACACCGGAACTAATGCGTTCTCCAGCCATATTCTCTCGCGATACCACCGCGGAGCGGGGATTGGTTCGGGATAGCCGCTGACGGGCGCACCGAGCTCGGCCGCCAATTGCTTGGGATCGCCGGGAAGCGTGCGCCCCTCGCCAATGGCCGCTACGAAACGAAGGCAAAATTCAACGGTGCGTATGACCTCGTCGTCATTCAGAGATCCGTTGGCATAACGAATTTCCACAGTGCCGATATCGAACCACGCCGCCAGATTGATTCCGCAGCGGTGAGACTGGGGGCGTCCTTTATGGCGGAGGGCGGCTTCCGCCCGTTCGGAACGGAACCGGTCCCGCATCTCCCGGGTAACGGGAGGGCAAAACGCCAGCCGATCTTCGCTTGTCTTCAGCAATGCCCTCACAGCTTCCTGATACAGCAAAGCGGCGTCGATAAAGCGGGGCACCGCATCCGGCCCCCAAGGCTCCAAACCGACGTGCACGTGAAGTCCGCAGTTCCAATTGGCTGTCGCCCCATGGGCCCGGAGCCGGGCAAGCATTTCGCGGATTTGCTCCCGGTCTTCCCACCGAAGCGGAGGCGGATTCAGCTCGCTGCCGGACTCCTCTCCGGTATCGTCGATTTGCCGTTCGTCCAGCGACATGATCCAGCCGGGCAACAGCTCCACAGTCTCCGGGGTACCGCCGACAAATTCAATTTCGACGCCGAATTGCAGGCTTCTCCAGTCTGTTCGCAAAGATTTCATCGTTTGCCATCCTCTCTTTTATCATTCCGAAACGAGTATCGTGTGAAAAGAGAGGAGGCGGGGCACGAGGTTACCGGGGGATTTTTTGTTTAGCCACAGCTGCTTTCCTCCTTTGGGATTTCAGGATTTCAACTTTTGCCGCACGCACGCAACTATTTTCGTTTTTGTCACGGCTAATAACAGGTTACCATAACTTGCCAGGGGTGCAAACATGAAAACAGGAAATGTCAAATCGTTTGTGTGTGGATTGTCGTCAGTTCGGTTGTGTTCTCGGGCGTTGCTTACGCCGCTCCGGACGTTGTCAAGCTGATCGTCGACGGGAAAGCGGACAGTTTCTGGAAGCATCAGCTGGAAACGAAGGCGCTGATCGACATCGACGGTAAATTGGCGCAGCCGAACGCCGATGGAGGCCGCGTGGCACGCTGGAGAGATGCCAAGATTACGCTGGAACAGTACGCCGGAACGTGGAGACGGTACGAAGCCGTTGTCCCAATGGGCGATAAGTCCGGCCAAAAAGCCGACATTAAGCTTCGTTATGTAAGAGGAGAAGGATGGCGAGTGGACGAGGCGGTCGGGACGATTCGGTAATGGGCTGAAAAACCATTGTATGTTCGCGGTTTGTTCGCATATAATCATATATAAGAACAAACGTTCCGATGGCGAGTACATAGCCGGAACAAAAGTTGGGGGCGATACGAACAATGCTTCGGGAACTTCAACGTTACGTCGGACGTACAGTGGTTATGATTTACCTTGACCGCAGCGGCGTATTTACGAAACGAAAAGTGCGGATATACGGCATCCGCGATGGAATTGTCAACGTATATTGCTACGAACGGCGAGCCGTACGGACGCTTAAGGCGGAAAATATTCTGGCCGTTATGCCGGTGATGCGCCGCGCTTCCTAAGCCCGGTACCGTCAAGCGAAGCGAGGCTTCGCCATTTTTTGAGCCGCTCGCTATCCTCGTCAATCCATCCCGCCGGCCTCGTGCTGGCGGGATTTTTACATTCGTCTCGTACACCGGTCCGGTCCTGTTCGCCGATTCGGTGTTTAAAACCGCGGCGAGCCGTCCAAACTGGTAACAACTCACTACAAGCGAGGAGCGAATGAAATGAAAATAGCGATCTTCGTTCTCGTATGCTTAGGGACGATAGCTTTATCCGCCACCGTATTTGCGCAAGCTCAGGCCGGGGGAGGAACATCCTCGGTTACGGAAGCCGTGTACGGTAAAGGCGAACCGCTGAAATAACGAGTAACGAAGGAAACCCCGGACAACAAGCCCGGGGGTTTCCTTTTCATCAGGCGTCTTTTTCGTCATTGCGGAGCGGAGCGCGTTCGGGCAAGTCGTCGCGGGCTACAGGCTTGCAAATGTAATAGCCTTGCAGCCCCGGGCAATCCATTTCGACCAGCTTGACAAAATGGCGCGCTTCCTCGACGCCTTCAGCGACGACCTGCAGGTTAAGCGCCTTGGCCATGGCCAGCATGGCCGACACGAGCGCCGCGTTCATGTCGCGTATGAACGAGCGGTCGATTTTGACCGTGTCGATCGGCAGCAGCGTCAGCATGCTGAGCGACGAGTATCCGGCGCCGAAATCGTCAAGCGATATCGTAAAGCCTGCTTGCCGCAGGCGGTGAAGAATCGATTGGACCATATGTACGTTGTGCAGCACTACGCTCTCCGTAATTTCCAATTCCAGCGCGGACGGATCGACGCCTTCGGCTTGCAGCATGCGCAAAATGCGGTCCACGAAGCTTTCGTCGTGAAGCTGAATGCGCGAGATGTTGACCGCTACTTTGAAGCCGGGGCCGTAGCGCTTGGACAGCTCGCGCCAATCGCGGCACGCCTGCCGGACCGCCCAGTCGCCGATCGGAATGATGAGGCCGGTTTCTTCGGCAACGGGTATGAACTCTTGCGGCGAGACGACTTCGGCGGGCGTCCGGTTCCAGCGCATGAGCGCCTCGCAGCCGACGATGCGGCGCTTGAACGGGTTGTAGATCGGCTGATACAGCAGCTCAAGCTCTCTGTTCTCGACAGCGTGCGACAAAGCGAGCTCGTAAGCGAATTTGACGACATGATCGTAGCGGGCGGCGGATTCGTATATGTGATACCGGCGGCGGCCCTCGCCCTTCGCTTGATACAGCGCGATGTCCGCATGCTTGAGCAGCGTCTGCACGTCTTCGCCGTCTTCGCGGATGGCGACGCCGACGCTGACGCCAACGGCGATTTGCCGGTCCTTCAGCGGGAAGGGAGCGCAGAACACGCTCAAAATCTCCTCAGCGACGCGCTCCGGGTCGGCCGCATTGCCGTGTGCGGCGAGGACGAACTCGTCTCCGCCAAGCCGAACGAGCGTATAGTCGTCGCCGAAACTGGCTCGCAGCCGGTCAGCCACCTCGACCAGCAGCGCGTCTCCGGCGTCATGGCCGAACGTATCGTTCAGCTTCTTGAAATGATCCAAGTCCAGCAGCATGATGCAGGAAAGCCCCGTCGCGTGCTCGAGCAAGTAACGCCGGTTGCCGAGCCCGGTCAGGTCGTCGTGATAAGCGTAATGACGGAGCAGCTCTTCGGTCTTTTTGAAAGCCGTAATGTCGCGGGTGACGCATACGACGTATTCGACTTCGCCGTCCTCGCCGAAAATCGGGGTGACGATGCTTTCGCCGCTCACCATCCCGTTCGGCATGACGACGCCGGCTTCAAACCGGATGGCCGTACGCTCAGCGACTGCGCGGGAATATTTGCGATGCAAATAGTGGGCCATTTGCTCGGAGTTTTTGGCGAAAAACGTACTCCCGACATCTTCCGTCGTAATGCCGCTAAAGCGAGTCGCAGGGCGGTTGACGTAGCTGTAAGTAAACTCCCCGTTTTCCACTTTCATGATATAGATCGAATCGTCGATTTCATCGAGAAAGCGAGGCAGCTTGCGGAACAGTTGGCGCAGTGATGAAGTATCCATGCGGGTACGACTCCTTTGGCCCTGGAGGGCTGCTAGCGATAGGGTGCGGCGGGAACGAAGTGTGGGAACAGTTGAACTTATTATACAATACAGGCCGCCGATAATTCGACAGGACCTCCAAAATTCCGGGAAAAAGGGCGTCGCCCGTGCTATACTGAAATAACGAAAAATGCTATGCGGACTCGTATGGGGGAGACCGGATGCGGAGCAGGCTTCCGCACCGCCAGGCGATTCGCCGGGAAAGCGGGCGGAGCCGCAAGCAAAGGGGCGTTCTTTCAATTGGCATTATCCGTATGTTTGGGGGTTCTTCTCGCCATAGGGGCGATATTTCAAGGTTTTTTCGTTGAAACGGCCTATTTGCCGCTGCTGACCGTACTATGGCTAGGCTTCGGCGTCGCCGTCACCTTCTTTAAGTCCGGCAAATTATCGATCGTACCTGTCCTCATCGCACTTATGGCCATCTTGTACGGAATTTCCGCATCGTATGGAGCCGATCGCGAGCAGGCTATGCTCGAAACGGCGAAGCTCTCCTTGCTTTTGCCGTTCGCGCTGTTGTTTTCCTGGCTTCCGGAGTGGCGAAGATGGCACTTGCTGCGCGTTATTCCCTGGATCGGAGCGGGATTGACGGCGGCGGGCGCGCTGCTGCATTTGGAGCGCAAAGGCCGGCTGGAATCGTTTCTGGAGTATGCGAACGCATTGGCGATTTTGCTGCTGGTCGCCTTGCTGATTTGCTTGTTTCTTTACATGAAAGAGTCGCGGGTGCGGGACTTGCTGCTGCTGGCGGCGAACGGTGCCGGCCTGCTGCTTACCTTTTCCCGTTCGGTATGGGTGTTGTGGCTGGTGTCCGTACTGGCCGTTCTGCTTCTATTTCCCGAGCTTCGGAAACGCAAGCCTTTGGTCTTTGTCGGTCTGGGGCATCTGTCAAGCTGGCTGTTGGCATCTGCCGTGAAGCGCGACCCGTTGTTTTTTGTGCAAAGGGTCAAAAGCATTCAGCCCGAAGCTTCGGAGCTGCAAATTCGGCTGATCTATTGGCGGGACAGTCTCAACATTGTCCGTCACAGCTGGTGGCGAGGAACGGGCGGCGGGGGCTGGGGCATGCTGCAGCATCTGTACCAGTCGCAGGCCTACTACGTCAAATACGTGCACAATCAATATTTGCAAATTTTGCTCGATACCGGAATTCCCGGGCTGCTCGTTTGGCTCGCCTTGATTGCAGTGTTTTATGAGACGGCCGGCAAGGCCGCCTTTCGCGCAGACGGACAAGGAGAGCGGAAGTATTGGGCCAAAGCGTCTTTGCTCCTTGTTTCGGTCATGCTGCTCCATGCCGGATTCGATTTCGACCTTAGCTTTCCCTTGCTGTTGTTCTTGCTGGTCGGGATGATGCTGATGCCGGAAAGCGTGCATCGTCCGGCTATTTCGCTCCGTCCTCCGGGAGTAAGGATCGGACTTGGCGTGTTGTCGCTCTGCGTTGCCGTAATCGGTTTCTGGTTTGCCGGGGGGTACCTGGAAAAGGTGGAGGGCGTCAATCTGGTGCTGGCCGGCAAGCTTCAGGAAGCTGGAATTCATTTGCAGTCGGCAGAAAATACGTTGCCTTGGTCCCATTCCGCCAAATACGAATCGGCGAAACGATATGTGCTGCTAGGCAATACGACGAAGGACCGCACCTACTACGAAGCCGCTCGGGCGGAGCTGAAGGCCGCTCTCAAGCTGGCGCCGCAGGACGAATTGTATGCATCGCTGCTGAATGATTTGAATAAGGCAATGCAGAAATAAGTCGACTCTTGTCAGATAAGCACGACAATGATAAACTGGCTATGGATTAAATTTCCTGGAAAAATGACTTCTTTCGCCAATGTACGATAACGGCAAACCCGCCGAAAGGCGGCGACGCAAAGCCATGGGTCTAACTTCCTTGACGGGAACACGATTGCCAGGCTGCCGAAACGTTGCGACGGCCCTCTTTTCACAAAAGCAGGCGCGCAGCAAGTTTGTTCGTGCGCCCGCATTTTGCGGAAAGAGGTTTTTTTGCCGTTGTCTGCGGAGCGAGGAGTCCGGTTTGCGAAACGTTTCATTCGGAGAAGGAGAGGATGAGGTTGAATTTGAAGACTTTGATCGCCAAAATCAGTTTTGGTCTGGCCTGCATGTGGATCGTCTCGTTGCTGCTGCCGGTTCTTTCTTGGGCGGCCTCGACGATGTGGCTGACGTATCAGCCGGCAACGGGGCGTTTAAGCGGTTTGGTATACGTCAACGATCCGAACAAAGTGAAGGTCACCGTATTCGACTCGGCGTATAGCCCTACCGCTGAGGACGGTACCGTCATTAGCGAAACGTACGACGACAACAACGTGCGGATTCAGGAAAAAAAATACGATATTGCGTGGGGACCTAAGGCGCCCGGCAAAATTGATTTGACCGTTTGCGGGAATCCGGTGGAGGTGAAAACGTGGACGTCGCCAGTGAACGGCACGGTCAGTTATTACACTTATGACGGCTTCCGAACCGGTTCATACCGGTCGACGGGGCGGGAATATTTCTCCGAGCATCCGGCAGGCTCCTATCTCCCGAGCGGAGCGCGCCTGTTCAGCTTTACGCCGGAAAGAGATGCAACCACATATATGGGGCTGGAGCTTCCCGGAGACTGGTCGTATAACGGAACCAATCATACATCGGTGGATGCGAACAAGTTTGCGCTGTCCGACTTGGCTCTTACGGATGAGACTGCCAATCAGTCCGTAGCTTTGAAGGACTTGCAGCCGCTTCTGTTTGCCTCTATCGGAATGCTTGAGTTTCATACGGATCCCCTCGTTAAAGGCCACACGTAT
Source organism: Gordoniibacillus kamchatkensis (assembly GCF_000829455.1). Lineage (GTDB taxonomy): Bacteria > Bacillota > Bacilli > Paenibacillales > NBRC-103111 > Gordoniibacillus > Gordoniibacillus kamchatkensis. The sequence continues at coordinate 22,287 of NZ_JXAK01000028.1, forward strand.
ACGTTGAGCCTTTCGAGCACGAGCGGCGGGGACGAAATTTTGCTGCCTCGAGCCGGAAGCTACCGTGCAAACATCGATTTGGGACCCGCGGTTTGGAATTGGTACGGCACTACGGAAGTGAATTTCGACCAAATTCCGATCGGGAACGGGACGCCGGGCGGAACGGCCGATTCCCGTGACAACGGTTCGCCGTACGGAGACATGAGCGGCTGTACGTCTTCGGGAGGCGGAACCGGCGATACCGGCGGCAGCGGCGGAGGCTCTGGCGATACCGGCGGCACCGGCGGCTCCGGTGGTACCGGCAGCACCGGCGGCGCATCGAATCCGTCCGGCGGCAACGGCGATGTCCAGGACGGCGACCATGGCGTGATTGTCGGCAAAGGAGCTGCAACCGTCATACATACAACGGATGAGAACGGAAAGAAAGTGACGCAGGTTATCCTGGATCCGGACCAATTAGGCCGGGCGTTGGGGCTGCTGAAAAATAAAGACCGCGGTGCGCAAACGGTATCTATCGGTGTCGACGGAACCGGCGATTCGCCCCGGGTGGAGCTGCCGATGGCTAGCTTGGCCGATGCGATCCGGGACGTGCCTGATGCCGTTATCACGGTCAAATCGGACACGGCCGGCTATGATCTCCCGGTCAAGCTTTTGGACGTGAACCGATTGGCCGGGCAGCTTGCGGTCCCGGACGCCAAAGGCATTACGATTACCGTTCAGATGGAGAGCGTAACCGGTACCGCAGCCGATGAAATGAAGCATAAAGGTGAAAATAAAGGCATCAAGCTGCTTGCCGCCCCGGTAGATTTCCGCGTGACGGCGGAGGCCGGCGGCAAGACGGTGGACATTCGCGATTTCGGCAACACTTATGTAAGCAGAACGGTTATCGTTCCCGCCGTCCTCGATCCTGCCAGCGCGACTGCGGCATTGTATAACCCGGATACGGGCGAGTATACGTTCGTTCCCGCGCAGTTTAACGTGAAAGACGGAAAAACCGAAGTGGTCATGAAACGAAACGGAAACAGCATCTATACCGTCGTTCAGGCGAAAAAATCGTTTGAAGATTTGGCCGGACATTGGGCCAGAGCGGACGTGGAGCTGCTGGCAGGCAAATTATTGCTTGACGGCACGACAGACCATAATTTCACTCCCGAACGGGAAGTGACGAGAGCCGAGTTCGCTTCGATGCTCGTCCGCGCCTTGGGCCTTCCGGCAACGGCAAATCCCGCATCAACGTTCAAGGACGTAGATCAATCGGCTTGGTACGCCGGAAGCGTCGGTACGGCGGCCAAAGCCGGGCTGATCAACGGGTTTGAAGACGGAACGTTCCGCCCGAACGAGCGGATTTCCCGGGAGCAGATGGCGGTCATGGCGGTCAGAGCGCAACAGTTTGCCGGGAAGGCCGATGCCCCGTCCGGCAAGCAAGCGGCGGGTTCGCTGCCTTTTGCGGATAACAGCGCAATCAGCGCATGGGCTTTGCCGGCTGTCGCGCAAACGTGGGAAGCCGGCATCATGAACGGAATCGCGGACAACAAGTTCGAACCCGCACAAAATGCGAACCGGGCTCAGGCGGCGGTCATATTGAAACGTCTGCTGCAGAGCATCCGATTCATCGACGGATAAACGTATGAACAAACCTTTGCCTTCCTGCCGGAGGCAAAGGTTTTTTTTGCGTGAACAAAATGAATTTTATTCGTTTTAATTCCTTATACGTGGGGAAACCGGGAATCCGTAGTATGATAGGACAGCCGTTCACAATACGATTGGCTTTCATCGCAAAAGGGGTGAGAACATGGAAAGCGAACTGCTCGTCGGACTGGTCAAGCTGATTGCGATCAATATCGTGCTAAGCGGCGATAACGCGGTCGTGATCGCCATGGCCTGCCGCCGCTTGCCCGCCGACAGGCAAAAAACGGCGATGCTGTGGGGCGGCTTCGGCGCGGTCGGACTGCGGGTCGTGCTGACGATTGCGGCCGTATGGATTTTGAGCATTCCTTTCGTGCAGCTGGCGGGGGGAATTTTGCTGATCTGGATTGCCGCGAAACTCATGAAAGGCGACGACGGGCACGGCCGGATCGCGTCCGGGACGACGGCGCGCCAAGCCGTTCGGACCATCATTACGGCCGATGTCATTATGAGCCTGGACAACGTAGTCGCGGTAGCCGGAGCCGCCGGAGGCAGCATGCTTCTGATCGGCCTGGGGCTTGTCATCAGCATTCCGCTCATTTTATGGGGCAGTCAGCTGCTGATGAAGCTCATGAACCGATTCCCCGTTATCGTGTACCTGGGAGCGGGCTTGCTCGGCTACACTGCTGGAGAGATGGCGCTCGGCGACCGCGCCGCCGGACATTGGATCGAGGGGCTGATCCCGATGGGCCATTATGCGCTGCCGGCCGGAGCGGCGGCCGCCGTGATGCTGTACGGAAAAGCCGCCGACAAGATCAGGGCAAGCCGCAGCGGGCCCGTTTCCAAAGAAATGCAATAGCCGCGGGCGGGTGCGTGAGCAAAATGAACAAAATGATCGTAAAGCGGTTTTTACGAGTAATGGCGTTATTCTTCTGGAAACGGCAGTCGCGATGCTAAAATGAAAGCGCTTTAAGAATGCGGTTTCAGGTTGCGCCGAGCAAACCGGCGCACAAACAAACGAGGAGGGTCCCTATGTTTCAAGTCCATTTGGCAAAAGTGATGAAAGTATCCGCTTCGCTCGTTCTGACGGCAAGCCTGATCGCTTGCGGCAGCGGCGGAGCGAAGCCGGCCGCAGGCACGGGCGGCGGTGCGGCCGCAGACAAAGGCAATGCAGGCGCGGCTTCGTCCAAATATCCGGAGAAGGCGATTACGGTAGTCGCCCCGTCGGGAGCGGGAGGCGGCTGGGATATGACGGCCCGCGCCATCTCGAAAGCTCTCGGCGAAGCCAAAATCGTCGATAAGGCGATCACGGTCGAGAACAAGCCGGGCGGCGGCGGCTCGGTATTCCTTGCGGAATACGTGACCAAGGACGCCAAGGACAATTACAAGCTGTTCGTCAGCTCGCCGCCGATTCTGATCAACAATCTGAAGAAGGAAGGCAACAGCCCTTACGGCTATAAAGACACGACGCCGCTCGCCCAATTGACGAAAGATTACGGCGCGATCGCCGTCCCGGCGAACTCGAAGTACAGCGATCTGAAATCGCTGCTGAACGACCTGAAGGCGGATCCGTCGAAAATCACGATCGCCGGCGGTTCCGCCCCGGGCTCGATGGATCATCTGGTAGCCATCCTTCCGGCTTTCAAATTCGGCATCGACCCGAAAAAAGTCAAATACGTATCGTACGACGGCGGCGGCGAGGCGCTGACCGCATTGCTCGGCGGCAACGCGGCCGCCATCGGAACGGACGCCTCCTCGCTCGACCAGTATTTGAAAGCCGGCAAAATCAAAGTTCTAGCCGTAGCGGCACCACAGCGCCTCGGCGGCAACTTTAAAGATGTGCCGACGATGAAGGAGCAGGGCGTCGATGCGGAATTTGCGATCTGGCGCGGCATTTTCGGGCCGAAAGAGATGAGCGCGGACGCGAAAGCGTACTGGGAAGGCGCTCTGAAGAAGCTGAGCGATTCGGAGCAGTGGAAAAAGGAGCTGCAGGCGAACAACTGGGAAAGCGACTATAAAGCATCCGCAGATTTCAAGAAGTTTCTCGATCAGCAGGAAGGCCTGGTTAAAGATATGTTGACCGCTCTGGGCATGCAGAAATAATCGTTCGCAAATCCGAGGGAGAAGAGGCGACTCTTCTCCCGATTTACGAATAGGAGATGAAACCGCATGAATCGAACGTTCGACCGCTATGCCGGCATCGTGTTCCTTGCCGCCGGCGCGGCGTTCATGCTTGAAAGCAAAAACATTTCTTCGAGCGCCTACGGAAGCAGCATCGGGGCCAACATTTTCCCGTTCGTGCTCGGTCTGCTGCTCTCGCTGCTGAGCCTCCGCCTCGTGTACGGAACGTTCCGTTACAAGCGGCAGGAGGAGAAGAAGAAGGAGAGCCTGGATTACAAAAGGTTCGGCATCATTTTGGCGGCGGCCGTTTTATACGCCTTTTTCCTGGAAGAGATCGGCTTTGTCATCGGCACCTTCCTGTTTCTGATGATCGGCTTTCAAACGATGCAAAGGGGGAGAATATGGGTTTCCCTGCTCATCTCCGCCGTTTTTTCATTCGGTGTCTATTACTTGTTCGTCCATGTGCTGGACGGATCGCTGCCCGGCTTCCCGGCGTGGCTTGGCTTAACGTAGGAGGACTGACATGAGCACTGTTGAATATTTGCTGAACGGATTGGGCACGGCGATGCAGTGGCATAATATCGCTTTCGTCTTTATGGGCGTTCTCATTGGTACGGTAGTCGGCGTTCTCCCGGGCATCGGTCCGATGAGCGGCGTGGCCCTGCTAATCCCGATTACGGCGACGATGACGGCGGGACTTGGGCCCGAAGAATCGGCCACCAGTTCGATTATTTTGTTGGCCGGCGTCTATTACGGGGCAATGTACGGAGGGTCGACGACGTCGATTCTGCTCAATACCCCGGGGGAATCTTCCTCCGTCGTAACGACGCTTGACGGATACCAGATGGCGAAGCAGGGCCGGGCCGGCGCCGCTCTGGCCATTGCGGCCATCGGTTCGTTCGTGGCCGGCCTCGTGTCCATGATCGGGCTTGTTTTCCTCGCCAAACCGCTGTCCGCAATCGCTATTCGCTTCGGGCCGGCCGAATACTTCTCGCTAATGGTGCTCGGACTGTTCGCGATCAGCGGCTTGGCGGGCAAGTCGATGCTGAAGGCGCTCATCATGACGGTAACCGGGCTGCTGCTGGCAACGATCGGAATTGACAGCGTGTCCGGGGTTGCGCGGTTCACCTACGGCATCCCCCAGCTGTATCAAGGATTGGAGTTTTTGACGGTAGCCGTCGGCATGTTCGCGCTCGGCGAAGTGTTCAAGACGATTTTGCACCGCGAAGGCAACGACGGGGAACTGGCCAAAATCAACCGGGTCACGCCGACAAAGCAGGACCTCAAAGACAGTGCCGGGGCGATCGGGAGAGGCTCGGTGCTCGGTTTTTTCATCGGTTTGCTGCCGGGAGCCGGCGCGATTTTGGCGTCGTTCTTCTCCTATATCGTAGAGAAAAAGATCAGCAAAAATCCCGGCAAATTCGGCAAAGGCGCCATCGAAGGCGTGGCGGCGCCGGAGTCGGCGAACAACGCCGCCGCCGGCGGAGCGATGATACCGCTGCTCACGCTCGGCATCCCTTCCTCGGGAACGACCGCCATCATGATGGGCGCGTTCATTATGTACAACGTGCAGCCGGGTCCGCTTCTGTTCACCGATCATCCGCAGCTTGCCTGGGGCGTTATCGCCAGCATGTTCGTCGGCAACCTGATGCTGCTCGTTTTGAACATGCCGCTCGTTCGCTTGTTCGCCAAAGTGATTGAAACGCCGACGAAATATTTGATTCCGCTGATCATCCTGTTTTCGGTATTCGGGGTTTATGCGGTGCAGTATTCCGTTTTCGATCTGATGCTGATGCTGGGCTGCGGCGTCGCCGGCTACTATTTGTCGAAAAACGATTTTCCGCTGGCGCCGCTTGTGCTGGGGCTCATTCTCGGGCCGATGATGGAGAACAACATGCGCAGGGCGCTGACGATTTCCAACGGCGACTTTGCGATTTTCCTGCAAAAGCCGGTATCGCTGCTCTTCCTGATCATCGGTGCGCTGTGGCTCGTCATTCCGCTGGTTTTGAAGCTGCGGGGCAAAAAGGTGCTGATCAACGAAGAAGCTTGACGCGCGATATTGGGGAAAGAACCCGTCTCTGTTATAGTGGAGATGGGTTCGATTCGTATCGGGGGGAACGGAGGCACATCCATGCGGCTGCAAACGAAACTGATCCTCTTTATATGCTCGCTTCTTTTCCTCATCATCGTGCTGCTGGCGGGAATTTTCCAATATATGGAGGAAGACGCGATCAAGGAACAGATCGGCACCCGCGCGCTGCATGTGGCAAAAACCGTCGCTTCCATGCCGAGCATTCGCGCCGCGTTTTTCGAAGATGAGCCGTGGCGAAAGATCCAGCCCATCGCCGAAGAAATTCGCTTGAAGACGGGGGCGGAGTACGTCGTCGTCGGCAACAGGGAAGGATTGCGGTATTCGCATCCGCTTCCGGACAGAATCGGCAAGGAGATGGTCGGCGGCGACAACGGGCCGGTGCTGCAAGGGAAGTCGATCATCTCCGAAGCGACGGGATCGCTCGGGCCCGCGCTGCGCGGAAAGACGCCGGTATTCGACGACCGCGGCAACGTGATCGGCATCGTATCCGTCGGATTTCTGCTGGAAGATATCGACGACATCACAAATGATTATCAGGATCAAATTTTGCTCATCGGCGCGGTAATTTTGCTAATCGGCATGGCGGGCGCGATCTTTATCGCCAATCGGGTGAAGCGGGCGATTCTCGGGCTCGAGCCGCACGAGATCGCGCCCTGTACGAAGAGAAAAGAGCGATCCTCGAATCGATACGGGAAGGGATCATCGCCGTTAACGCCAAGGGCGTCATCACGATGGTGAACCAGGCCGCAATCCAGCTTTTGGAACTGTCAGGCGAAGAGGCCGTCGTTGGCCGGCATATTCTGGACATCATCCCGAATTCCAGGCTGCTCGAGGTGATCCGCAGCGGCCAGGCGGAGTTCGACCAGCAAATGTGGCTCGAAGAAAACGAATTGATCGTCAACCGGATTCCGATCTACGACCGCCATAAACAGGTGATCGGCGCGGTGTCCAGCTTGCGGAGCAAATCGGAAATTTTCAAGCTCGGGCAGGAGCTGTCGCAAGTGAAAAAATACGCGGAAGCGTTAAGGGCGCAGACGCACGAATTTTCCAACAAGCTGTACATGATTTCCGGCCTATTGCAGCTGGAATCGTATCAAGAAGCTATCGAAGTTATTACGCGCGAATCGAACATTCATCAAAATCTGGTGCAGTTCATCATGGCGGAAATTCCCGATCCGATCATCGGCGGGCTGCTCATCGGCAAATTCAACCGGGCTCAGGAGCGGAAAGTGCATCTCGAGATCGACAGGGAGAGCAGCTTCCGCAACGTCCCTGCCGACGTCGACCGCGACCTGCTCGTCACGATTATCGGCAACCTGATCGACAATGCGATGGACGCGGTTTGCGAGCTGCCTGCGGAAGCGGAGAAGTCGGTCAAAGTGTTTTTTACGGATTTGGGGGAAGATTTAATTATCGAATGCGAAGATAACGGGGCGGGCATTCCGGAACCGATCAGGGACCGAGTGTTCGAGCTTGGTTTCTCGACGAAGGGCGATAAGGATCGGGGAGTCGGATTGTTTCTCGTCAACAGGGCTGCCGCCAAGCTGGGCGGTTACGTGACCGTCGGCAAAAGCGCAAGCGGAGGCGCGGCGTTCACGGTGGCGATTCCGAAGCAAGGAAGCTTGGAGCAAGGGGGGCTGGGGGCATGACCGGCGACAAACAAAGCGACGTTTACGGGTGTTGATCGTCGAGGACGAGAGAAAAATTGCCGAGATCAACCGCAGGTTCGTGCAGCGCGTCGAAGGATTCGAGGTTGTGGGGATCGCCACGGATACGGATCAGGCGGCCGATCTGCTCGATGTGCTGGACATCGATCTGGTGCTGCTGGATATTTATTTGCCGAGCGGCAGCGGCATCGAGTTGTTGAAAAGCATTCAGCAGCGCTATCCGAACACCGACGTCATCATGATTACGGCCGCGAAAGAAATCGATACGGTGCGCGAGTCGGTCAAAGGCGGCGCGTTCGATTATGTGCTGAAACCGCTCGTATTCGAACGGCTCCAGGAATCGCTCAAGAAATTCCGCGCCTTTCGCTCCAAGCTCGTTCAGATGCAAAAAGAGCGGCGCCAGGTCAGCCAGGGCGAAATCGATCAGCTGCTCAGCGGCGAAGAGAAAAGAGACGGCCTGTATTTGCCGACAGGCATCGACAAGCTGACGTTGGAAAAAATTTGCCTGGTGTTTACGAAGCAAAAGGAGAGCTTGACCGCCGAGCAGGTATCGCGGGCGATCGGGGCCAGCCGTTCCACGGCGAGGAGATATTTGGAATACCTCGTCTCCGAAGGCAGGCTCAAAGCGGATTTGTCCTACGGCACCGTCGGCCGGCCGGAGCGGGTGTACCGGCTGCTCGAATGAAGCGCCGCCATGCCGCTTGGAAACCGGCGGCCGCGGCTTCGACTTGACCATACCGACAGTTGGTTTACAATAAGAGAAAAAGCTGTCCAAGAGGAGCGAACCGACATGCAGGGGTCCAAGTCCACGCAACGCACCGCGAGCTTCCAGCTCATTCTGGAAACGGCCGAGCAGCTCATCGGCGAGAAAGGCTGCCGGCAGACGACGCTTCAGGACATCATCGACCGGTCCGGCTTGTCCAAAGGCGCGATCTATCATTACGTCTCCGGCAAGGACGAGCTGTTCGGGCTCATTCTGAAAGCCAGAATGGAAGCGGTGAACGAGCGTTTCGAGCGGGCGGTGGCGGAGGCGGCGCAAGGCGAAGCGAAGGCGCCCATCCAATCGATCGCCCGTTCGATGGTGGCGAATGCGGGGCAGGAAACCGTCTCCAGCAAAATTTTCACCTACTTGCTCAGCCAAATCGACAATCCGAAAGTTGCCGCCATCATGCACGATGTGTACGAGTATTCGCTGCAGACGTCAAGCCGCTGGATCGAAGTCGGGCAAAAAGCCGGCGCGATTCCCGAAAGCGTGGACGCGAGGCAAATGGCGAACTTGTTCGTCGTGTTCATGTACGGCATGCGCGTTCACAGGTTGATTGCCCAAGATAGCGGCACACAGCTTACGGAAGAAGACGTGTTCAGGCTCCTGTTCCGGACGCTTGTGTAGGCGCGTGAAAACGAGGCCGGCTCCATCAGTTGGAGCCGGCTGTGCGCAGTCGCCGCAATGAACCGCCCCTGCTCATTGAAGAAACGGGTACGTTAGTGAAACAAGCAGACCGCCACGGCGGTCTGCTTTTTCGTTAAAGGAAGATGTTCAGCACGTTGAGCAATCCATGTCAAAATGATATACTTCCGTTAGATTGACAGCATGCTGTCGAAATGTTATGATGCAATCATGAAAACAATAGACAAACCAGAGGATCCCCTAAGCAGATTTTCACTGAGTATATTCCACATTAATGGGTTACTAATGCGTTCCGGGGACATCATCACGCGTTCAATTGATCAAAGCAGTGCCAGGTGGCAGGTTCTTGGTCGCGTTGGATATAAACCCCAAACGGTGGCAAAGATCGCTCGTGATATGGGACATGCACGTCAGAGCGTGCAACGTGTTGCAGACGTATTGGTAAACGAAGGTCTGGCTATCTATAAGGACCACCAGACCGATCGACGCACAAAGCTGATTGAACTTACTCCGAAAGGTGCAGAAGTACTGGGTGCTATCTACGAACAATATGCTGAATGGAACCGGCATCTAATTACCAAACTCGACCCACAGCAATTGGATAAGATAGCAGATGCTCTTGAGAATGTCGGGCGAATTCTGGAGAAGGAAGTAAATTTCTTTAGTAATAGAAATTGGCAAAGCATGAATACTGGAGAAAAAAACGATGAGGAGAATAAGTGATTGATTATGGTTTAGAGGAGTCGTAAATATAAATCAATTAGGAGGTATAGCATCATGGAGCGTTTATTTATTTGGGTCGAAATTCCCGTAGGTAACATGGAACGAGCCAAAGCGTTTTACGAGCAGCTTTTTCAGATTGAAATGCCAACAATGGCGATGGGGGATTGTAATTATGCGTTTTTCCCTGTTGAGGAGCAGTTTAATGGAGGGGCTCTGGTTCAAGGTCCGAATCACAAGCCAGCAGCAGATGGCGTCACTGTGTATTTGGACGGAAGCCCCGATCTAGCGCCAATTCTGTCACGGGTTAACGAGGCAGGTGGAAAGGTGATCATGGAGAAAACGTATACTGGCGAGACTGCTGGCTATTTGGGGATGTTTCTAGATTCTGAAGGAAATCGCATCGGACTACAGCATTTGTGAACTTCCGCAAACGAGATATTTTTTCCTGGTTCCCGTTCCAAATTGGAACTTGATGCGGGGATTTTCCAAGCCAAATTCACGAGTAAAAAAGGTAATTTTAATGGAGTGTAAGAATGAAAAATATATACAACCAATTGCATACAGCGGATATACTGAACCGCATCGAGAATTTAAGTCCAAATTCAAAACCACAATGGGGAACAATGAATGTTGCTCAAATGTTGGCTCACTGCTCATCGTTTCAAGATATCGCAATGGGAAATTCCTTTCCCCCTAGAGATTGGCTAGGAAGGTTAATAGGAAGGTTTGTGAAACCTATTTTTTATAATGACAAGCCGGTACCACGCAATATGTCTACAATTTCGACCATACTTATTTTAGATGACAAAGATTTTGAGACAGAAAAAGAAAAACTGAAACAAAAGATTTTAACTTTCCAAAGTAACGGTCCGGAGAAATGTTCATCGCATCCGCATCCTTTTTTTGGAAAATTCACCCCCGAACAATGGGGTAAAGGAATTTATAAACATCTAGACCATCATTTAAGACAATTTGGTGTTTAGTATTTTTTATATCGGATGAAGAAAGATGCTATGCCGAATACATAAAAAAGAAGTCGACCATCTCGTTGGTCGGCTTCTCATTATTCTATTGCGCCGTCAGGATTTGTGGACCTTCAGCCGTGATGGCGATCGTATGCTCGTATTGGGCAGCGAGCTTGCGGTCCAGCGTCCGCGCGGTCCAGCCGTCCGGATCGATTGTCATGTAGTAGGTTCCTTCGGTGATCATGGGCTCGATCGTGAACACCATGCCTTCCTTGATGCGGGGTCCTTTGCCGGGATTGCCGACATGCGTATAGTTCGGATCCTCGTGCAGGTCCCGGCCGATACCATGAGCGAGAAGGTCGCGCACGACGCCGAAGCCGTTCGATTCGGCATGCCGCTGGATCGCGCTCGTCACGTCGCCGAGCCGATTGCCGGGCTGCGCCTGCGCGATGCCCAGGTCAAGGCATTCCTTCGTGACGCGCATCAGATTCTCAGCCGTCGGCGAGATCTTCCCGACCGCATAGCTCCAGGCCGAATCGCCGAGCCATCCGTCGAGCTCCGCGACCGTATCGATCGTCACGATATCGCCTTCCTCGAGTGGCTTATCGCTAGGAAAACCATGCGCGATCACGTCGTTGACGGAGGCACAGGTCGCATATTGATAGCCCTTGTAGCCCTTCGTGTATGGTTTGGCGCCGTGCTTCAAAATAATATCCTCGAATATGCGCTCAATATCGTTCGTCGTGATGCCCGGTTTGATGAGCGGGGCGATCGTGCGATGGCATTCGGCCACCACTTGGCATGCCTTGCGGATGGCCTCAATTTCATGCTTGCTTTTTAGGATGATCATGTTCGTATTAGGACTCCTTCGTAATAGCTTGCATTGCGAGCTGGGCGATTCGATCGACGTCCAGCTCGGAAGTGCCCGCATAGTAGTGCAGCCCGCAGCAGCCGACCAGCACGGCAAGCATATGGTCGACGCTGTCGTCTTCGCGCTGGGCGATCGATTGGAGTGGAACGTACAGCCGTTCCATGAATCGTCTTTTGGCGGGGTGCCGATCCTTCTCAGGCAAGCCTGCATAATGTTCCGCCGCCATTTTGTAGACGAGATATGCGCGGGCGTCCGACTGCCACAGCCGGAGCAGCGCTTTGCAATACGTTAACAGCTGCTTGTCATCCGGGCTGCCGCCGCAGATGTTTGACCATTCTGCCAGGGCTTGCTCGCTTCGCTCGAAACCGCTGCCCAGCACATCTTCTATTAATAAATGCCGGTTGGGGTAATAATGGTATACCGTGCCGTAACCGAGTTCGGCCTCACGGGCGACGTCGCGAATATCAAAGCTGCCACCCGTGCGGAAGTAGGCGCGCGCGGCGGCGTCCAGGATCTGTTCTCTGCGCTGCATTCGGATGAGCTCATTTTGTTCTTTGGTACGGGGGCACATGGGCGCGTAAACCTCCTTGTATTGACCTGCAAATTTGTCGATCTTAATATAGTAACGCATGGGGCGGGGATTATGCAAATTATTTTATCTGGTGCGAAAGAAAATAAAGTTATTTAATTGAAATAAAGTTCTTTAGTGAAATTGAACAAAGCCAGGCCTCCAGGCAGGTAGTTTCGGAGGCGGCGGTTATCTGGGAGTGGCGATCCGTGGTAATTTAGAATCACCGCGGGTTATGTTTTATCACAAGGAAAAGGAGATACATGGTAAACGGAGGAGGTGGGGTGCGCGACGGTAGCAGCATTAAGCTATCTGCTACGATAGCGCTGGAAACATAACATGAGGCCACCGCGAATTAATTAACCAGGTGGCTCACCCCGCCCGTTTAGGCTATAATCAGAAGAATCAATGGTCCACGTTCTCCGTGGACCATTTGCAATATGGACTTTGTCCTTGGAGGTCGACAGCCATGAACGCTCCTTCCGCAGACCGTATCAAGATCGCGCCAGGCTTCTGGACTGGCCTGAGAGGAATAGGGGTAGAACCCATTGACGTAGCGCGCCAAGCCCGTCTACCGCTAACCGTCATCAACGAACCGTTAGTCACGACCGCACAATATTATTCGATCTGGCAAGCCTATTCCGAACTAGTCGGAGACACCGCTACGGGAATCGTTAAGCTTGCGACCGCGTACGAGACGGCTCAGTATCCGCCGGACGCTTTGGCGACCTTCCACGCTCGCGACTACCGGGACGCGCTGAACCGAATGGCGCGCTATAAGCAAATGTGCCCTCCGGAAAACTTGCGCATTCAGGAAGAAGGCGAGCAATGCTCGATTGAATTGGAGTGGCAGCATGCCGAGCAACCCGGACCGCCGGTGCTTGTCGGCATTACGCTCGCCTACCTGCTTGAGCTCGGGCGCCGGGGAACCGGCCGTTATCTGACGGCTCGTTCCGTTGAATTCATACACCCCATGGGCGACGTTCAAGCCCTTGAAGGTTATTTCGGCTGCCGCGTTCGGATGGGGACGGACCGCAATCGGATAATGCTGAATCGCGACGATCTGGACCGTCCCTTCGCGTCGTACAACGGAGAGCTTCTCGAGATTCTGACTCCCGCCTTGGATCGTACGCTGGATGAACGACAGAGCCATCTCACCGTGAGCGCTAAGGTGAAGCGGATCTTGTCACGATGCCTAAATCGAGGGCGAATCGACATTCAAAGCGTAGCCTTCGAGCTGGGGATGAGCGATCGCACCTTGCAGCGCAGGCTGACGGACGAAGGCGCAAGCTTCAAGCAGTTGCTGGTGCAAACCAGGCGCGAGAAGGCCGTCGCTTACTTGGCAGACCCGTCGCTGGAGATCAAAGAGGTCGCTTTTCTCGTCGGCTACAAGGACCAGAATTCGTTCTATCGCGCGTTCCGCTCATGGGAAGGGGAGACTCCCGCCAATTGGCGCGTCGCGCAAGAGCATTGGCGTTCCGCGCTAGTTACCGGGTAGGCGAAACGAAGTATCATTATCCCTATCCTAGACATAAGGAGTGCAGGCAGATGGATATGGGATTGAAGAATAAGACGGCTTTAGTAACGGGATCAACCCGAGGCATAGGAAAAGCGATTGCCTTAGAACTTGCCAGAGAAGGCGTTCACGTTCTCATAAATGGTCGGAACAACGATGACGTAGAGCGCACGGTCGCGGAGATGCAAGCGGCGTTCCCGGAGACGGAACCTCGAAATGCAACGGCTGATCTCGTCGATGCGCGGCAAAGAGAAGCTTTATTCGCGAAGTTCCCCCACGTCGATATTCTCGTCAACAGCATGGGCATCTATGAGATCATGTCCTATGACGACGTAGACGATGCCGTATGGGAGAAGTACTTCCGCACGAACGTTCTCGCCGCCAACGGCTTGACCAAGTTTTATTTGCCTTCCATGCTGAGTCGCGGATACGGCCGCATTATCTTTATCGCGAGCGAGGAAGCCGTCATGCCTTCCGGACAGATGCCTCAATACGGCGTGACCAAATCCATGCTGTTGTCGTTGGCCAAGAGCTTGTCCAAGCTGACCCGCGGCGCCGAGGTTACCGTGAACACGATCCTGCCGGGACCGACCCTCTCCGAGAACGTGCAGCAGATCATCGAGAGCATTTATTCGAACGAAGAGATGACCTTCGAGGCTAAAGAGAAAGATTTTATGACGAAGAACCTGCCTCAATCCGAAATCCAACGGTTTATCAGACCTGCGGAGATTGGCCGATTGACTGCTTTCATCTGCAGCCCGATGGCCTCCGCCTTCAAAGGATCTCCGATCCGCATGGACGGAGGAATGGTACCGACAATATTTTAATTTTTTGTGCTAACGGAGAACGAGGGAGTTCAATGAGGCAGTCTAGAACTTTATTATAAGTTTTTGGAGGCAAAATGACCGGGATTCCTTTTATAGATAAGGAACCCCGGTCTATTACTTTATTATTACTTTACATACGGCGAAGCTAACTGTTGCCGACGTGTACGGACCTGCGGCGCGCTCCGGTGCGGGCAGGTCGCTGCGCATGTCTGCGGCACCTTCCGGGAGCCGCTGCCGGTGCATGCCGGCGTAGGCAAGGCGGTGGCGTTGCATCTCGCGGCAGCGCGATCACCGAACGCCTTTTGCTGCCGGAGGGGGAATTTTTCCATAAGTTGTAACATTTAATCAATTTTGTGTGTTTATATAAGATGAAGGGCATAACCTTAAGCGTCAACTTCCATATGCGGATCTATCTCGCAACGACAAAACACAATTGCCCCCGGTTGGGGAGCGTCATATGTCGCGGAAACCTCCACCCTTGGCTTTAGCTAAATAACGAATAAAAGGACTAGAAGAGATTAAAATCCCTTCGAGTCCTCTGAATCCTTGTGGTTTAAGGCATATTATTACATGTTTGTCCGTGATTTCGGGCTTCTCATGCTTGACGACCCAATCAGGGCCATTAGGGCTTGCTAGCGCACTTCAACTGAAAACTGAAAATTGAAATTGGAAATGATAGACCAAATTTTAGTATAAATGTATATAATTCATATAATAGATAGATGATCCAATTGAATTAGGAGGAATGAGATGAGATTAAGACTTGCTTTGAGTGTTATTGTTTTTTGTTGTGCTGTAGGATTGGTTGGATGTTCCCAAAAGACCACCATTACGTCATTCCAAGGCAAAGGGAACAATTGGTCTGCAACATACGAAGTGAAAAACGGTAAGGAAGCTAATCAAACTATCTCTAATTATTCTTTGACTTACTTGGGTACTGATAAAATTGACAAAATCAAGTACTCATTTAGCGGTAATAACGTCAATGTTGGAGGGGAGGGACCATATTTGGGGAGTATTTCATCTCCAAACAATGTAAGCGTTGATGTGGCAGTTCCGTCGCCAAAAAATAAAATTACAGTAAAGTAGAATGGTCTGGGCAGTCCGAAGAATTCACGATTTCATCTAAATAAAGAGATTTTGAAATTAACGGTGGTTAACAAGCACATGCTGGCGTGTGCGGGGCGGCGGCGCTTCTCGCGGCAGCGGGCACCGAACGCCTCTTGCTGCCGCTTGGGGTATCAGTTGCGCATACGGGGAGATGTTTGGAAATATTAAAGTTTTAGACTAGATAATAATGATATAGACTGAAACAATAAGTTTTAGACTGACGTAAGTGCCCAACTAACCGAGGATAATACAATGCCCACATGGAATTTAAAGGTGTAAATATAACGAGGAGGGATTACGTGCTTTTTCATTTTAGCGAGGAGGATAGTATCAAAATATTTGTACCTAAAGAGAAACAAAATCGACCGGATTTTCCTGCGGTAGTTTGGGCAATTGATGAAGAGAATGAGTTTACATACTATTTTCCGAGGAATTGTCCCCGAATTGTGTGTAGGAGAGACGAGGCGACAGCGGACCAACATTTGCAACTTTTCTTTAACAATACAATTGCTGATATCATAGTTACGGTAGAAAGTGATTGGTATACAAGGATTTCAAAGCAAACCATTTTTAGATATTGCTTTGATGATGAGTGCTTTGAGCTTTTTGACAAGACTGCTGGTTATTATATTTCTCGTCAAGTAGTGAAGCCTAAGTTAGTTGATACGTATGGGAATTTGTTAGAGAGATTAATCCAAAAAGGAGTCGAATTAAGATTCACAACGAATCTATATCCTCTTCGAGAAGCAATATTAGCTTCTGACTTCAAAGGATTTGGTATACATAGATTTAATAACGCAAAAAGACTGTAATCCTCTAAGCTAACGAAGACAAGTTAGGCAGTCTAGAACTTTATTATAAGTTTTTGGAGGCAAAATGACCGGGATTCCTTTTTTAGATAAGGAACCCCGGTCTATTGCTTTATAATTACTTAACACCAGCCTCGTTTGACCGGAACGTTATGATGATGTGCAGCAGCTCGGAACGGCTGGCGATCCGTACCGGCGGCCCCCATGTGCCGAAGCCTGAGGATACGATGGCATGCATGCGGCCTTTGCGCAAATAACCCCAATCGAGCTCGAACATACGGCGGGTGATCCAGTGATTCGGGGCGAATTGGCCGCGGTGCGTATGGCCGGACAGCAGCACGTCGGCCCCGGCGGCCTCCGCCTTGTCCAGCTGGTGCGGCTGGTGGTCCATCACGATGACGGGTCGCGACCGGTCGACGTCCGCCAGCAGCTCGGCGATGGGGCGCCGGCTTGCCGGATCCATGCTTTCAGCGGCTTTGTCCTTGCGGCCGACGACCGTCACTGCCCCGTCCGCAGCGTCCGCAGCCTCATCGCGCAGCACGCGGATGCCGATCTCTTTCATGAGCCCGACGTATTGCTCGATGTGCCCGCCGTAATATTCATGGTTGCCGAGCGCGGCGAAAGTGCCGTGCGTTGCCCGCAGCCGCCGCAGCTCGTCCGTCATTCGCTTGCGGACGAACGGCTCGATGTCGTGGTCGAGCACGTCGCCCGGCAGCAGGATCAGATCCGGCTCCAGCCGGTTCATTTCGCGCACGAGCCGGCGCAGGTGGCTGTTCCCTACGATGTGGCCGAGGTGAAGGTCGGAGGCGACGGCAAGACGCAGCTGCTGAAGTCCGCCGGCCGGCTTGTCGACGGCGATTCGGTATGTTCGGACGACCGGCGTCCAGGCGTTCCAGGAGCCGCGCAGCAGAAGCGCGAGCAGCAGGGCGCAGACGGCAAGGCCGAGCGCGGGAACGCTGGCGGTCGTCTCTACGCCGGCCAGGTACAGGAGGCATGCCGCAACATCCGCCACGAGCAGGAGCACAAGCGACCATTCGAATACAGCGATATAATAGGCGCCGAGCCACGTGAGACAAAGCCGGACCGAGCGCGACAAAAATCGCACGCGGCCAAGCAAGTAGGCGAACGCTACGATGGCGAAAATCGGCCAATACGCCGGCGCCGTCTCATATTGCGGCGGAACGATATGCGACAGCAGCACGTAGCCATGCCAGCCGATATATAAATTCAATATGAAATAGAGTCCTAAGAAATTAACAAACCTGCGCCTCATTGCCGGGATTCTCTCCTTGCCGGTAGTCGTTACCTTATTGTACCATCCGCGCTATCGTTTTGACCAATGCGAGCGGTGCAGCCGTCCCGGGTGAAGATTCAGCGTATTTTCAGCTAATCTTTACCTGAGTCTCAGCTTGGTTTCATGTCCGTTTCATAATTGCGGTCTAGACTATGTGGTGTAACAACATTCCACATAAGAAAGGTGATTGTACTTATGAAGCAAGCAATCGGCAAAAAGCTCCTGACGACTTCCCTGGCGGCCGCCCTCCTCATCGGCGGAGGCGCTGCGCTTGTACACTCGACCGCCTATGCGGACAATACGGCATCGTCCTCGGCGCAGTCCAACGGAACAAGCAACACGTCGGCAAACGGAGGGAAGCAGCATAAAGCGTTCGGCAAGTTCGAGCACCCCGGCATGGAAGCGGGCAACGTGCTGAAAGAAGCGGCAACGCTGCTCGGCACGGACGAGAAAACGCTCGTTCAAGATCTTCGCGGCGGCAAGACGCTCGTTCAAATTGCCCAGGACAGCAAAGGCTGGAACGAAGACACGCTTGTGCAAAACTTGAGCGACGCGATCAGCAAGAAGCTTGACGAGCAGGTGCAAAGCGGCAAAATGACGCAGGCGCAAGCGGATAAAGCGAAGGCGAATCTCGCGGACCGCGTGAAAAAGGCAGTGGAAGGCAAGTTTGACTTCCGCGGCGGCATGAAAGGCAAGCGCGGCGGCTTCGAGTTCGGCGCTGCGAACATGCAGGATCTGGCTGCGTTTCTCAAGCTGTCGGAGACCGACCTGAAGGCGAAGCTGCAGGAAGGCCAGTCGCTCGCGGCTATCGCCCAGGCGCAAGGCATCACTGAGGATGCGCTGATTGCCCACATCAAAGACGGCATGACGGACAAAATCAAAAACTTCGTCGAGCGCACGCACAAGGCGAAGCCGGAGCAAGCGCCGAGCGGCCAGGCGTCCTCCGGGCAGGCGCCGGCAGCGTCCGCACAATAACCGCAACCTCATAGCGAAAAGCCCTTCGCGGCCTGAATGTGGCTGCGAAGGGCTTTTTGCGCTGCCTCGGCCTGAGAAGCCGTTCCAGTACAGCGGAAGCTCAATTAGCGGCGATTGTTCGCGGGGCAACCGCACTATCGCCGCACCCGGATTCCGGTGGGGGGGAACGCGCACGCCTTTAAGAGGGTGAGGGCGTTTTCCGCTTGCGAGCGAACATATTCGTAAATTAGCCTCATTCGGGACGTCGTTAGAGCCTGAAAGGACCGAAACGGCGATTAGCGCATCAACATTCCATGACGAAAGAACAATATTCGTTCGGTGCGTACATTAGGGCGCTAACCGCCCGCTTGAACGATTTTCGCCAAAAACTACGTCCTTACGGTCTGAAAATAACGAACTTGGTCGTAACGGCCCGAAATATTGCCCGATCAAAGCTCCTTCGGACCGAAAAGGTCGGTGGCCTAAAGCTTCAGTCAACCAAAAGCTTAGGCCATTCGAGAGACTTGCGTCAGCCGTCATACCAAAAGGCAATCTACCCTAACCTCAGCGATGCCTCCAGCAACTATGGACACTGCCTATCCACCCAACTGCTCAACCGCCATCCCGGACACATTTAATGCGCACGAAATGCTGCCGGCAGCCGCACGTCAAACTGCGCTTCCGGGATCCATGCCCCGTCGGCGAAGCTGCGGCCCCGCACGTGCACCCGGTCTTCGTACACCTCCACAGCCACGCCTTCGCTCCGGTCGTCCTCCTGGCTGTAAGCGATGTCCGCTTCGCTGTACGGCTCGTATACCGACGACGTGCCAACCATCGTGAAGCCGCTCCGGACGATTGTATTCGCCGACCTCAGCTCCCAATGCGTATGCCCCGAAAGTAGATGGCCCCAGGGTGCCTGGAGAGTACCGCCCGCAGCCGCTCGTGCTGCACGACCCCCCGGCTCGTATGGCTGCCCGCCACCGTGAACGGCAACGGCTGATGGAGGAAAACGAAGATCGGCTTGCCCGGCTTCTCTTCTTCCGCGAGCGCGCGGTCCAGCCATTTCAGCTGGCCGTCCGACAGCCAGGCGTCCTCCCCGATCCGCACATCGGATTGGCGATACCGCTCCGAACCGAGAAAAATGAAATGGTAGCCGCTCACCCAAGCGTCCTCGTACAGCCGTTTGCGCCCCGCAAACTGCAGAAACCGATGCTGCGACGCCCGCTCGCTCTCGCCGTTCGGGAAATCCGGGGACCAATGGCCGTATTTGTCGTACCATGCTTTGTAATACTCGTGGTTGCCGATATTGTAGAACAGCCGTTTCGGATGCGGCAGCCCGTTCATGAGCCGTCCCAACGTCTCGTAATCGCCGGGCTGCCCGTTGCCGAGGTCGCCATTCACGACGAGGGCCTGCGCCAGCGGCTCCGCTTGCTGCAGATCGGCGAGCGCCCGCCTCAGCTTCGCCTGCGAGTGCCGGTTCCACTTCTGCACGTGGATGTCACTGACGACTGCGAACGTGAGCAGCGGTGCGTGCGGAGAGACCGTTGCGGGCGCTTTCTTTTCGACGGGAGCGGAGGCGAAGGCGACGGCGGAGCATGCCAGCGACATTGCCGCCGCCAGCCAAACGATGCGAAGCCGTCTCCACTTGCGTTTATCCATGGCGAGTTCCTCCGATCGCGAAGGTTTGTCGCTTTCATGTTTTCCATTTTCATGCCAAACTACTACAGAAATGTTCGCGCAGCGGCTGCGAACTTCCGATCAACCCGTGACGTTCACCCATCGGCGGCAACCTCCATATGATAAGGGAGAACCGGATGAGATGAGGGAACCAACATGAGTATCGGAATTATCGCCATGGGCGTATTGGTCGGCTTTCTCGTCGGCCTCACCGGGGTTGGCGGCGCCTCGCTGCTCACCCCCATATTGGTGCTGATCGGCATCAATCCGTCGATAGCGGTAGGCACGGATCTGTTGTACAATTCGGTCACGAAGCTGTTCGGCACGGTGCAGCATTATCGGCAGCGAACGATTGACTTCAAGCTCGTCGGTTACTTGGCGGCAGGCAGCATACCCGGCGTCGTCTTGGCCGTCGTCATGCTGCGGTTGTTCGAGGCCTATTACCACAATCAGGAGACGCTGATGAAGCATGCGCTCGGTTACGTGCTCATTCTCGTTTCGATTGCGACGCTGGTGAAAGTGTTCTACGGCCACAAGATGAAGGAAAACCGCTGGCAGCGGCTGCCCATCGAGAGGAAAAAGGGCTGACGATCGCGATCGGCGCCGCGCTCGGTTTCGTCGTCGGCCTCACTTCCATCGGCTCGGGCTCGCTGTACGCCATTGCGATGATGTACTTCTTCTCGATGAGCGCATCGCGCCTGGTCGGCACCGACATCGCCCACGCCTTCCTGCTCGCCACCGTCGGCGGCTTGCTCCATGCCGGACTCGGCCATGTCGACTACGGGCTCGTGCTGAATTTGATCGTCGGCTCGGTGCCGGGCGTGCTGATCGGCAGCGCTTTGTCGGCGAAAGCGCCCACGTCCGTGCTTCGCACCTTGATCGCCAGTCTCGTGCTGCTAAGCGGCATCAAGCTGATTTGAGCAAGCGGCAAAAGACGGCCGTTCCCGCTCGCGGGGACGGCCGTCTTTTTTAGCGATGCGTAATACAAGTACAGGTTTTGGATAGATCGCGTCGAATATAAAGACCATAAAGCTGAATTGTCCCGATCGGGACTTGGGGAGGGATCGCCGTGAGCACCGTTATTACCGATGAGTACATGAAAGAGATGTTGACTACAACCAAAGGCTATACCGTCGTGATCCTCAAATCCGCTCCGAACCGAAGTCAAGTGGAGGGTGCCGACCGCATCGTCTGGGAGCATGGAAGGAACAATTTTCGCTTGCGGGCAGAGGGGATATTGTCTATTGTTTGTCCGATTATGGATGGAAGCGGCATAAGCGGTATAAGCATTTTCAACGCTCCCGAGGAGGAGGTCAAGACGATTATGGATGCAGATCCGGGTGTACAAGCAGGCATCTTCACTTATGAGATTCACCCGTGCCGCAGCTTCCCGGGGGATCGTTTGCCGGAATAGCGATGGCGTCGTTGCGAGGGGCGGGCCGTTAACGCGCAAGAGAGGATGAGCCTTACTCAAGTGAAAGTTAGCGCGTGAAAAGCAATGAACGTTATGTAAGTTAGCACCACACCTAAAAGTGCCGCCAGGGGTACCCCTTACGGTATTTCTGCCGTTTCAATTTCCTCCGGAATTCCTAGGCCATCTTGTACGTTCAAACACATGAGCTGGGCGGACAAAATTCACTTGGAGCCATTCGACGCTTCGGGCTATGCTTCAAATTTTACGTTGAAAAACTGAAAAATTTTTTCGGCAGCATGTCGAAACGGCATATGTTCGTTCGACATGAGGTGAGCAGCGATAAAGCTGTTACAAAAATGAGAGGCGGATGTAACGATGCATTACACTCTGTTGTTCTATGAAAGACCTGAGGATTTCGCCCAACGGAACGATCCCGAGCACCAAAAGGAATACTGGGCGGCTTGGCCCCTCTACATGAAGGCGATTCGGGAGTCCGGTGTCTTCGTCTCGGGCGCTGGGCTGGAACCGCCGGAAACGGCGACCACCGTCCGATTGCGGCGTGGCGAGGAACCTTTAGTTCAGGACGGCCCGGTTGCCGATACAAAGGAGCAGTTGGGCGGTTTTTTCATCATTGATGTGCCCGATCTGGATACCGCCCTTGCTTGGGCGGCTCGTTGCCCGGTACCGCCCGGCCATCTCGTAGAGGTACGTCCGAATATGGTCCCGCGCAACTGACGCCCTATTCGTTTGAACAAGGCGGCACCCCAGGAAGGGGGAGACAGGAGGGAGCAACATTTGGAAATGCAGTTCGCAGCGGAGCAAAGAGCCGAAACGATGTGCGCAGTGGAGCAGGCCGTTCGCGATTCTTATGGCAAGCTTATGGCCTACATCACAGCCCGCTGGCGCGATATCGCCATGGCGGAGGATGCGTTAGCCGATGCGGTTGTGGCCGCGTTGCAGACCTGGCCTCGCGTCGGCGTTCCGGATAAGCCCGAGGCTTGGCTCCTCGCAGTGGCCCGCCGCAGGCTTGTGGATGCCGTACGGAAACAGAAAGTGCTCTCCAACTCGCTCCCTCAGCTGATCTCCCGGATCCGGTCGGTGCAAGATGAGATAAGCAGGGTGAATGCAGATTCGGAGACGGTGATTCCGGACGAGCGGCTCGAAATGATGTTTCTTTGCGCGCACCCTGCCATTGACCGTTCCATTCGTTCGCCGCTAATGCTGCAGACCGTACTCGGGCTGGATGCCGCCCGCATCGCGAGCGCCTTTCTCGTAAAACCGTCGACGATGGGCCAGCGACTGAGCCGGGCGAAAGCGAAAATTCGCACCGCCCGCATCCGGTTCGAGCGGCCTGAGCCAACGGAGCTGCCGCAGAGGCTCGACGCTGTCCTGGAGGCCGTGTATGCCGCATACGGCAGCGGCTGGGAGGAAGTACACGGAGGGGATTCCCGGCTGAAAGGGTTGACTGGCGAAGCCATTTACTTGGGCCGTCTGTTGGTTCGGCTTCTGCCGGATGAGCCGGAAGCAAAGGGCTTGCTGGCCCTGATGCTGCATTGCGAAGCGCGCAGGGACGCTCGCCGGAATCAGGCAGGGGAGTATGTGCCGCTTACGGAGCAAGTGACGGCACTATGGTCGGATTCGATGATCAGGGAAGCAGAGCGGCTATTGACCGAAGCGGCGCAAGCCCGCCGTCCGGGGCGCTATCAGCTGGAAGCGGCTATCCAATCCGTTCACGCTCATCGGGCCATAACCGGCCGAACCGATTGGGAAGCGGTGGCGGCCTTGTATGAAGGTCTAGTTTACATAGCGCCGACAGTCGGTGCCAAGGTGGGCCAAGCAGCTGCCGCGGCTGAGGCGTACGGCCCGGCAAAGGGGTTGGCCCTGCTCGAATTGATGCCGCCGGAACTCGTGCATGCGTACCAGCCTTATTGGGCGGTGGCCGCTCGGCTGTACAAAAAGTTAGGACAATTCGAAAAAGCGGACGCCGCCTACTCCCGCGCCGTCGGTCTTTGCACAGACGCGGCCATGCGCGAGTTCTTGATTCGGAAATCTTATGAACGATAGAAGGGTTGAAAAGATAAGGAACCGTCGGTATAGTGCCGGCGGTTCGCGTTTTTTCAACGGCTCATCCGGAGGGGGCGCCATCCAGGTGTGAAAAGAGTATAATAATATTGGGAAAAGTAAACTCTAAAGGCGATTCCTTGTTTTGACGCACGAAGCGGATAACGAAAAATATCATTCTGTGATTTTGTTTCATAGAAAAGGAGATACGATGACGGAGAATAAAACAACCATAGAAACGGGATGGAACTTCGACAACAGCTATGCTCGTCTGCCGGAATCGTTTTTCAGCAGGCTCGATCCTAGCCCTGTACGTTCACCGCAGCTTATCATTCTTAATGAACCGCTCGCAGCATCGCTGGGCTTGAACGTCCAAGGGCTGCAAAGCGACGATGGCGTGGCGTGGCTTGCCGGCAACCGGATTCCCGAAGGCGCCTCGCCTCTTGCCCAAGCTTATGCCGGGCATCAGTTCGGGCATTTTACGATGCTAGGGGACGGCCGGGCTCTGCTGCTTGGCGAACAGATCACGCCTCGAGGCGAGCGGTTTGATATTCAGCTGAAGGGTTCAGGCAGAACGCCATACTCCCGCGGCGGCGATGGCAGGGCGGCACTGGGGCCTATGCTGCGCGAATATATTATCAGCGAAGCCATGCATGCGCTTGGGATTGCTACCACCCGCAGCCTGGCGGTGGTGACAACCGGCGAGGAAGTCATCCGCGAAACCGAGCTGCCTGGCGCGATTCTGACCCGCGTGGCGGCAAGCCATCTGCGCGTCGGAACTTTTCAATACGCGGCAAAATGGGGCACTGTCCAGGATCTCCGGGCGCTGGCCGATTACACGCTGCAGAGGCATTTTCCGGAAGTTGACGCCGGCGAGAGCCGCTATCTCTCTCTGCTCCGGGAAGTAATCAAGCGACAAGCTGCACTGATTGCCAAATGGCAGCTCGTCGGCTTTATTCACGGAGTGATGAACACCGACAACATGGCCATTAGCGGAGAAACAATTGATTATGGTCCCTGCGCTTTCATGGATGCCTACGACCCGGCCACGGTATTCAGTTCCATCGACATTCATGGCCGTTATGCGTATGGCAACCAGCCGTATATCGCTGCTTGGAATCTCGCGAGATTTGCCGAAACCTTATTGCCGCTGCTGCATGACAACAAGGACCAAGCTGTCAAACTGGCTGAGGCTGCGATTTCCGGTTTTACCGAATTATATCGCCGTAACTGGCTCGCCGGAATGAGGGCAAAGCTGGGAATCTTTAACGAAGAGCCGCAGGATGAGTCCCTAATTGAAGAACTTCTTAGCATGATGCATAAGTACGATGCGGACTACACTAATACGTTCCGCGCATTAACTTTTGATAAGCCGGAGGGTGCTGTCTTGTTTGAGACCGCGGAATTTGCCCGGTGGCATGAGCAGTGGGAGGCCAGGCTTGGCCGGCAGCAGGAACCGAAAGCCTCCTCGCAACAGTTGATGCGCAGCAGCAATCCCGCGCTAATCCCCCGCAACCACCGGGTAGAAGAGGCATTGGAAGCTGCGGTGAAACAAGGAGACTACAGCGTGATGAAGCGGCTTCTTGACGTTCTTTCGAGCCCTTACGCGCACTCCCCCGAACAGGCTGAATACTGCACAGTGCCTGCGCCATCCGGCCGTCCTTACCGACTTTGCTGGTCGACTTGAGACAGAAAATACATGAAAGAGAAGTTGTCTACAAAGAACCCACTCCCTTGCCAGGAGTGGCTTTGTGTTTATATAAGTTGTTGGCTAGGAGGATGATGCCGGAGCCGCGTATTTGACGACCGGCCATTTTTCTTTGCGCAGGGCGCCGATCAACTCCGTCCCGGCGTGCAAGTTGTCTCGCACCAGCTCCCGAGGGGTTAGCGCCATCCATTGGTTGAGCGACACGTTCGCTAACATGTCACAATTTGCGGGAATAGGCATGTAAGCTTTGATTTCCCGGGTCGGAATTGTGTATGATAGATGTTATATCACAAATTGGTTTGTATAACCGACTCAGGAGGAATGGCGATGGAAGTGGAGACGAAACCGGCGGCGCCGACCAATTTCATTAAGCAAATCGTGACGGAAGATCTGAACAGCGGCAAAGTGCAGACCGTCGTGACCCGCTTCCCGCCCGAGCCGAACGGGTATTTGCATATCGGGCACGCCAAGTCGATCTGGCTCAACTTCACTTTGGCGGACGAGTTCGGCGGCAGGACGAACCTGCGCTTCGACGACACGAATCCGGTGAAGGAAGACGAGGAGTTCGTGCGCTCGATGCAGGAAGACATCAAGTGGCTCGGCTTCGAGTGGGACGGCTTGTTTTTCGCTTCGAACTATTTTGAAGAGATGTATAACCGCGCAGTGCTGCTGATCAAGAAGGGCCTTGCGTACGTGGACGACCAGACGGCGGAGCAAATCCGCGAAACGCGCGGCACGCTGACCGCGCCGGGTAAAGAAAGCCCGTACCGGGGGCGCAGCGTGGAGGAAAACCTGGACCTGTTCGAGCGGATGCGGCGCGGCGAGTTCAAAGACGGGGAAAAAGTGCTGCGCGCCAAAATCGACATGTCGTCCGGCAACATCAACTTGCGCGACCCGGTTCTTTACCGCATTTTGCATGCAACACATCACAACACCGGGGACAAGTGGTGCATCTACCCGATGTATTCGTTCGCGCATCCGCTCGAAGATGCCATTGAAGGCGTGACGCACTCGATCTGCACGACCGAGTTCGAGGAGCAGCGTCCGCTGTACGACTGGGTCGTTCGCGAATGCGAAATGCCGAACGTGCCGCACCAGTACGAGTTCGGGAAGCTGCGGCTGAGCGATACGATTATGGGCAAGCGCTACTTGAAGCAGCTTGTCGAGGAGAAGCGCGTCGACGGCTGGGACGATCCGCGCATGCCGACGATTTCGGGCGTGCGACGCCGCGGCTATACCGCAGAGGCGATCCGGAACTTTTGCAGCGACACGGGCGTGTCCAAGAGCGGCGGAGTTATCGATCTGTCGCACCTCGAGCATTTCGTGCGGGAAGATTTGAAGCTGAAGGCGCCGCGCACGATGGCCGTGCTGAACCCGCTCAAAGTCGTGATCACGAATTATCCGGAAGGGTCTGTCGAATGGCTCGACGCGGAAAACAACAGCGAGAATCCGGACATGGGCGTGCGCCAAATCCCGTTCTCGCGGGAAATTTACGTGGAGCGGGACGATTTTATGGAAGAGCCGGTCAAGGGCTATCACCGCCTGTTCCCGGGCAATGAAGTGCGGCTCAAGCACGCCTACTTCATCAAGTGCGAAGACGTGGTGAAAAATGCCGCAGGCGAAGTCGTCGAGCTACGCTGCACATACGATCCCGAGACGAAGAGCGGCACCGGCTTCACCGGCCGCAAAGTGAAAGGAACGATTCACTGGGTCGAGGCGACGCATGCGCTGCCGGCCGAATTCCGGCTGTACGAACCGCTGCTGGCGAAGAGCGGCGCCGATGCGGACGGCGAGGAGGACGAGGAAGGCGCCGCCGCTCCGTCGTTCCTCGACAAGCTGAACCCGAATTCGCTGCAAGTCGTGCACGGCTTCGTCGAGCCGAATATGAAAGATGCGAAGCCGCACGATAAGTTCCAGTTTTTCCGGCACGGCTATTTCAACGTCGATCCGAAGAACACGACGGAGGGCAAGCTGGTGTTCAACCGGACCGTATCGCTGAAAAGCTCGTTCGACCCGGGAGCTGCCGGGAAGTAAAAGCACGCCGCGCGCCTGAACGAAGGGGGCGGTGCTGCAAATAAAGGGCTGCCTTGCTCGTACGCAAGGCAGCCCTTTGCTTGGAGTCACAGGTGTCGATGTCTGCTGCTTCAATTTCTCGGGTTAGCCAAAAATCGTTCCGTTATCTTCCTATTTCCCGAGTATTTCCCGGAAATAGCGGAACGAGAGTACGTTATTCCCACGTTTTGGGCGAGAATCGCTTTGGTTCAGATGCGATAACGGAACCGAGTTCCGTTAAGATCGATCCGAACGCCTCAGTCCTTAGAATAACGGAACTCCGTTCCTTTAAGGCATTTGGGATTTGGACCAAATTACCGTACCGCTGCGAGTGTGCCAATTAAAAAGCGCGGCTTGTTATTTGTCCACGATACTTCAAAGCGTATATAACCCGTATTCGCTGCACCTCACTTCATTCCGACAATTGATATTCGGAGTGCGCGGAACTAAGTTTTATTGCCTCGCCTTTTGGAATGGAGCAGCGAGATATGCCAACTTGCGCATTGAGACTGCTATGATATTAAAATCCCGTTAATCCTGCATCCTGCACTTCTATTCCAAGCTCTTCACGACATTCGCGAAGCAGCGCTTGAAGAATCGTTTCGCCGGGTTCTACGCCGCCGCCGGGCCGCTTTACTTTAAAAGAAGTACACGGCCATCGGAATCCGAAATTACGGTATGAACGCCAAACCTAAAAGTATCGTGAAAGCCCAGTTGTATCCTCCCTATTGTGAGTTAGGCAGTTCGGATTTACCGGCCTTCTCGGGTTCGAGTGTAGAGAACTGGCGCCAAATGCCCGTTTGCACATCCAGCAACGACGTATAGGCAGATTCGGTTGTCGGGACAAGGCGGTAGCGGATCGACGTGGACGGATTCGTCAGCAGCAAGCTGTCGCTGGCGTAATAAGCTTCGACGCGGTACCGGCTGAGCATCAGCTTCAGCACCTCATCCTCGCTTATGAACGCCGGCCTGCTTGCGGGATAAATGCCGGTTATCATCTGGTTTTGAACGGCCAGCAGCTTCCCGCTTGCGGCGCTGACGGATACGGTTACGTCCTGCCGGTCTCCCCAAATGCCGTCGATGCGGCGCCGGTACGTAAACTGGTACTCCGGATTCGCGATCATGTTGCCTTCCGTAAGCCGGAGGTCCGATCTGATCTCATACAATTGGTGCGTATAGGCAGGCAGCATTTGCCGCAATGCTTGTTCCGCCGCCGCCCGGGCCTGGTCTTCGCTGACGCCCGGAACCGTAAGCCAAGCCGTATTCGCGGTTAGATCGCTCGCATATTGCACAATGTCTCCGGTCACGGTGCTGACTTCCAAGAAATACAGCTTGGACTGAGCGGCGGCAGGCGCAGGAACATTCAACTGGAATAGCCAGGAATGAATCCCTTGCCGGGCGTTTTCCACGGCAGCGTTCTCCGGCAGGCCGAGCTTCCGGCGACCGGAGTCTGCCGCTTGATCGAGCGTAACGTTCAAGTTTTCGGTCGGCATGGCCGCTAATGGCTGAGCAGTGACCGGACCGCGAACCTTCATGCCGCCGTCGCTCTCGTTCCAATGTCCGTCTATCGCGTCAATCGTATCATACAAACGGGGGGCGACGGCATAGACGGGCGGCATCTTTTCGCGGGAAGCGTACGGCGCCATAAAAACGGCCTTGGTCAAAAACGCGCCGGCAAAAGCGCTCTCGGCCTCGTCTTTTGTCTTCAGTCCCTCCGGCGCGTCGAACCGCTTGTTGTCGCTCCAGAGCAAGGAATAGGAAATCTCGTTTCGGATCGGATTGACGGTTATGGATATGTAGTTTTCCGGGTAAGGCAGCCCGTTCACGGTGCGGACGAAGCGGAAGAAGCGCGCCGGAGCCCCCATCGTGATATGGCGCTTTTCCAGCGGACTCGGCGGCGTTTCGTCGAGCGTCCATTTGGCGTCCGGAACGGGAGACGTTTCGGCGGCGAACCGTTCCGCGAGCTGCTTGAACGCGGCGGCATCCTGCGCTTTGTCCGCAAGTCCGGGCACGCTGACCGCTCCGCTCTTTGTGAACCAATCGACCGATCCGTCCGCCGCGCTTAAGGTAATTTCTCCCGAGCCGGCTATGGAGTCTCCCTGCTTTTTCATGAAGGCGATGTTCCACCGCTTCTCGCCGTCGCCGAGCTGCACAAGACGGGCGGCGTCCAGCGCATAGTCGGCGGATAGCCCGAGCCGCTGCCGCGCCAGCTCGATCGCTTTCGTTCGCTTGACGGGAACGCCGTCGTCAGCCGACTGCCGCTCGTTGTCGTCCATGTGGATATAGACCCAGCCGTCTCCGTAATCGCCGCGCAAATGGTACCACTCGTCCCCATGCTCTACCGGCACTACCGTTTGCGGGCCGATCGTGGCGACTGCACCGGAAAGGCCGTAAGGGTACTGGAACAAGGTCGCTCCGTCCGGAAGCGCGACCGGCTCTTCGGACGGCCGGAGACGCTCGGGCAGCGCATAAGCCAAATTGACCCATTTGTCGCCGGCCTCCGTGCGGATATGGTACCAGGTGCGCCATTTTTCAAAGGCTTGCAAAACGCCGGACTTCGTTTGGCCCGAATTGCTGCCGATTAACGGGGCGTCAAACAAGTAAACCGGAGCGTCCGGCACGACCTCCTTCTCGTACGGTTCGATGCCTTCGAGCACGCCGTGGCTCGGCCGAATCCACTTGTCGCCGATCCAGGTGGAGATGAGGTAGAAGCCCGTTTCGGCGGAAAAGCCGAGCGGGACTACCGTTTGCGGCGACAAAAACGCGCCCGTGCCGGCGTTCGTGTCCGGGCGATCGTACAGCTGCTCCCTGCCGACGAGCGTCAGCTGCCCGGAAGGCCGCAGCGCGGCGCGGACATCGGCGGCCGTGGGCGCAGACTGCGCTTCGGAGGCGGCTGCGAGAGGGGCGGCCGGGTTCAAGCATCCGGTGCAAAGTGCGGCTGCGAGTGAAAGCATGAGGTGTTTTTTCATGGCGGGAAAAGTCCTTTCCGGATAAAAATGGAGCGTACCGCAACGTGTTCGATCTAAACATATAACGAAGCTCGGCACCGCTTTGTTTCGCAAGAGCGATGAGCGGATCGTCACGATTCTGTCACAGTTTTTCGTATACTTTTCGACATTAAAGAAAAATTTGGGAAAGTGTGACGACTTTCGCAGTATAATCCGAGGTAACGCTGCGACCAAAGATTTATGTTCGGAGGTAAACTATGTCGAAAAAAAGAAATATGTGGCGGCTGACGATCCGTAAAAAGCTGCTCGGCATTATGCTTGTGCTCCTTGTGCTGCCGACGCTTGCGGTGGGGGGCATCAGCTACGAGCTGTCAGCGGTAGAGAGCGAAAAGCTGATCAAGGATAACTTGAAAAACACGGTGCACATGGCCGTAGAGCTGACGAAATCGTTCGACGACGCCGTGAAGAAAGGAACGATGACTCAGGACGAAGCCCAGGAGAAAGTGAAGCAAATGCTGCTCGGCCCGAAAGGGCAGGACGGCAAACGGCCGATCAACAGCCATATTAATCTGGGCGCGAACGGGTACTTCTTCATCTTGAACGAGAAGGGCGATCTGCTTGGGCATCCTTCGCTCGAAGGCCAAAACATTCTCGACAAGAAGACGACAGACGGCGTTTACTACATCAAAGATATGATCGCCGAGGGGAAAAAGCCGGAAGGCGGGTTTACCACGTACAGCTGGCCGCTTCCGAATTCGACCAAGGAAGCCGAGAAAATCGCCTACGCTCTGCAGGCGCCGCACTGGGGCTGGATTATTGCCGCAGGGTCTTATATGCAAGATTACGATCAGGGCGTGACGCGCATTTTCATACGATGCTGCTGACGCTGATCGTTTGCCTCGCGGTCGGGGCCGTCATCCTGACGCTGTTCGCGCTGCACATTTCGCGGCCGCTCGTCCGCCTGTCGCGCCAAGCGAAGCAGATCGCTGCCGGCGACCTGAGCAAAGGCGATTTCCGCGTGAACAACCGCGACGAAATCGGGGAGCTGTTCGCTTCGTTCGAGACGATGTTCGGCAACTTAAGGCAGCTCGCCGGCAGTTTGTCGACGAGCTCCGACGCGCTCTCGCTGGCGTCCAGCGAGCTGTCGCAAACGATCGGGGAGACGACGCAGGCGACGAACAACATCACGTTGTCCGTGCAGCAAGCGGCGGCCAGCAACGAGACGCAGACGCGCAGCGTGGAGGAGAGCGCGCGTGCAATGGGGGAAATGGCAGAAGGGATTCAGCGCGTGGCGGGGACGTCGTCGACGGCTTACGAGGCGTCGCTGCAAACGCTCAAGGAAGCGGAGCAGGGTGACCTGCTCATCGGCCAGTCGTCGCAGCAAATGAACGCCGTCAGCGCGACGGTCGGCGACCTGGCGTCGATCGTCGACCAGCTCGGCGAGCGGTCGCAGCAAATCGGCGACATCGTCGGCGTCATTACCGACATCTCGAACCAGACGAACTTGCTCGCGCTGAACGCCTCCATCGAGGCGGCGCGCGCCGGGGAGCAGGGCAAAGGGTTCGCCGTCGTCGCCGGCGAAGTGAGGAAGCTGGCGGAACGTTCGGCCGAATCGGCGGCCCAGGTCGCCGCGCTGATCGAGGCGATTCAGGCAGATATTGCGCTTGCGGGAGCTCGATGGATCGGGCGAGGCGCGAGGTTGCAGCCGGAGTGGAGTCGATCCGCCATACGGGCGAGGCGTTCGCCCGCATTCTCGAAGCGACGCGCAGCGTCGTCGATCAGGTGCAGGAAGCGTCCGCGGCCGCCGAGCAAATGTCCGCCAGCTCGCAGGAGATCGCCGCTTCGCTGCAGGAGATGGAGCAGCTGGCCGGCAAGGCGAACGATATGATGCATGCGATCACCGCCTCGACGGAGGAGCAGCTTGCTTCCATGGAGGAGATCGATGCGTCCGCCGAGTCGCTCAGCGGCTTGGCCGCCGATATGCAAAGCATGGCGCACCGGTTTAAGCTGTAACGGAAAAAGCCGCAGTTCCCGCTTTAAGCGGAACTGCGGCTTTTTTGCGCTTGCGCTGCTATTCGGCTCAATCGCCGCGCCGGAACAGCGGTACCGTGGAGCCGTCAGGCAGCTCGGCGTCGATATCGAGCTCCGGCGAGCCGATCATGAAGTCGACGTGCATCAAGCTGCTGTTGACGCGATGTGCGGCCAGCTGCTCGGCGGACATGGTTTTGCCGCCCTCCAGATTGGACGGGTAGGCGTTGCCGATGGCCAGATGGCAGGAAGCGTTTTCGTCGAACAGCGTATTGTAAAAGATCGTGTCCAGCATCGATAGCGGGGAATGATGCGGTACAAGCGCCACCTCGCCGAGGTAGCGGGAGCCTTCGTCGGTTTCAACGATCGTTTTCAGCTTGTCCTCGCCTTTGCCCGCCTGGAAACCGGCGATCCGCCCGTCCTTGAACGTGAACGAGAAATCGTCGATCAGGCTGCCGCCGTAGTTCAGCGGCTTCGTGCTGCGAACGACGCCGTTCACGCCGTCTTTGGCCGGCAACGTGAACACTTCCTCCGTCGGCATGTTGGCGACGAACAGGGTGCCGGCTGCGTTCGGCTTGGCGCCCCCGAGCCATATGTGCTTCTCCGGCAGCTCGATGAACAGATCCGTGCCCGGAGCGCGGTAGTGCAGCTTGCGGATGCGCATGGCGTTCAGCTGCTCCGTCTTGCGCTTCAGCGTCGCAAGGTGCTCCTTCCAATCGGCTACCGGATCGGGACGGTCGATGCGCGTTGCGTGCAGGATCGTCTCCCACAGTCGCGCTAACGCTTGCTCCGGCGGCAATTCCGGGTATACCTTCTCGGCCCACGCGGGGCTCGCCGTCGTAGCGATGACCCAACTCACCTTATGCAGCCTGGTGTAATCGAGGTACCGTCTGCGCATGGCGCTGCGGCCCCGCGTTTCTTTGGCGACGCGCTCTGCGGGGATGTCCTTCAGCAGCTCCGGGTTCGGCGTATGAATGAACAGAAAGGCCGCGTTTTGCTCTGCGTACTGCGCGAGCCCGTCTGCGCGCCATTCGGCGTAGTAGCCGAGCGAAGCTTCGGGAGCATGGCGATAGCGGATAAGAGTCAGCTCGTCGTCCCACCATTCGAAATGAACTTGCGAAGCGCCGAGATCGTAGGCGTGCTGCGTGACGATGCGGACGAACGGGGCGGCCGCGAGCGGGGCGTCAATGACGAGCTTTTGCCCGGGCTGCAAGTTGACGCCAATGCGCAGCAGCGTTTCAGCATATTTGTGCAGCGATTCGGTGGATACGGTCATCGAAATCACGGTCCTTTGCCGGGAAATGAACGTCGCTTTTATTATAGACTCCCCGGTCGGTAAAGTAAAACGATGCGGCGGGCAGGGGCCGGCGCATCGTTTTTGCAAGCAGTTCTATTGGTTCGTTCCTCGCCCCATTATCCTTCCGCGACGGGTTCGAGAGCATCGTCCGAATCGCGGAAGGCGATGTTCGCGCCGAGGGAAGAGAAAGCTTCGACGACATTTTCGTATCCGCGTTCGATGTGGTGGACGCCGGCAATCGAAGTCGT
The DNA here is from genome assembly GCF_000829455.1 of Gordoniibacillus kamchatkensis. Classification (GTDB taxonomy): domain Bacteria; phylum Bacillota; class Bacilli; order Paenibacillales; family NBRC-103111; genus Gordoniibacillus; species Gordoniibacillus kamchatkensis. Next base: position 56,271 of record NZ_JXAK01000028.1, read on the forward strand.
TCCGTCGGCGGCGAGGCCGGCGAGAATGAGGCAAATGCCCGCGCGAATATCCGAGGCATGCACGTAAGCGCCTTTCAGCCTCGTGCCTCCTTTGATAAAGGCGACGCCGGAACGGATTTTGATGTCGGCGCCCATTCGTTTCAGTTGATAGGCGTGATTGAACCGATTTTGGAACACCGTATCGGCGACGATGCTTTTCCCGGACGCTTGCGTCAGAAGGGCGGTCAAAGGCTGCTGCAAGTCGGTCGGGAAGCCGGGATACATGGCCGCCCGGACGCGGGTCGCCCGGACGATTCCGGTGGAATGCGCCGTAACGAAATTGTCGCCGGCTTCGACGTGCAGCCCGATTTCCTGCAATTTATGGATGCACGAAGTCAAATGCTCCGGGATGACGTCTTGCACGGTGACGGTTCCGTTTGTTATACCCGCCGATATCAAAAACGCGCCCGCGATGAGCCGGTCCGGTATGACGGTGTAGGTGCAAGAGGTTAAGTGGGATACCCCTTCGATGCGGATCGTGTCCGTGCCCGCGCCGGTTATTTTCGCTCCCATCTGGTTGAGGAAGTTGGCCGTATCCGTCACTTCGGGATCGCGGGCGGCGTTTTGCAGCACAGTGCAGCCTTGGGCTCGGACGGCGGCAAGCATGCTGTTGATCGTCGCGCCCGAGGTGATCGTGTCGAAGTAGATCGTCGTCCCTTTCAGCTGCGCGGCTTCCACCTCGTAATAATCGTTATGAAACGTAAAGCGGGCCCCCATCATCGTTAAAGCTTTAATATGCTGATCGATGGGGCGGTGCACGAAGTCGTCGCCGCCCGGGTACCCGACCGAAACTTTGCCGAATTTGGCGAGCAAGGCCCCGATAAAATAGTAAGCGGTTCGGAACGTGGACGATTTGTGCGGATCGATGCAGGCGTGCTCGATGTATCTCGGGTCGACACGAACTTCGCCGGGCCGGTCCGAACTTATGATAAGGCCGATTTCGCGCCCGATTTGGGAGATGACTTTAATATCGGCAATGCTCGGGATGCCGAGCAGCGTTACCGGTTCGTCCGCCAGACAGGCAGCGGCCAGCAGCGCCAGAGCGCTGTTTTTGGAGCCGGGAATTTTGATGGAGCCCTTTAATTCGAGCGATCGCCCTACTTCAATCCACCTCATGTTGATTACCTCCGATTGGCTCTTCTTCCCCTGCGACGATCACTTTCACTTTGCGGCTTTCGATGTCGCGCACGATTTTTTCCGGGGACTCGCGATCCGTAATAAGCAAATCCAATTGTTCTATAGGGATAGACATGGCGAACATTTTGAGCCCGAGCTTTTCATGCGGGGCCAGCCCGATTTTTTTTCGGGAACTTTCGGCGAGGGCGCGGGTAAACGCGGCTCCCTCTGGGGTGGCGGTGCTGATTCCGCTCGCCGAAATGCCGCCACCGGTAATAAAGCTTACGTCCAAGGTAAACTTGCCGATCATCTCGAGCGCGATGGAATCGATCATGTTGCCGGAAGAAGGCCGCAGCTTGCCGCCGATGAGATAGGCTTCGACATTGACCCGCTCGCGGATCGATTCGGCGATTTTGAGCGAGTTCGTCACGACGGTGAACGGCATATCGTGCGGGAGATATTTCAGCATGCCGTAATGAATGCCGGCGCCGCCGATAAACACGGTATCGTTTTTTTGAATATAGGTGGCGGCCAATTTGGAAATCGCATTTTGGTGGGGCGCGCCGTCTCCGTACCGCAAAGCTTGGGGCAGGGGGAAATTGCGCACTTTCGGGTGCGCCGCGGCCGGTATCGCCCCGCCGTACGTTTTCTGCAGCAGCCCCTGATCCTCCATGATCGTCAAGTCCCGGCGTACGGAGTCAATCGAGATGTGAAACAGCTCGGCGAGGTCCTTGGCGATGACCCGCCGTTCTTTTTCCAGCAGCTGCAAGATGTGCTGCCGCCGTTCTTCCGCTAGCAAAACGTATCCCCCCAACCCGGTTGGAAACTATATCCTTATGATCATACTCATCATATTCACTATCGTTCATTATTGTCAATAAATTTGTCCGCGATCATTCATTTAGTTTCATGATGTTTCATGATTTTTGTACAAAGCTTCGCCATATGTCGTAATATATGTCGAAGTTTTACTTAATGTCCTGCCCTACATTACAGAAATTCAGCCGAGAAAGCCCATTCTTTCAGGCAGGGGATGAATCGGCTTTGGACAAGGGCTGTCCGTTGGACAGCTTAGTGATCTTACATTCTTTTGCAGTTGGATATCGCAAATTGATACAATTGTACTATGGGGCAAGAATATTGAAGAACTGCAACAACCGTTTCACTCATCAGCTATCATTTTATGTTTTGTCCGCGCTACGCGATGAAAGGGATGCCCGATCATATGCATTTGTTCTTGAACGTGCACCCTACCCATAGTCCGCCAGACATCATGGCCAAATTGGAAGTGGCGTCTTCAAGATCGTTGCGTTAAGAATTTAAGCACTTGAAGCACTTGCCCAGCCTGTGAATGCACTCCTATTTTGTCACTACGGCAGGGAACATGCCAGCCTAAGATGCTATATGCACTGTCTTAGGACGGGCTGATGGCACAGCCCCGAACTTGGGAGTTGCACGAAGCAGAAATGAACTGAGTGCGCCAAACACCCAAGAATCCCACGGCTTTAGCCGTGAGGAGTGTCAAAATGGGCTTAAAGTTTTCATACAACATGGAGGGTCGTCTTGCATGGAAAAACGAACAAAACATATCGCCTCGGTGTCGCTCGGCGTCATGGCGGCCGGCTTTGCCGGTTCCTTCGCGCTGCCGGCCGGCGCGGCGTGGGGGGCAGTGCTGCAAAGCGGCTTTGAAGCCGGGCTTGTCGGCGGGCTCGCGGACTGGTTTGCGGTGACGGCGCTGTTCCGCCATCCGCTAGGCATCCCGATTCCGCATACGGCGCTTTTGCCGCGCAATCGCGAGCGGGTGACGAACGCGCTCGTGAACGCGGTCGAAAACGAGCTGCTGAGCAAGCAAAGCATTGCGGACAAGCTGGGCGGCGTCCGCCTGACAGCGGCGCTGCTTGACACGCTGGAGCGCAGCGTGCCGCAGGGACAGCTCGCCGCGTGGTGCGCGGCGGGACTGCAGCAGGCCGTGCGGCATGCGCCGCTTGACCTGCTCGTCCCCTTCGCCGCGGAGCAGGCGAAGGAAGCGCTGCGCGAGCTGGACATCGCGCCGCTGCTGCAGAAGCTCGGCGAGCAGGTGCTGGCGCGCCGGCTGGACGAGCAGGCGCTCGACGCGCTGCTGGAGAAGGCCGAAGAGTGGCTGGCGAAGCAAGAGACGCGCGATTCGCTCGGCAGGATCGCTATGGGTGCGGTAGCCCAGCTCGAGCTTGGCGGCTTCATGCAGTTTGCGGTCAACGCCTTCATCGGCTACTTAAGCGAAGACAAGCTCGGCAGCATGATCCAAAATTTCGGCTTGGGCTATATATACGATCTGCGCTTCCCCGGGCATCCGCGCCGCGATGAAGCGCTCGCCTTCGTTCGGCGCCAAATCGCGGAGCTCAGCCGCTCGCAGCGGCTCATCGCCCAGCTCGAGGAGTGGAAGGCGGAGCAGCTGGACTCCCTCGACTTGACCGCGCCGCTCGGCAAGCTGCTGAGCCGGCTGCAGGAGCGCCTGCTCGCGGCGCTGGCCGACTCGGGCTTCGCGGAGCGCACGCTGCAGCCGATGCTGGAGCGTCTGCTGGCCGGATTGCGGTCGAACGAAGAGCTGCAGCATAAAGCAGACGGCTGGATGCGCGAGCAGCTCGTGCGCCTCGTGGAAGCGAATCACGGCAAGATCGGCCAGCTTGTGCGCGATAACATCCGCAAGCTGGACGATGCCCAGCTGATCGAGATGCTGGAGGACAAAGTAGGCAAGGATCTGCAATGGATTCGCGTCAACGGCGCGGTGTGCGGGTTTCTGATCGGGATCGTGCTCGGCCTGGTCAAGCTGCTGGCATAGGCGGCCTGGGCTGCTCTTTCATACGACGGATGCGGAGCGGAGGGTGGGAATGTGGGGCGGAGAGCGAAGCGTGCGCCTTTGAACCGTGTTCCCGACAAGATTTCCAATTCATTGGAATACGAGTTCAAGGAAGCCGGAGACTCACATTCCCATTCCGCAGCGCAGCCATACTTTCTCGGGCAGCCTGCGTCTCACCGGTTGTTTTCCATCTGCAACGCGCCCCTACGGCGTAACCATTTTTTCACGGCTATCTGGGCAAGCACCTAGTGGCGGCGCGGCGCATACAGTGCAGGGTATGGATTTTGAAGGAGTGATTCATATGTCCAATCCATCCCCTGGCCACGCTTCCGGCGATGCCGCAGCCGCCGGCGGCGCCGCTGCAGGCAATGCGCCGATCCCGCAGCCTTATGCGCCGTATGGCTCTTACAGCCAGTTTGTCCCGGGCGGCATCTATGTGGGTCCGCGCATGCATCCGCCGCTGCCGTACGTTTATTCACTTTACGGGCCCGGCTTGAACGTACCTGCGGGCGCGTTTTACGCTCCCGGCGTTCCCGGTGCGACGGGCGTGCCGGTACCGGGCCTGCTGTTCAGACAGCCGGTCGAACCGCACGCGGGCGGGCCGGAGCGGCCCGAAGAGCGCCCGCCCCACGTCGAGCACGTCGATTGGTCGGCACGTTACCCGAACGAAATCGTTCTGCGCGGGCCCGAGGCCAAAGAAGTGGCGCTGACGTTCGACGACGGACCGGATGACGTGTGGACGCCGAAAGTGCTCGACCAACTTGCCCGGGTAAAGGTGAAAGCGACGTTCTTCATTTTCGGCCGCCGCGCCGAGCGATTCCCGAACGTGCTGCGCCGCATCGTGCGGGAAGGTCATATTGTCGGTAACCACACGTGGAGCCATCCCAATTTGACGAAGCTTACTGCCGATGAGGTACGCTCGGAGCTGGAGCGCACGGACGCCGTAATCCGGCGGGAAACCGGCAAAGTTACGGCGTTGTTCCGGCCGCCGTACGGCGCTTTGAACGACGTGGTCGTGCAGGAGGTCATTCGCCTGAAGAAAAAAATCATCTTCTGGAACGTCGACTCCCTCGATTGGATGCAGTTGAACGCCAGGCAGGTGGCGGCCAACATTTTGTCCAATACCCGCCCCGGTTCCATCATTTTGCAGCACAGCGCCGGCGGCGTCGGCGAGAACCTGCAAGGCACCGTCGATGCGATCCCGGTGGTCGTAAACGAGCTGCATAAACGGGGATATGCGTTCCGGACCGTACCCCAGCTTGTCAATATTCCCGCCTATCAGCCGTAGTCCGCAAACCGCAATTGTTCAGGCTGCCTAGTAAGTAGGGCTGCGCTGCGGACCTAAGAATGTGGGTCTCCGGCGTCCTTGAACTCGTGTTCCCTCAAATATGAAAACGAGGTGGGAACACGAGTTCATAGGCTTATGCTTACCAAGCGAGTTTTGCTGCGCAAAACTTGTAGCTCTCAGAACCACATTCCCATCCTCCGCTCCGCTTTTCTCGGGAAGCCGCAATTTTTGCATTTGTTTACAATTCGCGGTATAAATGAAAGCAAGACGATGCAAATGAGGCGATGCGATGGGCGTGAAATTCGGCCGGGCGTACGGTGACATCATTAAAGATTTCTCGGACGCCTTAGGGCAAATCGACGATCTGTACACGTGCTTTGAAATGACGGAAGAGGGCTGGCAGGAGCTGGAGCCGGCGGAACGAACCGAATGCATCCGTACGCTGGCGGACGACCTGTTTTACGGGCTCGGCACGGAAGAAGTGCTCGCGGTCGGCAGCGGAACCGTATCCCACGATGCCGAGCGCCACGTGCTCAAGGTGCATATGCTGCCCGACATTACGGCGATCGTGTACTTGGTGTAACAAGCTTGCGCAAAATGCCTCTGTACATGCCTGAGCGGCAAGTACAGGGGCATTTTCCGTCATGTTCTTCAATTCGAGGGGCGAACGGCCGATATACGAACTAACAGTGAGAGGGCGGCATCGGCGCCGTTAGTATGGAGATACAACGAAATGAAGAATAGACGCTCTTCCAGTACCATATTCATATTCGCATTCGTCATTGTGCTTGTTTGCGGAAATATGTTGTCTCTTGCCGGTTCGGACAACCAGCCCCGAGCCCGGGAGGGCGTTCTCGATCTGCGCGGCTGGAGCGAAGGGAAGCTGCAGGCGATCCAATTGAGCGGGGAATGGGAATTTTACCCGGAAGAGTGGGTAACGGATGCCGATGTTCGGGGAAATACGGGAGGAGACCGCCCTTCGCGTTTGGTGCAGGTGCCCGGCAAATGGAACGGGGCTGTCAGCGGCAAAGCGTTCGGCTACGGAACGTACCGTTTGCATGTCGTTATGGATCAAAACGATGCCGGCCTGTGGGCTTTCCGGGTTCCGCTCGTTCGTTCTGCGCATCGGTTGTTCATCGGCAATGAAGAGATCGGAGCAAGCGGCAGCCCTTCGGACGACCGTGCCCGCAATGTGCCCCGGGTCGCCCCTTACATCGCTTACAAAGAAATTCGCCAGTCGAGCTTTGACATATTTGTACAGGTCGCCAATTACGATCATGCCGTCAGCGGCGGTATCGTTCATTCGATCGAAATGGGGCCGCCGGCCCTCCTCAATGAAGAGCGCGGGCGCATAGCCGCTTTCGAATTCGGAATCATTATCGTTTATCTTTTATTCGCTCTTATTTTCGCCATCATTCAGGTTCAGGCGCCTCGGAACGGGTGGATCTGTCTATCGCTTTTTTTCCTGTGCAACGCATTGGCTTTGTCGGATCAGGGAGAGCGATGGCTGCTGCGGTTGTGGCCCGGCCTGTCTTATCACTCGGTCGCTCAACTCTACTGCCTTTCAGCAATTGGCTTCACCGTTTGCTTGTATTTGTTTGTCTGCCGTCGGAATGAGGGCATAAGAAGTCTTTTGTTCAAACGGGGATTGCTCCTGCTCGCCTCTGTTTCCGCAATTTGCACGTTTCTGTTGCCCACGCCGGCGATTACGGTACTTCTGCAATGCTGGGTATTCGTCTCGGCCGCCGTGCACGTTTGGGTGCTCGTTGCTTTGTTCCGGAATTTGCGCCTGAGCGACAACTCTTGGATCGAGTTTTGCTCCTTCGTCCTGTTCTCGGTGCTTGCGCTATTGAATTTGCATTTCCAATCCGGGGCAAGCGAAGCGAATCTATGGTTTTTCATCCAGATGGTCGGCTTCTGCGCCGCCATCTCCATCCTCTTTTTGCAGCAATATGTGCGCTTATATCGAAAAACAAAGGCGTTATCGCAAGAAATGCAGCGCAAGGACCGTTTCCGGAACGACTTCATGGCACGCATTTCGGAGCAGATGCTGACTCCTTTGAACGCCATCATCAGCATTGCGGATGCCAATCTGTATTCCTGCAAAGGGCTTTCTCCCGAGCAAAAGCGCGATTTGCGCCTGATCACATCAATCGGTTGGACGGCAAAACAGCTGGCAAGCGGCTTGCTCGATTTCTCGCGCTTGCGCGAAGGCGACATTGCGCTCCGCAAACGGCCGATCGAGCTGGCTGCCGTCGTGAACGATGCTATCGAACGATTTCGATATGCGGCCTTCTTCGGGGACAATGTGAAGCTTGAGAACGGCATTGAAGCGGATTTGCCTCCGCTTTTCGCCGATGAGCAGAGACTGCATCAAATCTTGTCGGGGATGATTCAATTTGCGGCCAAGACTTTGGCTGAAGGAACGGTATGCTTTCGCGCGCGTCCCGGACAAGGAGCTGTCGAGCTTCGCACGATCATGAGCGGCAACGGGATAACGGCGGAGCTGCAGACGGAAATTCAAACTTTTTTGCAACGGGCGGATGCGAAATATATATCGGCGCAAGAGGAAGCGAAGTTCGGGCTTTTTCTCGTTAAAGATTTGATCGAGCTGCACGGCGGGCACCTGGCCGTCCGGGCGGCAGCCGATACGGAGACCGATCGGGCGGGGCCGCAAATCGTATTTTCGTTCGCTTTGCCGATTGCCGCTGCTATTCCATCCGCGGAAGCCGCGCCCCAACCCGCCCCGGACGATTTCCTCGGCAACAGCTTGTCCGGCCGAACGCCCCCGGATCCCGAAAGCGGGGCTTCCCGGCCGGCGTTCCCGGAAGAAGCTGCAAAGGGGACGGATGCGGCGAATATCGTTGTGGTGGACGACGATCCTCTCAGCCTGCAAATTTTGTCGAAATTGTTGTCGTTGGACGGCTACCGGCTGGCCTTTTTCCGGGAAGGCACGGCTATGCTCGATTGGATGCAGCGCAAACAAAAAGCGGACCTGGTCATTGTGGACCGCATTTTGCCGGGAATGTCCGGGGTCGACATATGCCGCAAAATACGCGAGCAATATTCGTTGTTCGAGCTTCCCGTCCTTTTGCTCGGTTCCGCCGGCTTCCCGGATCATGCCATCGCCGCCAGCCAGGCGGGAGCGAACGATTTCCTGACCAAGCCGATCGAAGCGTCGGAACTGCGCGTCCGCGTCCGCACTTTGCTGCACATGAAACGTTCGGCCCAAGAGCGGATCCGGATGGAGCTCGCATTTTTGCAAGCCCAAATCAAGCCCCATTTTTTGTTCAACACGTTAAACTCGATTGCGGCTTTGAGCAAGCGCCAGCCGGACAGGATGGCGGATTTGCTGAACGAATTCGGCCACTACTTGCGGGAGAGCTTCCGCTTCGACAATTCCGAACCCCTTATTCCGTTCGAGAGAGAGCTGGGGCTCGTCAAATCGTACCTGCATATCGAAAAAGTCCGCTTCGCCGAGTGGTTGACGTTCGACATTGAACTGCTAACCGCTCCGGACTTCCGCATCCCGCCGCTGACGATCCAGCCGCTCGTGGAAAATGCGGTGCGGCACGGCATTATGCGCAGAGCGAACGGAGGGCATATCCGCAACCAGGTTACCCGGGATGAACGGGATATACGGATTCTGGTGAAGGATAACGGAGTCGGCATGGTCCCCGCCAAGCTCGAGAGCTTGTTCCAGAGTTCTCCGGGCGAAGGGATCGGCATTCGAAATATCGACCGGCGTTTGAAGCAGCTGTTCGGCTATGGATTAACGATCAAAAGCAGGCCGGAGCAAGGCACCGAAATTGATATCCGGCTGCCTATTGGAAAGGTGGGTTGTCATGAAAGCGATGCTGGTTGACGACGAACCTCTCGCGCTGGAACATTTGGCCGGGGAGCTGGAACGAATCGGCGGCGTGGAAATTGCCGGGAAGTTTCGAAATCCGAAGCTGGCGCTCGAGCATGCGGACAAGAGCAGGCCGGAGGCGGTCTTTCTCGATATCGAAATGCCGGAAATGAGCGGCATCGAGCTGGCGGAACGAATATTGGCGAGGCACCCGGACACGATGATCGTATTCGTTACTGTCTACGATGAATACGCCGTCAAAGCGTTTGAATTGAACGCGATCGATTACATTTTGAAGCCCCTCCATGCCGAGCGCCTGGCGCGGACAGTCGCCCGGCTCAGTGAACGAGCCAAGCTCCGGACACAGAGCTCGCCGTCGGGCGGATCGCTGCTCATACGCACTTTAGGTTCGCTGCAGTTTGAAATCGCCGGGAAGGAACCGTTGTCGCTGCGCTGGAAAACTTACAAAGCGCAGGAGCTGTTCGCCTATTTGCTTCAGCACCGGGGAAAGCCGGTGCGCAAGCACGTTCTGCTGGAGCAATTATGGCCCGATACCGATTGGAAAAAAGGAATGATGCAGCTCTATACGGCTATATATCAAATGCGCAAACTTTTGCATGACGAGCAAATCGATGTCCGGATCGTCAACGTCGAAGACGGCTACATGCTGGATATAAACGGCAATCGGGTGGATGCGGAGGAATGGGAAAAACAGATGCAGGGGGCTCCCGTTCCGGATCCGGACAATTTGGAATTTCATGTGCGGCTATCCTGCCTCTATCAAGGAGATTATCTTGCGGCATACCCGTATCTGTGGGCGGAGACGGAGAGGCGCAGGCTGCGGGCCATGTGGCTGCGGCATGCGAAGCAAATCGGGAGCGGCTATCTGGAACGAGGCATGGCTACGGAAGCCGCGGCGCATTACTTGCGGGTTCAAAGCGTACTTCCTTCCGAGGAAAGCGTTTATTTCGAACTGATGCTCATCTACGACCGTTTGTCCGACCGCTCCTCCGTGGAAAAGCAATATGAGCTTCTGAAACATATGCTTCGTCAAGAAATGGGGCTGGAGCCTCATGCTTCGATTCGAAAGTGGTTTGACGATTGGAAAAACGGCGCATCCCCATTATTGTGAATTCGGCCTGTTTGGGCAGCCTTGGCGGCGCCCTTTTTTTGTTTCAGAAAAGTTTCAAATCCTTCCTGTATAATGGAAAAAAGGACTTTAGGCCTATCAATAACATGGCATATGTTTGTCGGAATGGCTGAAAATGCCGAAATAAGGCAAAAGGAAGCGGCTCATGCTGCTGCCGGCCGGCACAAATGAACGCATATCGCATTTTTACTACGGGAGATGGTTGCAAATGGAGCACATGGAACATGTTCACGGTTCGTACGATTTTATGCTGGTCGTATTTTCGTATGTCGTTGCCGTCGTAGCTTCGTATACGGTGCTTGATCTGGTCGGAAGAATTAGCACGTCAAGAGGAAGGAGCCGGTGGCTATGGCTGTCGTTCGGGGCCGTTGCGATGGGCATGGGCATCTGGTCGATGCACTTCGTCGGAATGCTCGCCTTTTCGCTGCCCGTTCCGGTCGCCTATGATCTGAAACTGGTTGTATTGTCCGTACTGGCAGCCATGGTCGGGTCGTTCATCGCCTTGTTCGTCGTTGGTCAACCCCACATCACGCTTCGCCGCTTGTTTGTCAGCGGAGTGTTTCTTGCCATCGGCATTTGCACGATGCACTATACTGGAATGGCCGCCATGATGGTCGGAATTACATACGATCCGTTCTACTTCGCGCTGTCGGTGTTGATCGCGCTGGCCGCATCGTTCGCGGCGCTTTGGTTATCGCTGTATTTCCGCCAGGGGGGATCCGGGGGCGAAGGGTGGAAAAAGGCCGGAAGCGGATTGGTCATGGGCGCCGCGGTCGTCGGCATGCATTATACGGGGATGGCGGCGGCTCAATTTCACCTGGACGCCCAAGCGGCAGCGGCTAACGGGGTTGTGCTGGACCAGAAATGGCTCGCTTATTTCATCGCGGGAGGCACTTTGTTCACGTTAGGCTTGTCCCTGTTCGGCATCTTTATTTCCAATCGTTTTTCCCGCAAAGATTCGGAAATCGAAGCGAAAGCGCACGAAATTTATTTTATGAACCAGGAGCTGCGCATGCTGAACGAAAATTTGGAGCAGCTCGTGAAGGAACGGACGGCGCAGCTTGAAAAAGCACATGACGAAGCGATCAAAGCGAATATGATCAAAAGCCAGTTTCTGGCCAACATGAGCCATGAGCTGAGAACTCCGCTTAATGCGATCATAGGGTACAGCGAAATGCTGATCGAAGAAGCGGAGGAGCTCAGCGAGCCGATGTTCGCGGAAGACCTCGGCAAAATTCGGAAAGCCGGAAACCATCTGCTTTCGCTGATCAACGATATTTTGGACATTTCGAAAATTGAAGCGGGCAAAATGGACATTTTCTACGAGACATGCGATCTGGCCGGCTTGACCCAGGACGTGGTGACGACCGTCAAACCGCTGGTTGAAAAGGGTGGCAACCGGTTTGAAATCCGTTCCGCCGCAGGCGAAATGACGACGGATGTGACGAAGCTGCGGCAAATTTTGATCAACTTGCTCAGCAACGCAGGCAAGTTTACCCAGGGCGGCACGGTCGGTTTCGATGTATATCCGCTAACCAAAAATCATGTGCCGGGTTACGGCTTCCGCGTCCGCGATACGGGAATCGGCATGACGCCCGAGCAGATCGAGAAGCTGTTTCAACCGTTCTCGCAAGCCGATTCGTCGACGACGCGCAAATATGGAGGCACCGGACTTGGCCTGGCGATCAGCGAACGGTTCTGCAGTCTGATGGGCGGCGATATTGAGGTCGACAGCGAGCTTGGAAGCGGCAGCACATTTACTTGCTGGCTTCCCGCAACCCCTCCCGGACATGTTCCGGCTGCGGACAAAACGGCAGACGAGCGGGCGAAGCCGGAAAATACGCATCCGGCCAGCATTTTGCTTATCGACGATGAACCTTTCAACCATCAGTTGATGCAGCGGTATTTGGCCAAGGAAGGCTGGACGCTGGCATTCGCGACGAGCGGCCCGGAAGGATTGCAGCTTGCCAAAAAGCTTAGGCCGGAAGTGATTTGCCTGGACATTCTGATGCCAAGCATGGACGGGTGGAGCGTGCTGTCCGCAATCAAGAGCGATCCTGAGCTGCAGGACACCCCCGTAGTCATCTGGTCGATGACAAGCGCAGGCAGCTCGGTTATGCGCTCGGCGCCGCCGAATTTTTGACCAAGCCGGTGCAGCGGGAGCGGCTCATCAGCGTGATGAACAAGTACATCCAAAGCCGGACCGACCACACCGTTCTTGTCATTGAGGACGACGAGGCAACAAGCGAACTGATGACCCGCCTGCTGCAGAAGGAAGGATACACCGTTGCGCAAGCGGGGAACGGGCTGAGCGCATTGGATTATATAAGGAAGCGGACGCCCGATCTGATTTTGCTTGACCTGATGATGCCGGAGATGGATGGCTTCCAGTTGGTCACGGAATTGCAAAAACAAGAAGTGTGGCGTTCCATCCCGGTTGTGGTGGTTACGGCCAAGTCGATAACGCCCGATGAGCGGCAGAAATTAAACGGCTATGTGCAAGACGTCATTCAAAAAGGGGCGTTCGATCACAAAAATCTGATGGCGGAAATTCACAGACTCATCGCCGTTTCGGTGGAGGAAGGAGGTTGACCGGTTTGCACACCATTTTGCTGGTCGAAGACAACGAAATGAACCGGGATATGTTATCCCGGCGTTTATCCCGCAGCGGATATCGGGTCGTCATGGCTGAAGACGGCAGACGGGGCGTTGACCTCGCGCTGGAAGAGCGTCCGGACGTCATTCTGATGGATTTGAGCTTGCCCGTTCTGGATGGATGGGAGGCGACCCGATTGCTCAAAAGCTCGCCGGAGACACGGCATATACCGGTCATTGCCTTAACTGCCCACGCCATGGCGGGCGATCAGGAGAAGGCGTACGAAGCGGGCTGCGACGATTTCGACACGAAGCCGGTTGTCATGGCGCGCTTGCTTGATAAAATCAATGCCGCACTCGCCAATCGAAATGAATGAGCGACGAAACGGAGAATTTCGATGAACGATACCAAGCTCGCGAATATTTTAATCGTTGACGATCAGGAATATAATATTTCTTTATTGGAGCGAATTTTAAGCAGGGCGGGCTTCAAGCACTTATACAGTACAATGGATCCCCGGCAAATCCGGCAATTGCTGACGGAGATCGACCCGGACATTGTGCTGCTCGATTTGCACATGCCGGGAATGGACGGGCTCGAAGTGCTCAATCTGATCCGCGAGCATACAGGCGCGGAAAGTTATTTGCCCGTATTGATGCTGACTGCCGACATGACGTCGGAAGCCAAGCAGCAGGGGCTGCAGGCGGGCGTCAACGACTTTTTGACAAAGCCTTACGATCGAACGGAAGTCATACTGCGCATCAACAATTTGCTCAAAACCAGGCAGCTTCATTTGCAATTGCAGCGCCACAGCGAAACGCTGGAGGAAAAAAGTCCGGGAACGGACGGCAGAGCTTGAGCGGGCCCAGATGGAGATTTTGCAGCTTCTCGGGCGTGCGTCGGAGTACCGGGACGACATGACGGGACGGCATACGCAACGGGTCGGCCTGTTGTCGGGGCTGATCGCGGAGCGGCTTGGCCTTTCGCCAAGGCACGCCGACATGATTCGCATGGCGGCAACGCTGCACGATATCGGGAAAATCGGCATTCCCGACAGCCTGCTGTTAAAGCCGGGACGTTCGAACCGGGAGAGTTCGAGCGCATGAAGACCCACACGACGATCGGCGCTACCATACTGGAGGGAAGCTCCTTCGCCGTGCTCAAAATGGCCCGAACGATAGCGGGATCGCATCACGAGAAATGGGACGGCTCCGGTTATCCCGGGAGGCTGGCAGGAGAGGCGATTCCGATCGAGGCGCGCATCGTGGCGCTTGCCGATTTTTACGACGCTTTAACGCACGAGCGGCCTTACAAAAAAGCGTGGACGCCGCAAGAAACCGTCGACGAGGTGAAGAAGCAGCGCGGATTCCATTTCGATCCGCAAATCGTGGATGCGTTTATTGATGTGTATGAAACGTTCAACCTTTCGGACCGACCGCTCATGGAATGGGCGGCTGAAGAGCCAACCGGATAAAAACGCGCGGAACGCGCGACAAACAACCCCGCTCTAGCAGGAGACGGGGTTGTTTGCGTTCGGTCTGTAGACACGGCGTGCATCGTTGTGAAACAATAAAGCTAAATTCCGGCGCAGGAGGGAAGCCGCATGGCCTACCGGACAGAGGACAAATATTGGCGCAAAATGAAGGGCGACCGGCTCCCGGAGTTTTTCCGCAGCATAGGGACGGACGGCCGCTTGGATGCGGAGCGGGTCGCTTTTGTCTGCATCGGCACGGACCGCTCGACCGGCGACGCGCTCGGGCCGCTCGTCGGCACGATGCTGCAGGAGGCCGGCTGCCCGCATGTCATCGGCACGCTGGAGCATCCTTGCGACGCCAGCAATTTGGGGGAGCGGCTGGCGGAAATTCCGGCCGGAGCGACCGTCGTCGCCATTGATGCTTGTCTCGGTCAGCCGGCTTCGGTCGGCTTGTTCCAAGTATCGAACCAGCCGCTCGTGCCAGGCAAATCGGTCGGCAAAGCGCTGCCCGTCGTCGGCGATTATGCGGTGGCGGCTATCGTCAATGCGGACGGGCCGCGGCAGATCCATATTTTGCAGAGCACCTCGCTCCATCACGTGCTGACGATGGCGCGGCAGCTGGCCGCGGCAATCGCCGCAGCGATGCGCCGAGGCGGGTAACAGCGTGAGAGTCAATACATGAACGGCAAAATGGCCCGGCGCCCGCCAATCGGGGGGCGCCGGGCCATTTGTGCGCTTGTGCGCTATCGTCAATTGCCGGATTTGCGCACGATCGCTTCCACCGCGACCTCGACGTTGCCGCGCACGGCTTGCGAGATCATGCACGCTTTCTCGGCCCGCTCGGCGGCGAGCAGCGCCTCTTCGCGCCGCTCGGCCGACAGCTCGCCGTCCAGCTCGATCGTCGGGCGATGCACGATGCGGCGGTACGTCAGGCGTCCGCCCTCGCGCTCGACCTCGCCTTCGGACACGAGCGTCAGCCGGCGCATGGGCAGCTTGCGGTTTTCGAGCACCGACGCCAGCGTGATCAAATAGCAATTGGCTGCGGCGGCAAGCAGCAGCTCGTCGGGATTCGTGCCGATGCCCGGGCCGCCCATATCCGCGGGGATCGATACTTGCGCCGTCATCCCGCGCGTCGAGATCGAGCCTACGCCGCGGCGTCCTCCCGACCAGACGCCTTGCAGTGTGAAACGAAACGTTTCTTTCTCCGCCATGTCCATTCCTCCGTCTGCGAGTAATGAAGCCGAAAGCGAGCCGTCATGAACCGGCGGCTTCGAGCGTTTTTCCTTTCGCCAGCAAATACGTAAAGAACGTCAAGTAGTACGATACGATAACGAACAGCACCGCCGATGTGATCGGGTCGCGGGAGAGATCCCCGTACGGGTTCGCTCCGGCGCCGCCGGCCGCCGCAGAGTTCGGCACGCCGGGATTCAGCAGTGCCATCTCAATGAGCCTGTACGCGATGCGGCCGATGAAGAGCACGAGCACAATCGCCTCGACGATACCGTGCGTGCGGTAATACCAGCCTTGCTCCCGCTTCTCGAATTTCAGGTGGCGGATACCGTAATAAGCGAGCGTCAGCCCGCAGATGATGCCGACGGCGTCGCCGGCCAGCAGAACAGGCCGCGCCACCGCCATGGCCAAAACGAGCAGTCCGACCGCGGCGAACAGTACGCAGCGGAAAATGAAGCGGCGCGGCTCCAGCTTCTGGAAGCCGACCGTGCGCCGGATGCGGCGATAAATGCCGAAGCCGACGGCCAAGACGACAAACAAGAGCGATACAGCATGGTTCATGAACGATAAAGCCTCCGAGTTTAATTTGAGGGTGCCGACACATGTCCGACATTATTTTAACATAGGAAGCATAGATTGTAATTACATGTCTTTTTTGACAGGAGGGACAATGATGTCGATCATCCGCCATCACAACTACCGCAGCGAGAACGGGGAAATATACTGCTGCCTGCGCAACCGCGTCGTCAAGCTGGACGACGAGCAGCTGCAGCGCTTTTGCCAAGGCTGCGGCATGTTTGCCGGCACGATGCCGCACGTTCTCGTGAGTTGCGACTGGGACGACATTGGCGGTGTCAGCAACCCGCATGTGGCGCTCGACCCGTGGCAGGAGTTCAAACGCAACCAGATCAAGCAGGTGCCAGCGGAAGGAAGCGCGGCGCTGCAGCGCTGCAGCTGAGGCAAGGACTCGGTTGCGGGGAGTTGCAGGCGACTCATTTATGTATATGCGCGGCGCGTGCTTTCTTGCTCGTGCTGCAATTGCAGTGAGCGCAACTGCAACGCGATTTCACGCAATCGGTCCGCTGAAGTTGCTGTGAGAGCTATTGGAGCATCAGCACACATAAAAAGCAGGCTGTTACCGCAGTGGGAGCCTCCACTTTGGGAACAGCCTGTTTTTTCGTCAAATGCGGTTGACCATACGCGGCTTCTATGTTCGCCTTTTTGCTTGCGAAGCAGCCTTCACGATCCCGTGAACACGCTCCACAGCTGTTTGCCGATGAGCACCGTCGTGACGATGATGAACAGCGGCTTCACGTACGCGCTGCCTTTGCGGACGGCGAGCCGCGTGCCGACGAGGGCGCCGGCGATCATGGCGATGCCCATCGGCAAGCCGTAATAGATGTTGACCGAGCCGAGAGCAAAAAACGTAGCGAGACTGGCCAGGTTGGAGCCGAAATTGAGCACTTTGGCGTTCGCCGACGCCCCGACGAAATCGAAGCCGGCCAGCAAATACATGAAAATAAGAAACGAACCCGTCCCCGGACCGAAGAAGCCGTCATAGACGCCGAGCGCCAAAGCGCAGGCGGCGATCGCAACGCCGCGCCAGCCGCTCAGCCCGGAGAACGTCGAGAGGCCGTCCCATTTTTTCTTCAGCAGCGTGTAGATCAGCACGGCGATCAGCATGATAATGACAAGCGGCTTCAGAAAATCGGCGGGGATGAGGTGCACGAGATAAGTGCCGCCGGCGGCGCCGAAAACGAGAGCGGGAACAGCCGCAGCCCCAGCTTGCGGTCGATCCGGCCGGATGAGAGAAACGAGATCGTGCTCGTCAGCGACGACATCGTGCCGGCAAGCTTGTTCGTGCCGAGCACCAGATTGGGCGGGAGCCCCGTGAACAGCAGCGCCGGCACGGAGATGAGCCCGCCGCCGCCCACGACCGAATCGATAAAGGCGGCAACGAAGCCGGAGCCGATCAGAAACAGCAGCATTTGCAATGACGGATGATCCATGATGACAGCAACTCCTCGGTGCTTGAATAATGCCGCGAACACGTACCAGTATAGGCGATAGCGGGAAAAGCGAAAGGGGGGAAACAAAAGTTTTGACGGCCGAATACAGCAGCGGAGAAAGACCGGATGCGGCGCCTCCGGCTTTTTTTTGCCTGGACAGCTCATACCCCTTAAAATAAAAATAGTTGTTGTCGAAATACGTAGGTTTGTGTAGACCGCCATTTACAATATCATTAGACTTGAGTTTCATAAACGTTTCATCAACTCATTCGCATCGCAGAAAGCGTTTACAAGAAAGGAGACATGCACCATGAAGAAATTTGGTTTGGCGCTGCAAATTGTAGTCGGCCTTATACTCGGCATTATCGCCGGCATCGTATTTTACGGAAACCCTACGCTGCAAACTTATTTGAATCCGCTAGGCAACATCTTTATGAGACTGATCAAGATGATCGTCGTGCCTATCGTCGTCTCCTCGCTGGTCGTCGGCGTCGCCGGGGTCGGCGATATCAAGAAGCTCGGCAAACTGGGCGGCAAAACGATTCTGTACTTCGAGATCGTGACGACGGCCGCTATCGTTGTCGGGCTGCTGTTCGGCAATGTGTTTCATCCGGGCTCGGGCGTGGATATGAGCCATTTGGCCAAAACGGATATTAAAAGCTACGTGGATACGGCCCATTCGACGCAAAGCCACAGCCTTGCCGATACGTTCGTGAACATCGTGCCGACGAACTTTTTTGAAAGCTTGATGAAAGGCGATATGCTGGCCGTCATTTTCTTTTCCGTCATGTTCGGCTTGGGCGTAGCGGCGGTCGGCGAGAAAGGGAAGCCGGTCATCAGCTTTTTCCAAGGCGCGTCGGAAGCGATGTTTTGGGTGACGAACCAGATCATGAAGTTCGCTCCGGTCGGGGTATTCGCCTTGATCGGCGTCACCGTTTCGAAGTTCGGCGTCAGCTCGCTGCTGCCGCTGGGCAAACTGGTCGTTTCCGTTTATGCGGCGATGCTGTTTTTCGTCGTCGTCGTGCTCGGCGCCGTCGCCAAAATGGCGGGAACGAGCCTCCTGTCCATCTTGAAAATTTTGAAGGAAGAAATCATTCTGGCTTACTCCACGGCAAGCTCCGAATCGGTTCTGCCGAAGGTCATGGAGAAGATGGAGAAGTTCGGCTGCCCCAAGGCTATTACATCGTTCGTCATCCCGGTAGGATATTCGTTCAATCTCGACGGTTCGACGCTGTACCAGTCGCTGGCGGCGCTCTTTATCGCCCAAATGTACCATATCCATATGCCGCTTTCCACGCAAATCACGCTGGTGCTTGTGCTGATGGTCACTTCCAAAGGCATTGCCGGCGTCCCCGGCGTCTCGTTCGTCGTGCTGCTCGCTACTCTCGGTTCCGTAGGCATACCGCTGGAGGGGCTCATGTTTATCGCCGGCATCGACCGCATTCTCGATATGGCGAGAACCGTCGTGAATGTCGTCGGCAATTCGCTCGCCGCGGTCATTATGTCGAAGTGGGAAGGCAAGTACGACTCCATCAAGGGCCTTAAGTTTATCGAATCGATCAAAAAAGCCGCATAACAGGAGGAATGAAACGATGATGAAATCAGTTGCAGCGAACGGTCCTACGAGGGTGGAGCACGATTTTCTCGGCGACAAGGAAGTCCCGCAAGACGCTTATTACGGCATTCAGACGATGCGCGCGGCGGAAAACTTTCCGATTACCGGCTACCGGATTCATTCGGAATTGATTCGCGCTTTAGGCATCGTGAAGAAATGCGCGGCTCTTGCCAACATGGAGATCAAGCAGCTTCCGCCGCGGCTGGGCGAAGCGATCGCCCAGGCGGCGGACGAGGTGATTCGCGGCAAATGGGACGAGCAGTTTATCGTCGACCCCATTCAGGGCGGTGCAGGCACCTCCATCAATATGAACGCCAACGAAGTGATTGCCAACCGCGCGCTTGAACTGCTCGGGGGCGAGAAAGGCGACTATTTTACGGTCAGTCCGAATTCGCACGTAAACAAAGGGCAATCTACCAACGACGCGTTTCCGACAGCTATGCACATTGCGGCGCTGTCGCTGCTGAACAAGCTGCTGGACACGTTGCACGAATTGCACGATGCATTTCAGCGGAAAGCGGAGGAATTCGACAGCGTCATCAAAATGGGCCGCACCCATCTGCAAGATGCGGTGCCGATCCGGCTCGGCCAGGAGTTTGCGGCTTACGCCCGCTTTATCGGACGGGACATCGGGCGCATCGAGAAAACCAAAACGCATTTGTACGAAGTGAACATGGGGGCTACCGCGGTAGGAACAGGGCTTAATGCCGATCCCCGTTATATTCGCCGCGTCGTGGAGCTGCTTGCCGAGGAAAGCGGATTTCCGCTCCGCAGCGCCGAAGATTTGGTCGACGCTACGCAAAACACCGATGTGTACACGGAAGTTTCGGCGGCGCTCAAAGTATGCATGATGAATATGTCCAAAATGGCCAACGATCTCCGGCTGATGGCTTCCGGCCCCCGCGCCGGCTTCGGCGAAATCCGGCTTCCGGCGCGCCAGCCCGGATCGTCCATCATGCCGGGGAAAGTCAATCCGGTCATGTGCGAGGTCATCAATCAGGTCGCTTTCCAGGTGATCGGCAACGACCATACGATTTGCCTGGCGGCGGAAGCGGGGCAGCTCGAGCTCAATGTCATGGAGCCGGTCCTGTTCTTCAATTTGCTGCAATCGCTCAGCATCATGAATCAGGCGTTTCAAGCGTTCGCTTCGTTCTGTCTGGAAGGGATAGAGGCGGATGTGGAGCGGTGCCGGGCGTACGTCGAGAACAGCGTCGGGATTATTACCGCGCTCAATCCGCACCTCGGCTATGAGGCTTCGGCCAGAATCGCGCGGGAAGCGATCGAGACGGGCCGTCCGGTGCGGGAGCTCTGTCTTCTGTATCAGGTATTGACCGAGGAAGAGCTCGATGTCATCCTGAACCCGTATGAAATGACACACCCGGCATTGCCGGAGCCTCGTTATTGGAGCGGGACAAATAAGCTTTTCACAGATCGTTGCTATTTGCTGTGATTGAAATCACATGCGCCGGGCACCTCGATTTATATACTTGATTCATGTCAAGTCTATGAAAGCGAGGAGAGTCACATGCTTAGCGACAAAACGATCGCTATCGTCAAATCCACCGTTCCCGTTCTGGAGAAGCACGGGACTGATATTACAAAACGTTTCTATCAGCTGCTGTTTGCCGATCATCCGGAGCTGCTGAACATTTTCAACCATGCGAATCAAAGCCAGGGCCGGCAGCAAACGGCTCTCGCCAACGCCGTCTACGCGGCGGCGCAGCATATCGACAAGCTGGAGACGATTTTGCCTGTCGTGAAGCAAATCGCGCACAAGCACCGCAGTCTCGGCATCAAGCCGGAGCACTACCCCATCGTCGGCAAAAATTTGCTTGCCGCCATTAAAGATGTGCTCGGCGACGCGGCTGGCGAAGACATCCTACAGGCTTGGGCGGAAGCTTATGGCGCCATCGCGAACGCCTTTATCGGGGTCGAAGCGGATATGTACCGGCAGGCCGAGGAACAGGCCGGCGGCTGGGAAGGATTCAGGCCGTTTGTCGTGAAGAGCAAAGTCCGGGAGAGCGACGTCATCACATCGTTTTATTTGGTGCCGCAGAACGGGCAAGCTCTTGCTTCCTTCCAGCCAGGGCAGTATATCAGCGTGAAGATGGATATACCGGGCGAAAAACATACGCATATTCGCCAGTACAGCCTGTCCGACGCTCCGGGCAAACCGTATTACCGGATTTCCGTGAAACGGGAAGACGCGATTCACGGCCGGCCGGCGGGCAAAGTGTCGGTGTACTTGCACGAGCATGTCGGCGAAGGCGACGTATTGTGGCTGTCGGCTCCGGCCGGAGATTTCACCCTGGATCAGGAGGATACTCGGCCTGTCGTGTTCATCAGCGGCGGGGTCGGTTTGACACCGCTGGTCAGCATGCTGAACACGCTGGCCGTCACGAACTCCACCCGCAAAGCGACTTTTCTTCACGCCGCTCGGAATGGGAATGTTCATGCCCTCAAACAAGAAGTCGAGGAGTTGGCGAGCCGTTCGCCGCACGTGTCCGTCTTTTGGAGCTATGAGAAGCCGGCACAGCGCGACAAGGAGCTGAATGCATTCGACAAAGAGGGGTATATTGACTTGCCATGGCTTCAGAAAGTCGTTCCGACAAAAGAAGCAAGCTTCTACTTCTGCGGTCCCGTTCCGTTTATGCAAGCGTTGAACGGCTTGTTAAAGGAATGGGGAGTTGCCGCCGCGGATATTCATTATGAGTTTTTCGGTCCGACCGGCAATTTGGAAGATGCCGCAAACGCGAATCCGGAAGTCGCTGCGGGGCAACGCTAAGACTCGGAACGCTGCGGCGTTTCCGCTTGGCTGCGCAGCAGCCGGTTGACCGTCTCGCGGCGAAGCCCGATGAACTGGCCGATTTCGTCCTGCGTCAGCACGTCTGTCAAACTGTCCGGAGCGACGTAAGTATGGAACCAGGATTGGAGCTTTCGGAGCTTCTCGGCGGGCGACACTTCGGTGAGCTGGTCGATGCGCTGCTGCATCATCCGCAATTTGTCCTGCAGCTGCAAAGCGACGAACCGGCACCGGTCCGGATCTTGCTCCAGCTCCCGGTACCATTCCGCCTCCGGCAAAACGTCAACTTCGCAAGTAACGACCGCCACGGCGGTACCGTAATAAGGATTCGGGCTGATCAGGGAATGATGAGGTATAATTTCGTCCGGCACGATCATGTTGACCAAAATCTGCGAGCCGTCTTGATGGACTCGAACGATTTTGAGCAAACCGCTTCTGAGACGATACAGAGGCCCCGTTTCTCCTTGACGGAACAAGACCTCGCCTTTATGCAGTATCATAAGAAAGCCTCCATCATGCAGAAAAGCGAAAGCCGGCACGCCCGGCCTTTCGCTTTTCTTATCATATCAGTCTTCGCTTCCCGCCTCTTTATAATGGCTAATATCCCCATGCAAAATGATTTCCGGTTGATTCATCCCGATCTCAACCTTGCATAAACATGCCGGATGGATGTACGGAGGATTCCAGATCCGGTTCAGCGGGCGGTCTTCAAAATGGGCCATCAATAGCTTGACTACTACGGTGTGCGTCACGATTAAAATAGATTTGTCCTCGTTTTCGCCAATTATGCGGTGCAATTGGTCGACGGCGCGCCGGGAAACCTCCTGAAACGTTTCGCTTCCCGGCACGCGAAATTGGCCCGGATCGTTCCAGAAATAATCCAATTGCTCCGGATAGAGCTGCTTAACCTCGGTTTGAGTCAGGCCTTCCCAGATTCCCAAATGAATCTCCATCAAAGCGCCGCTTTCCATGATGTCAAGGTCCCTTGCGCCTCTTATGAGTTCAGCTGTTTTGCGAGCCCTGGGACTTGAGCTTGAGAAAATGGTATCGATTCGCTCATTTCGGAGCGATTCCCCTAACCATTCGGCTTGTTTCGTTCCGAGCTCCGTTAGGGGGGAGTCCTGATGGCCTTGAAATCTATGCTCGACATTCCATGCGGTCTGCCCGTGTCTAACTATGTAAATGGTAGTTTTTCCGCTCATCGCCGAACCCTCTTTTCATGAGGCAGGGACTCCTTCAGCAGCAAGGAGTCCCGTTTTTTTTGCTTTGGCACCGTTAAAGTTTGTCGTAAGTAATGATTTCTTTCATTTCTTCGGCACGATCGCCTGCATAGGATGGAACTCCGTGTTCATTAACCCCGCCCGGATAGCAGGATCGTCCTGAATAAAGGCGCGGATCTGTTCTTCACTGTCTGCCTCCACAATCCCCAGGCCGTAGAAGCCTCCGGGGGCCTGCACCGGACCAAACACCAGAACATGGCCCCTGTCCATCAGATCTGTCCAGTAAGCGATATGCCGGCCCATAATCTCCCTTTCCGCTTCCGTCATGTCCTGCGCGAATGTAGGTCTCTTCGGCGGATACTTGATCATGAAATGCATGTTCTCCATCCTCACTGTTCATGTCAACTATTTATGCCATACTCTGGATGCCGATTCGATTTCCTTCCGTGTCGATAAACAGAGCCACATAGCCAGCCATATCGGAAAGGAACGTTTTCGGCATCAGGATGCTTCCTCCCGATCCCTCAACCTTGCCCAGTACCGCATTCAGGTCGTTGCCGCCGTTCAAGTACACGACGGGGCCCGCATGTCCCGGCATATAATCCGGCCCCTGCACTAAAGCTCCGTTATTATGCGAATCCTCAACGCTGAAAAAAGCATAGCGCAATTCGCCCATCTCCAGCTCTTCCATCGGCATGTCCAGGATCGCGGAATAAAACGCTTTAGCCCGCTCCAAGCTGGAGACCGGAATTTCCACCCAATTCAACAAATGTTTCATACTCGAACCCTCCTGAAAGATGTTTGTCCACATCTTATCAGTGCGGCGCCCGATTGTATTGTAAAAATGGGAACAACTTATTCATTGAAAAAAATCGTTCCCAGACGGTTGCTCCGGCGAATATAGTCCCCCGGCGTAATGCCGGTGAACTTCTTGAACTCCTTGATCAAATGGGACTGGTCGTGATAATCGCCATCGCTTCGGACCGCTGCCGGATTAAGATTGAGGTTTTTGTAGATCCGGTTAAATCGGACAAGACAGCTGTATTCCTTCGGGCTCAGGCCGACATAATCCGCAAATTTGGCGGTCAGGTACCTGCGGGAGCAGCCGATCTCGTCACAGATGTCGTTTATTCGGATCAATCCTCCGGTTGCCACGATACGGTCCACGGCATAATCGGTAATCGGATCCGACCTGATCAGTGCGTCAAGCCTTTGCAATAAAAATTGCTGCAAGAACTGGACTTTGCCGTCCAGGTCCTGCAGCTCGGAAATTCGTTCCTGAAGCTTCCAGCCAGGCCAATTGAACACGCTTTGCGAGTCGAAGATGCCGTCGGTGAGTTCGTTTAGAGCGATCGCGAAAAAACGGTACGCTCCCTGCGGCTTGAATTCGACGCATAAATTGCCGTATTCGAGATCGCTGTCGATGAGGGCGGCCTGCGTCGTTAGCCCGATGACGAAGCAAGAAGCCTCCTGATGTTCACGCTCAACACCGCCGATTGTACTCCTCATGTTGTTCTTATAAGGAATTACCAGCTTGATTTGACCGTTCGGAGCGATCATGCTGAACTCGCTCTTGGGGAGTCCGGCCTTCGTCTCGAGTGCGAAAATCGAGCCGATGTAGGGCTGCAGCCGAGGATGAGGCCTGAAGACCTTAAACGAAAGATCCTGCGCCATGTTTCACCGCCTTGGACGCCTATGAATGAATCGACTTTGTCTATTATAGCACATACCAGGCGGCCCAATCGGAGAAAGTGTGCGGTTCGTTTCGTAGACTCACCGCTCGGCTGCGGGGGCTCACTTGCCCACAGTCTCGCTGTACAGCCGGCACTCGGCGCGCCATGCGGCGCCGGGCGCCAGCATGACGATTCCGGTTTGCTCCGGCGGCAGGCCGGAGTTCGGAGCGTTGACCAGCATCGATTGCGGTTCCGGGCAGAAAAAGCCCGGCGTTGCGTTGTTGTTCCAGATCATCCACTGCTTGTACGCCGGGTCGGCTTCGTAGACGAGACGAATACCAAGCTTCGTGTCGGTCAGTGTCATGAGATGGACGCCGTTTACCGGCACAGCCGTGTAATGGTTATCCATCGAGCCGAAGAACGGGTACACGCCGGTGGACGCCATCAGCTCTTCGTCCCGCGTCAGCGGCTGGAAGTTCCCCGTAGGCAGCATCCGATCGTTCATTTCCCAGCGGTTGCCGATCGAAAGCTTCAGCTTGTAGTCGTCCGCGCTGCCGTCCGGAGCGAACGGGGCGTTAACCGAGGTGTGGAACGCAACCATGCAAGGCATCGGCTCGCCGCCTTCGTTCGTTACTTCCACCGCTTGATGAAGCCCTTGCTCCGACAACGTGTAACGGATGCGGAACCGGAACCGGTGCGGAAAATGGCTATAAACCGGGTGCGCTTCGTCGACGTTCTGCTCGATCTCCACGAAGCTGCTTTCCTCCGCGGCGCCGAAACCCGTCACGTTCCAAGGAATGTCGTACAAGAACCCGTGCAGATGGTTGTTCCGTTGCGTCTCGTTAACCGGGAATTTGTACGTCTTGCCGCCGAGCGTAAACGTGCCGTCCTCGAACCGGTTCGGCGGGAACAGCACCGGGATGCCGTGGATAACCGGGCGGTTTTTGAACGCTTCCAGTTCCTCTGCCCCCGGTTCGTGCAAAAACCGCAGCCCGTGCTCCGTGTCGCGCAGCGCGATCAGGTTGCCGCCGGTATCCGGCAGCAGCGCCGCCTCGTACCGTCCGGCCTTGAGCCAGACGGCGCGCTCCCCGTAATAATCCGCTTCCCATGCTTTAGCGTTATCGTTTGCAGCCACTGGATGAGTACCTCCCCACAATTCAGCCGTCGTCACTTAAAGGTGTCGTTAATTTCCTTGATTTGCTCAAGAGGCACTTTCGGTTTCCGGTCGTAAGTGAGCAAACCGTTGATTTCCTGTTCGACGTCCGTAAGCTGAGTATAGCAGAAACCTTGGACGTGCGGCGAGTCGATCAGCGGTTCGGTTACGGCGCGGTAGCGCTCGAGGAAATCTTCCTCGTTCGTCGCGGCCGAATAGCCCCAGCCTTCCCAATCGCTCTTCTTGAACGAAATGCCGCCGTATTCGGAGACGACGATGGGCGCGCCTTCGTACGGGAAGCCGGGCACGTGGATCCAGCGGCGGGCCGGGCGCGAGCCGACCGCCGATTCGACGCTGGCATAGCGCTCAGCCAGCACTTCGCGCCGGCTTTCGTAATCGTGAATCGTGCAAATGTCCGATTTCACATGCTCCCAGCCGTCGTTGGAAATGACCGGCCGTGTGCCGTCGAGCGAACGGGTCAGATGGTACATGGCGAGCGCGTGCTGCTGCTGGAACTCGTCGACGAGAATATTCGGCACGCCCCAGCTTTCGTTGATCGGCACCCAGGCGACGATGCTCGGATGGTTGTAGTCGCGCTCGACCGCTTCCTGCCATTCGCTCGTCATGCGCCGCACATATTGCTCCGAATAAGCGCAGGCGTTCGCCATTTCGCCCCATACGAGCAGCCCGAGCCGGTCGGCCCAGTACAAATAGCGCGGGTCTTCGATTTTTTGATGCTTGCGCGCGCCGTTGAAGCCCATCGCCTTCGTCAGCTCGACGTCCTGGCGCAGCGCGTCGTCCGTCGGTGCGGTCAGCACTCCGTCCGGGAAATATCCTTGATCCAGCACCATTTTGAGCGGATACGGGCGGTTGTTGAGACAGATGCGGCCGTCTTCGATGGAAATTTTGCGCATGCCGAAATAGCTTTCGACGCGGTCCGTCTCCGTGCCGGCTTGCAGCAGCGTGAACCGGACATCGTACAAATTCGGCCGGCCGGGCGACCACCAGCGCCCTTCGCTATGGTCGTTGTAGTCGTGCAGCCCGATCCGGAAGCGGGTTTCCTCATGCTCGATGCGGCGCGTCTCTTCCGCTACCGTCTCGCCTTGATAGGTGACCAGCGTATGCAGCAGCACGTCGCGGCCGGCCGGCTCGCCGGCGACAAACACGCGGATGCCGATCTCGTTCGTGTCGATGTCGGGCGTCATTTTGACATGGCTGAGGTGAATATCGGGCACGGCTTCGAGCCACACCGTCTGCCAGATGCCGGTCGTACGGGTGTAGAAGATCGAGGCCGAATGCTCTTTCCAATACTGCTTGCCGCGCGGCAGCGTCATGTCCTTATGATAGTCGACCGCTTTGACGACGATGTCGGCACGACCATGCTCATCCAGTAAAGGCGTAATATCGGCTGAAAACGGCGTATGGCCGCCGCTGTGGCGTGCCGCCTGCGTGCCGTTCACCCACACCGTTGCATCGTAATCGACCGCGCCAAAATGCAGCAGCACCCGCTTGTCTTGCCGGAATTCGGCGGGGATATCGACCTGCTTGCGGTACCAGACGACGTCGTGGAAGCCGGTCTCGCCGATGCCGCTCAGCTTGCTCTGCGGGCAGAACGGTACCGTAATGCGCCGGCTGAGCGGCGCGCCGCGGTGCCAGCCTTCGCGTTCGCCGGTGCGGGCGTCGTCAAATTCGAACTCCCATTCGCCGTTCAAATTGATCCATTCGTTGCGGACAAACTGCGGACGAGGGTACTCGGGACGGGGTAATGACATCGTATCACTCCTAGTGTATTATGTAATTGCAATATATATTGTGATTTTACAATGATGATTGCGCATTGTAAACTAGCTTCATCGAAAAAAGTTTAGGGGGTACTCACGTTGTCGCAAGGAACGGAACGAACGAAGCGGGTGCCGCCCGCCCAAATCCAGGAAGTGGCGAAGGCGCTGTCCGGCGATTTGCGCCTGCGCATTCTGGAGACGCTCGGCGACCGGACGATGAGCGTCTCGCAGCTGGCGGAGGGGCTGGGCGTGGCGCAGCCGACCGTCTCGATCAACATGCAAATTCTCGAGCAAGCGGGACTGGTGACGACGACGCAGGGGGCGAATCGCGAGAAGCTGTGCAGCCGCTCCTGCGACGACGTCCGGTTCGAGCTGCCGAACGCGCCGGGCGATGCGCTCCACGAGCTGGAGGAGATCGTCATGCCGGTCGGCTTGTACACGAGCTGCTCGGTGCAGCCGACATGCGGACTTGCCGGCATGGACGGCATTATCGGCTGCCCCGACGACCCGCGCTCGTTTTATTTACCGGAGCGTGCGGGGGCGGAGCTGCTCTGGTTCAGCGGAGCGGGCTACGTCGAGTACCGTTTTCCGAATCCGGTGCCGCCGGAGCTGCCGCTCAAAGGGCTGCGCATCAGCGCCGAGCTGTGCTCGGAGGCGATCGGTTTTAACGAAGAGTGGCCTTCGGACATTACGCTGTACGTGAACGGCAAACGGATCGGCACAGTGACGCCGGGCGGGGATTACGGACAGGAGCGCGGCAAGCTGACCCCGACGTGGTGGGCGTACGGTACGCAGCACGGGGACTTGTACGAATGGAGAATCGAGGGGGACGGCTGCTACGTCGGGAAGCAGCGGACGGCGGATACGACACTGGACGAGCTCGAGCTGCATTTTCTCCGTCCGATTCTGGTGCGGTTCGAGGTGGAGCCGGATGCGCCGAACTGCCGCGGCCTGAACTTGTTCGGCGAGCAGTTCGGCAATTACAGCCAAGCGATCAAAATGACGTTCGTGAAGTAGCGCGGCTGTTCACACCCGTTCAAGCGGCCGATGCGGCGGCGGAGGGAGCGAGACGCGGATCGGATCGCCGGGCCGAACGTCGCCGCCGGTAATGACGATGCCCATAATGCCGGCTTTGCGGATAATATTGCCGTGCTCGTCGCGGTCAAGCACCGCCGCCAGCAAGCCTTGTTGAAAACGGTCCAGCTGCGGGCACGGATTGCGCAAGCCGGTCACTTCCACCACAGCCTCGCTGCCCAGCTGCAGCCTCGTGCCGACAGGCAGCTTCAGCAGCTCGACGCCGCGCGTCGTAATATTTTCGCCCATTTGCCCCGCCGTTACGGAGAAACCAGCAGCCTGCAGCTCATCGTGCAGCTCCCCGTGGATGAGGTGCACCTGGCGTAAATTCGGCTGGGTCGGATCCTGCGCTACCCGCGACCGATGCTTGACCGTGGCGCCCATGTGCGCGTCTCCCTCGACGCCGAGCCCGGCGAGAAGCCGGATGCCGGCCTCGTTCGTTTTGCTGAACGTATGCGCGGCGCTGCGGCTTACCGCCGCCACTGTTCCAATTGCAAGTTCCATTGCATCCACCGCCTCGATGGTTTGTTGGGTAATGCTGATTATAATTTTAAGTCCGTTTGCCAATTTGCACCAGCGCAAAAAAAGGGATGGAGAAGCAAGATCGTCTGCTTCCTCCATCCCTTTTTGCCGTGCTATCGTATTAGCCTCCGAACGCGTCGCGGAACGCTCGCGCCAGCTTCTCCGGCTCGACGTTCCAGAGCGCCGCGACTTCGGCGTTAACGTTCTCATCCCACCAATCGGCGAGCGCTTTCCGGTTGCTGCCGTTCTCGGCGATGTACAAAAGGTTTTGCAGCACTTTGCCGACGTACAGCTTTTCCGCTTCCGCCATCCGCTCCGGAGGAATGTACACCTTCAGCCGTTTGGCGGCTCGGTACAACTCGCGGGCGCAGGCGCGCCGAACGCCGCGCACGGTAGGAAGCTGCTTGGTATGCTTCTCGGCGGGTTTGCCTGTCGTCATCCGTCCGCTCGACTCCTCTCGCTCCTTGGCATCATACGGTTCAGTGTATGCGGGCGGAGGCGGATGGGCGACGGCGGATGCCGGGTGCTATGCGCCCAAGTTGCGAGCTGCGAGACGTGCAGCGGACGGAAACGTGCCGCCGGTGTGACGGTACTGCCCGGACGCGCGGCGGGCGGCCTGCGATATGGTGGTGTAGGCCGCTGCGCGGCATCGGCCGGTTGCGCAGGCGATTTGGCCTGCGGTGCGTGATGCGGGCGGCCTGCGATACGGTGGTGTAGGCCGCTGCGCGGCATCGGCCGGATGCGCAGGCGATTTGGCCTGCGGTGCGTGATGCGGGCGGCCTGCGATGCGGTGAGACCGGCGGATTAATCGACGACGATATAGCCGATCATCGGCCCGTTATGGGCAGCATCCGGATGATCGGTGCAGATGATGCGGTACGTGCCTTCTTTCATCGCGGTGAACGAGACGACCGTTTCTTTGCCTTTCTTCACTTCGCCCTTAACGTTCAAACCTTCGATGAAAAACTTATGGGAAGCACCGTTGACGCCGAGGATGCTGAGATTGATTTTCTCGCCCTTTTTGACCGGGATTGTGCCCGGGTCCCAGCGGTACGCCTCCATCTCTTTGCCGTCCGGCATCGTCGTCTTGAATTCGCCCGTCACCAAATGAATCGTCCGTTCGCCGCCCATCCCGGCGCTCGCCGCCTTGCTCTCGGAATGCTTCAAATACAAGCCCGTCACGGCAATCGCGCACAGCAAAATCGCTCCCAGCACGATCTGGCCGCGCCGAATAAACATCACTTTGTTCATCGCCATTCCCCCGCTTCCTGAGTTTGTACCATTTGTATGCGGGGGGCGGGCCGGACATGCCAAGGATTTGTCCCGCTGGGGGACGGGCATCCTTACCGCCAGCGCTGTGGATACCGCCGTTGTGTGGAGCTGCCGGCGGCAAGGCGGTGGTATAAATATGCAATGGCGACGATCAGCACAGAACCGGCAACGACGGGAGCGAGCAGGAAGCTCCAGCCGGCGCCGCTCAGCATGACGAGCAGCGGATCGGCCCCGGCCGGCGGATGGACGGTGCGCGTCAGCTGCATGGCGGCGATGGCTAGTCCGACAGCTAGCGCCATGCTCCAGGCGTGAGTGCCGCAAACGGCCATCGTTCCGAGGCCGATTGCCGTCGACAGCGCGTGGCCGCCGACGATGTTGCGAGGCTGGGCGAGCGGGCTATCCGGCAAAGCGAAAGCAAGCACGCAAGTCGCGCCAAAGGGAGCCATCAGCAAGGCGACGTGGCCGAGCGAGCCGAGAGCGGCGCACAGCAAAATGGCGAGGAAGCCGCCGGCCGCGGAGCGGAGCGCGGCGGGGAACGCAGCTGGAAGCTTGAGCAGCGGCGCCTTGCGTGAGGTGGCAGCTGCAGGGGCGGTGGCCGATACAAAGGCGATCCCCGGCGATGGCGTCGCCGTCGCGGGAGAGGACGGAATTGTATTGGAGGAAACGGTAGAGGTCGAGGTTGCGGTAAACCTCGTTGGGGCGGCATTCGGACGAGTAGTATGTGGCATCATGATCTCCTTCTTTCCTTACGTTTAGGGCTTATGGTACCATGAGGATATGGTATTTGATAAATGAATATATTAAATAAAATCAATTCGAAAATTCGATATCTACATTGAAAGAAGAGGTGTTGGCTCGATGCTTGAGCTGCTGGAGGGAAGATGTCTGCTGACGTTCCTTGCGGTTTTGGAGGAGAAAAGCTTCAGCCGCGCCGCAGAGCGGCTCGGCTATGTGCAGTCGACGGTGACAGCGCATATTCGGCAGCTTGAGGAGGTGTTTGGCAAGAGGCTGTTTGACCGGCTGCCGCGCGGCGTTGAGCCGACGGCAGCCGGACTGGAAGCGGCCGGCTTCGCCCGGCGCTTCGTCCAGCTCGGCGAAGCGCTGACGAGCTCTATGGCGGCGCTGGACGAGCCGCGCGGCACAGTCAGGCTGCAGGCGCTGGAAGCTTTTTGCACCGCGCACATGACGCCGGTGCTGAACCGTTTTGCCCGGCGCTACCCGGGCATCCGGCTCCAGCTCGAAGGCGGCTTCCTGCAGGAACGCCGATGCCGTCGCATCTGGCCGGGCAGAGCTCGGTTTCGTGCCGGCCGACCCGGGCCGCGGCGAGCTCGCTTTCACGCCGCTTCTGGAGGAGCGGCTCGTCTGGGTCGCTTCGCCGCTGCTCGCGCAGCGCTGGCGCGAAGCCGGCTGGGACGCGCTCCGGACCGAGCGCGTCATCGGCTTCGGCGGACGCTGCCTGTTCCAGACGCTGCGCCGAGCAGCAGCTGCGCGGCTTCGCGCAGACCGAACGGCGCACC
>NZ_JXAK01000029.1 GCF_000829455.1 Gordoniibacillus kamchatkensis
CACGATGGACACCCTTGCTCTTGGCTAGTGGTTGGCCACTACAAGCCCCCACAGCGGACTTTCACCGCCTAGTTAATCGCCATGCGTGGCGCACTAAAACGAAGACCCGCTGACAGCGAGTCTTCAAATGGACAAAATCCCGGCTTGCCGCGCCTTCATCCGACGCTTTCCGCTGCGCCCGGACTAAGTGAAGAAGGACAAAACATGCGGTGCAACCGCCCTGATTCAGTTCGGCAACGAACGCCCGTAGCTACTCTTTCACGGAGCCGAGCATAATGCCGTGAATGAAATATTTTTGCAGGAACGGAGACAAAAATAGGCCGCTATTGGCAGCAGCCTATGATTCAAATAGGTATAGGCAGGGCGACGGATCGCCCTACTCGCCGAGCAGCTTGCCGGCGCCTATCGCTATGCACTCCAGCGGCCGGTCCGCAACGAACATCGGCACATCGGTTTCCGCCTGCAGCCGGCGGTCCAGGCCGCGCAGCAGCGAGCCGCCGCCGCTCAGCATAATGCCCCGCATCATGATGTCGCCGACAAGCTCCGGCGGGCAGCGCTCCAGGCAGACGCGTATCGCGTCGATGATGCCCTTCACGAAATCTTCGAACAGCTTATAAATTTCCCGCGCATGAAGCGTCATGCTTTGCGGCAATCCGTTCACCATGCTGCGCCCCCGGATCTCCATCTTCTCCTCGGGCTCAGGCTCGACGGCCGATCCGATCGTATGTTTGATCGCTTCGGCGGTACGACGGCCGATGACCAGATTGTAGGCGTGTTTGACGAAATCGACGATGCTTTCGTCGATCGACACCCCGCCCTTGGATACGGTATGGCTGACCACGATGCCGCCTAGCGACACGATCGCCGCTTGCGATACGCCTCCGCCAATATCGATCACCATGCTGCCTACAGGCTCTTCCACGGGCATGCCCGATCCCATTGCTGCTGCGAGCGGCCCTTCGACTGTCGTCACCTTTCTGGCCCCCATCTGCATCATCGTCACTTCTACCGCGCGCCGCTTTACCGGATCGATAAAGCACGGCACGGAAATGACATATTCCGGGCGTTGCACGAAGCGCAGCGGACCGCGCGACTTCCCCATCTTTTTGGCAAAATGGCGAAGCATCGCCAGCGTCATCGGCAAATCGGCGATTACCCCGTCCTGTAAAGGCGAAACGATCTCGAGCGAGGCGGACGTTCGCCCTACCATCGCCTGCGCTTCCGCCCCGACCGCGGCGATTTCCCCATTATCTTTTCTGACGGCAACAAGAGACGGTTCCTGTAGAACGATCCCTTTGCCCTGCTCGTAAAATAGCGTGCTGCACGTTCCCAAATCGATGCCAAAGCGGAAATTCCGCCCTTTCCACACGGCAGTTCACCCCTCTCGGTTTGTTCCGGGAAGCCAGATCGTCCCCGCAGGAAAGTCACAGCATGGTACATTATTCTGGCGTTCTCCGCATTTTGAGGGGGTACCGGCGGAAACGGCATCGTGCCGCAACGCAAGGGCTTACGGTTTTCGCTTGAGCGCTAAAGCCGCTTTCACTTGCGGATTGGCCCAATAGGCCGGGAAGTAGCCGGATAACACATCAACTACATTGCGGGCTACTTTTCGTTTCAGCTCTTGCTCGGACTCCTCGGAATACCACGCGACGTGCGGGGTCACTATGACTTGCTCGAAGCTCAGCAGCGGATGGTCCGGCCGAATTGGCTCCTCCTCCAAAACGTCCAACGCGGCGCCGGCAATGAGCCCTTGCCGCAGCGCCTCGATTAGCGCTTCCTCTGCAACGACCGGACCGCGCGACGTGTTGACGAGAAACGCCTCTCTTTTCATTAGCACAAACTGTTCGCGGCCGATTAAACCTATCGTTTGCTGCGTCAAAGGAGCATGGACGGATACGATGTCGGCGGTGCGGCACAAGGTGGGCAAATCGACCAGCTCAACGGCAAACTCGGCTGCGATTTCCTTCGTTGCGTACGGATCGAAGGCGATCACCCGCATGCCGAAAGCGGCGGCTTTGCGCGCGAGGTTTTGCGGAATGCGGCCGAAGCCGACGAGCCCCAATACGCGCCCGCGGAGACGGTAAATCGGCACGCCCCGTTTATAATCCCATACTCCTCGTTTCACGCTCGCGGCCAGCAGCGCCACTTTTCTGGCCATGCTCAGCATAAGCGCCATCGCGTGATCGGCCACCTCGTCGAGGCAGTAGTCCGTGCAATTGGCGACGACGATGCCTTTTGCCGTAGCGGCCTCTACGTCGATCGTGTTCACCCCTACGCCGTACCGGGAAATCACCTTGCACCTGGTCAAGCTGTCGATGACTCGTTTGGTGATCGGCGCGTATTGGTTCAGAATGGCGTCCGCGTCGTGCGCAGCGGCGATGACCTCTTCCTCCGTCCGGCACTGAGCTCGAACGAACTCCACATTCAGTTCGCTTAAAATGTCTTCTTCGACTTGCAAGCTCTTGTATTCGTAATCCGTAATGACGACTTTATATGCGGCCATGGACGTTCGCCCATCCTCTCATAGTCATTTTGGGATTTTCTATGTCCTTTACATGATTTATCCTCCGGCGGAGAAACTAAATACTACTTTAACCGCAAGGAGAGTCGATAAGTGAACAAGCGTTTGTATATGTCAGTCGGCATCGCCGTTGTTCTTTTGACCGCCTGCAGCGGGACGCGCGCTCCGTCCGCAGGGCAGGGCGCGCAGCAGTCACCCGGTACACCCGGGGCTCCCGGCACCGTAACCGCGCAATCGGCGGCGCAGACGCCGAATTTGGCGGCTGGCCCGGAGAAGACGGTGCGCAAGCCCGAGCCGTTAACGCTCGCGGAATTGCATCAGAAATATCGCAGCACCTTTTTGTTTAACGGGCCGTCTTCCAAACGCCAGGTGGCGCTGACGTTCGATGACGTGCCCGACACCAAGTTTACGCCGCAAGTGCTCGATGTGCTGAAAAAATACGGCGTGAAAGCGACGTTCTTCGCAATGGGCAGCCGTGCTGCCGCTCATCCCGAGATTGTGAAGCGGATCGTGCAGGAAGGGCACGTCATCGGCAACCATACGTACAGCCATCCGAATTTGCCTAAAGTGAGCGACGACGTGTTCCATAACGAAGTTCTCGGCACGGAGCGCATATTGGCCGATCTCGCCGGATATTCGCCGCGCTTGTTTCGCCCGCCGTACGGCAATATCAACGAAGGACAAATCCAGTGGCTCGCCAGCCAGCACTTCTACATTACGAACTGGAACGTCGATTCGCTGGATTGGGAAGGGCTGAACGCCAAGCAGGTCATGAGCAACGTGCTCGGCCATGTCGGCGCTGGCTCGGTCGTGCTTCAGCACGGGGCCGGCGGCACCGGCGAAGATTTGACGGGAACGGTGCAGGCGCTGCCCCGCATCATTGAAAGCTTGCAAAGCAAAGGCATACGCCTCGTGACGCTCCCCGAGCTATTCGACATTCCGAAGAGCAAATGACGATTTCGGCCGGACACTTTCTGTCCCGGCCGATTGTTATGTTCAGGTCTCTCTCACGTATGTAATATAATCGACGTTGACAGGCTCGCTGCCGGCCGCGCGCAGCATCGCATTGATCTGGCCGCGGTGATATTGTCCGTGAAGCGCCAGATGGGTAAGAATGTCGCGGATGGACGTCGTGAACGATTTTCCCGTTTGATTCGTATAAGAAATGACTTCTTCCCAGCTGCCGTTTGCCGAAACTTGCGCCAAATACTCGGTCAAGCTGGCTCTGTTGCGGCTGACGAGGGTACGGCAATCGTCGGCACTCGCTTCCGGCCACAGCGGAATATGCGAGCTATCCTTGCCGAGCAAGCGCGTCAGCCATACTTCCTCGGCTTGCAAAATATGAACGAACAGCCTTATGGCTTGCTCATTCCCATTGCTTCCGCCAAACGCTGCCAAAATGCGTTCGTTAGCCCAATGCAGATGGTCAAACATGCGTGCAATCGCTTCCATAAAGTTTCGCCTCCATTCGGTTCTCCTTCCACATTACTGCGCCGTATCCGCAAATGCAACAAGAGCCGCGAACGGTTCCGCGGCCGGATGGCAGCCGGAGCGTTCGCGGCTCTGCGGAACCTAAGAAGGAAGGCTGAGAGCGGTTTGGGCGTTCGCCAAGTCAAGCCGGATTTGCTCGTCGAGGAAGTACGGGCGGTACAGCCCTTTTTGCATCATGTAGTCGGTTATTTGTCCGTGAGTATCGATCGCTTCCGCCAACTGCTTGCGCAGCACCGTCTTGATCTCGGCTGAAGCGCACTCCGTCAATGCCGCGGAATAGTTGATGATGGACGTTTTGGCCGAAACGAGAAAATCCGCAGCAATGATTTGATCGGTGAGCTTATTCATGCCGGTCAAATGCTCGAGAATCGTGTTCATACCGCTTGCCTCCTATCGGACCGCGTCGGTCAGCAGCCCGCTCAGTTCTTGAATTTGCCTGTTCGACAGCTCCGCGTCCAGGTGCAGGATATGTTTCAGGTCCGGATCGGACACGAGCGCCTGCATCGTCTTCGATTTCGTCATGCATACCGTTTTGAACACGGCAAGTTCGCGGACCTCGCACGTCTCATGCAGTCCGTATGTCTTATTCATGGCCCGTCTCCTCCCGTTTTCAACATCGTGTTACGGCTTCAGTACGACTTTGATGCAGCCGTCCAGCTTGTCGTCGAACAGCTCGTATCCGCGCTTCGCCTGGTCGAGCGGCAGCACGTGGGTTACGACGTCTCCCGGATCGATCGCGCCGCGGCTCACCATATCGTACATCTGCGGCATATAAGGGATGACAGGCGCTTGGCCGGTGCGGATATTCACGTTGCGCTGAAAAATGTCACCCAGCGGGAAGGCATTGTAACGCGCGCCGTATGCGCCGGTAATCTGGATCGTGCCGCATTTGCGCACAGCTTGGACGGCGGCAACGACCGAACCGAGCGCACCGCCTTGCAGCTTAAGCCCCGTCGCCAAAAACTCCAGCGGCGTCATCTTGCCGTCCATGCCGACGCAATCGATTACGACATCGGCGCCGCCCTTCGTTATTTCTTTCAAATAATTGCCGACATTGCTTTCGCGCTCGAAATTGACGGTTTCCACCCGGTTGGTCCGCTCCGCGTGGTCAAGACGGTAGTCGATGTAATCGACGGCGATGACCCGCTTCGCTCCCTTCAGCCAGCAAAATTTTTGCGCAAACAGTCCGACCGGCCCGCATCCGAACACAATAACCGTATCGCCGTCCTGGACGCCGGCATTGTCGACCGACCAATAAGCTGTCGACATCGCGTCGGCGATGACGGCCAGCTTTTCGTCCGGCACCTCGCAGCTTTCCGGTACGCGAAACGGCGTGAAATTGGCGAAAGGGACGCGCATGTACTCCGCTTGTCCGCCAGGATAGCCGCCGGCCGTCTCGGAATAGCCGAAGAAGCCCCCCGATTCGCCATGAGGATTCGAGTTGTCGCATTGGCTCGTCAAATTGCGCTTGCAATAAAAGCATTCGCCGCAGCTTACGTTGAAAGGCACAATGACCCGGTCGCCTTTTTTGACCTTGGTCACCTCCGGACCTGTCTCCTCCACGATGCCCACCGGCTCGTGGCCGATAATGTAGTCTTGGGGCAAGTTCGGAACCATGCCGTGAACGAGGTGCAGATCGGAGCCGCAAATGGCCGTCGCCGTCAGCTTGACGATAATGTCGTCCGCTTTTTCGATGGAAGGTTCCCGGACGTTTTTGACTTCAACGTTTTTAATGCCTTGATAGGTTACGGCCTTCATGGCGTATCCACCCCCATGTTATTGATCCGGCGTCGCAAACAGGCCCAGCCTGGACGTATGGTCCGGGAACAGTTTCATTTGGGCAATCTGCACCGTCGTTATGGCCGATTTCAGATCGAGCGCATACTGTTCGCCGAGCTCGTACGGATGCAGCCAGCCTTTGTTCATCATGAGTGCGGCAGTCTCCTCATGCAGGGCAAGCGCTTCCTCCAACATATTGCGGATGAGCGCTCGAACTTCCGGCGTCACTGCTTCCGCTAACGCGTACGCGCAGCTGCGGACTCCGGATTTGATCGTCAGCAGAAACTCGAGCGCAAGGCTACTGTCGGCCATGTCGGGCATATTGACCGCATTGATCGGGTCTAAATAGTCGCCATTCATTGAATCTCCGCCTCCGTCCCGCGAAAAGGCACCCGCTCGTATGCTTGCCGCAATGCGGCAATGGCCTGCATCGTCTGTTCGACGTCTTTTTGCATCAGCGCTTTCAGCTCCTGATCAAATACGAGACCTTGCATCATTTTCGATTTCGCCAGGCATACGGTTTTGAAGTTCAGAAGCTCGTGCAGCTCCATCGATTCGTGCGGGGCCAATGTTGGCGTGCTCATAGCCGGTCACCTCCTGATTTGATCGACAATGCTATCGTTTCCTTCGATATGCAGCCTATACCGGTTTATGGCATGGAAATCAATACCTCGGCATAAAAAAACAAGCCGGAGACTATTCGTGTAAAAGTCTCGGCTTGTTTAGCTCGCAGATGGTTTTCGGCTAACGTTAAGGTCGGGTCGGGAGCACGCGCAAGCATACCGGTTTGGCAACGTCGATCCGCTGCCCGTTCGGCTGCGGCATCCCCGTTTCGGCTGACAGGCCGAAGATAACGATCGAATCGGAGTCCTGATTGGCCGCCAGAAGGAACGGAGCGCCAGGCACGAGGGTAAAATTGCGCGGCGTCCTCCCGCCGGTGGCAACATGGCCAAGCGGTTCCAATTGGCCTTCATCCAGCACCCGAAAGACGGCGATGCTGTCGTGTCCCCGGTTCGAGCCGTAGACGAACGAGCCGGTCCGGTCGACATGAATGTCCGCGCAAGTGGTTTTGGCTGGGTCGAAGCCGTCCGGAAGCGTGCTGGCGGCATGCGCCGGGGCCAGCGTCCCTTCAGCCCGGTCGTAACGGTAAGAAGCGACCGTCGAATCCAGCTCGTTGATGACATAAACGTAGGGCTGCGTCGGGTGGAACGCCGCATGGCGCGGCCCCGCTCCCGGCGCGGTGCGGACGCGGGCGTGCTCGATCAACCGGCCTTGCGCGGCATCAAGCCGGTACACGAACAGCGTATCCATACCGAGATCCGGAACGAGCCAATACGGCTATCCGGCACATTCACGATCGAATGCGGATGCGCCCTTTCTTGCCTGTCGCTCCTTACGCTGCTTCCTTTATGCTCGATTTGTTGCGCTGCCGGGCCGAGCGTGCCGTCGGCATGGACGGGATGCACCACGACGACGCCGCTCGTGTAATTTACCGTTAGCAGCCATTTGCCGCTTGCGTCCAAGCTGACGTAGCACGGCGCCGCACCGTGCGAACGCTGGCGGCTCAGCTCCGTGATCGTTCCGGTGTCCGGATCGTAGCGGTACGAGACGACCGCCCCGTCGTTCGTTTCGCTGACCGCGAACAACAGCCGGCGCTGTTCATCGGCTGCCAGAAACGACGGATTGTCTATGCCTGACGTGCTGCCGATCCGTTCAAGCCGCCCGCATCGGTATCGAAACGAAGCAAGTGAATGCCTTGTTCGTCTGCCGGCGAATATGTACCGACAAACAGATCGCGATACGTCATGAATCGTTTCCTCCCTGAAAGGAAATGTCTTTAACGTTAACTATACCACATTTCTCCAGCTTGCATCGCATGCATTGGGAGTGCGGATAAGCTATGATTAGGAAAAATGAACAAGTTTGGAGAAAGGGGCTTGGCGATGCTCACCATGCGTACGGTCAATCATTGGGACGAAGAACTGTGGCGCCTCGCGGAGCCTATTTATACGGCGGCGTTCCCGCCCGCTGCGAGCAAGAAGCCGGGGCTGATCCGCAACATGCTGGAGCGGCGCATCTGCTTCCTGCACGTTGCGCTGCGGGATGGCCGGCCTGTGGCGATGGCCGTCACGGCCAAAGATAAGCGTTACAACGCGCTCGTCATCGACTATTTGGCGGTAGCCGCATCAGTCCGCCGTCAAGGCGTAGGGCGCGACTTTGTTGAGCACATCGCTTCATGGGCTGCCGGGGAGCAGCTGCTTGGCGGCATCATCATCGAGGTAGAGGCTGATGCTAACGAAGCGAATGCGGAGCGCATCCGGTTTTGGCAGCGATGCGGGTTTACGCCGACCGATTATGTGCACACGTACATCTGGGTGCCCGAGCCGTACCGCGCCATGTACCGCAAGCTTGCGCCAGACGCCGAACTGCCTGCGGACGGCAAGGCCTTGTTTCGGGCCGTTACCGATTTCCATCAAAAAGCCTATCGGGGGTAGCCGGAGCGTTCCCGATAGGCTTTTCCGCGTCAAAACGCCCGTTCGTACTGCCGCGGCGGCTTCGCCTGCCCCGTCAATCGGCGCAGCGCATGCAGCGCCCAATACGGGTCGCGCAGCATGCCGCGGCCGACGGCGACGAGATCGGCGTCGCCGTTTGCGACCGTCGCTTCCGCGAGCGCCGGTTCGTCGATGATGCCGACGGCGATGACCGGCACCTGCAGCGACTGCTTGAAGGCGCGCGCGAACGGCACTTGATAGCCCGGATAATTGCCGGGCTTGCGGGCGCCGGCCGGCCCTTCGCCGCCGCTGGAGACGTGGAACGCGTCGACGCCGGCTTCGCGGTAGCGGGCCGCCAGCTGCAAGCTGTAATCCAGGCCGTAGCCGCCGTCCATATATTCGACTGCGGACAGCCGCATGAGTAGCGGCATGCCTTCCGGCATGACGCTTTTGACGGCCCGGATCACTTCGACCCCGAAGCGGCCTAAATCTTGCCCGTATTCGTCGTCCCTGCGGTTGAGAGACGGCGAATGGAACTGGTGGATCAAATAGCCGTGCGCACCGTGAATTTCAATCGTATCAAAGCCGGCTTCGACGGCGCGTCTTGCAGCGTCGCGGAATTTGTCCACCATGCCGGTCACCTCGGCCGTGGTAAGGGCGCGCGGCGTTTTTTTGCCCGGTGCTTCGGCGATCGCCGACGGTGCCACGGGAACTTCGGCATCCTGCGCTTTACGTCCCGCATGGGCGATTTGGATGCCGATTTTGGCGCCGTATTTGTGCACTTCCGAGACGATGCGCCGGTAGGCCGGCACATGCTCATCCGACCAAAGCCCGAGGTCGTAGTC
Source organism: Gordoniibacillus kamchatkensis (assembly GCF_000829455.1). GTDB lineage: Bacteria > Bacillota > Bacilli > Paenibacillales > NBRC-103111 > Gordoniibacillus > Gordoniibacillus kamchatkensis. The sequence continues at coordinate 9,129 of NZ_JXAK01000029.1, forward strand.
GGAAATGCGCCCGTCCGGCTCGACATCGGTCATTTCCATAATGATCAGCGCCGCTCCGCCGACAGCCCGCGACACGTAATGGACAAAGTGCCAATCGTTCGGCGCGCCGTCTTTCGCCTCGACGGAATACTGGCACATCGGCGGCATGACGATGCGGTTTTTCAGCTGCATGTTGCGGATCGTAAACGGGGTTGAAAGCATGGCCATCACTCGTCTCTCCTCTGCCATCCGAATTATTTTCACGGTGTAATCTCCATTTGTATTATATCGGATTGAGGGAGAGCTATCCAATTGGGACAAGACAAGCCGTCCGGCATTCGGCTCACACAGGAAAGTTTCGCAAATCTCGGCTTGCCAGCCGGTACGTGCGTTCGTCAATCCAGACGGCGCCTTCGCGAAAAACCCGTTCGCGGTCAACCGGATTATAGTAGCGCACCTCAAGCGTAAACGGAGGCGCGAAGCCGGCAAACGGCGGAATATCCCGCATCCGTTTGACTGCGTTGGCGGCGCCATTTCTTATGACATCGCATGCCTCGTCCGGTCCCAGATGATCGGCCGCCTCAAGCCCTTCGCCCCATTTGGTAACGGCGGTTTCGATTTGCGGCACGAATAGCTTCGCTTCCATAATGGCTTTGTCGTCGCCGGCGATAAAGATGGTCGGCACGCCCTGAAGGCCGGCAACGAGCGCCCTGCATCCGAATTCTCCGATATAGACGCCGTTCAACTTGTAATAGGCGATCTCGAGCGAAGAATACGTATGGCACAGCGGGGCATGGAACGTGCCCGCCATCGCATGCTGGCCGACGAACAGGACGGCATCGTAGCCGTCAAGGTCGAAATAGGCGCCGCTGTCCCGTAAGTAGGAGCCGCAGGCAATATCTTCCGCCAGCAAGCCGCCGCTGCCGTGTCCGTCCCACACATCGATAACGGCCGCAGGATCGGCGCTGCGAATCCCTTCCGCGCAAGCGGTCACTTCCCGCGCCAGCTGCTTCATTCCGGGCAATTTGCGCTGCAGGTCGTGGCCCCTTGTCTGAGTGAAAGAATCAACGCCGGCTGCGCCCTCGAGATCGGTCAAGATGAAATATCTCATCGCTCCTCCTTGATTCAGGGCTTCGGCTAAGCCCTTCAATATGTCGGCCTTCCGCTCGGTGTGCGCTTTCTCTTTCGGCGCCGCCACTTCGTGCAAGTTCTTTGTTGCTAAATGGCGTGCCTAGTCGGCGGCCCATGCTTAAACTAAATACGTGTTGATGGAGTGCATAGTCAGATCATATGAAATCCGGGTTTTGATGGTCCTTTAAATGAATGCAAAATTATTCCGGTGCCGATGCGTCTTCTCCCCACCAGCACATTACCGGTGCACCGCATACGTATTGGCCTTGGTCAAGGAGCGCAGCTTGGCGGCGGCTTCTTCGGTTAGCGGCGGGACGGCTCCCGCTTCGAGGTTGCGGATCAGCTGCTCCGTTGAGCTGGCCCCCGGTATGGCGGCAGCTACGGCCGGATGCGCCAGCGCGTAACGGATCGCCGTCGTGGTCAGTGAGCCCGCGGCGGACGCTTCGTTCAGCGTGCGTATGACTTCCGTCAGTTCGTCGCGGCTGTAATCGAGATAGCCCTCGTCCGTCACTTTGCGGCTCCCCTGCCCGGACAGCAGCCCTTTGGCCACCGAACCGCGCGCGATCAGGCCGATGCCGCGCTCGGCCAAGAGCGGCAGCACCTGTTCCTCGGGCCTGCGGTCAAGCAAGCTGTACTGACTCATGACGCTGACGATACGGGAGCGCGCTGCATATTCGCGAATGACGTTCGGGCGGATCGAGGAAATGCCGTACGAGCGGATCACCCCTTCCCGCTGCAGCTCCTCGAACGCTTCGATCGTCTCGTCGACCGGATCTTCGATCGTTCCCCCGTGCAGCTGATACAAGTCGATATAATCGGTTTGCAGACGCCTCAAGCTTTCTTTGACCGCTTCTTTGATGTACGCCTTCGACGGATCCCAGACCCAGCCGGCTTGTCCCGGCACCCGGCGGTTGCCGACCTTGGTCGCAATAATCGCGTCGGAACGGCGCCCGCGCAGCGCTTTGCCGACGAGCTCCTCATTCAGCCCTCCGTCGTAAAGATCGGCGGTGTCGAACAAATTGACGCCGCGCTCGAGCGCTTCGTGGACGATTCGCACGGCCGTCCGCTCATCCGTCCCCAGCGACATGCAGCCAAGCCCGATTTCGGTTACGTATAAGTCCGATTGCCCCAATCGATTGCGTTTCATCGCAGCCTCCTTTTTGAATTTAACATAATATTTGTTATGTTAATTCTCTATGTAATTTCTCCTGCCATTCCATTTTATTCATTTTTTGCAGAGATGTCGAAATGCGCCTCGCGCGCTCGTTATTGTAACGCGGCGCTAGTGATGGTGCACGCATAGGCGCTAATATAACAATTTTAGGAAAAACGCAAACAGGTCAAATCACGGAACACGTGGTCCGTAATTTAACCTGTTTTACGTACGTGCCGGTTGCCGGTTACGTCCGATTTATTTCGCCGGCCTGCCTCATCAGAAACTCGCGTACGGACAGTTCCGCGCTGAGCCCGATGGCTCGGCTGTAAGCGTCCCCGGCCTCCTCATATTTTCGCATCCGTTTGAATAAGTGGGCAGCAAGCGCCCAGTACGGCTGGTAGCTCTTAACCGCTTCATTCGGGATCGCTTCCAGCAGCGACCATCCCGCATCTGCGCCGCGCACCTCGGCGACGGCGGCGGCTCGTCCGACCAGCGCCCCGATCGTAGGCGCAAAGCGCACAAGCCCCTCGTACAGCAGAGCAATTTCTTCCCACTCGGTGCGTCCTGTCCATGCGCGTTGGGCGTGCACCGATTGAATCGCCGCTTCGAGCTGGAAACGCCCGATGCGGCCTGCTTGCGCGGCACTCTGCAAACAGCGCTCCGCTTCCTCCATCATCGGCCTCAGCCAAAGCGATATATTCTGCTCCGAGAGCGGTACGTAGCTCCCCTTCTCATCGCGGCGCGCGTCACGGCGCGCCTCGCAATGCAGCATGAGCGCCAGCAGCCCTTGCACTTCCGGCTCGGCCGGCATGAGCCGCGCGAGCAGCTTTCCGAGATAGATCGCCTCTTCCGCCAACCCTTTGCGGCGCGGGTCTACTCCGTCAACGTCGTCCCAGCCGCTACCGTAGGCGGCGTAAATCGCTTCGAGCACGGCGTCGAGCCGCTGCGGCAATTCGTTCGTGCCGGGCAGCTCAAACTTGAGGCGGGCATCGCGTATTTTCGCTTTCGCGCGAGTGAGCCGCTGCCCCATCGCCGACGGCTTGACGACGAACGCGGACGCTATGCGGGCAGCGTCCAGTCCGAGCACAGTCTGGAGCATGAGCGGCGTACGCACGCTGGGGTCGATCTCGGGATGGGCGCATAGAAACAGCATTTTGAGCCGTTCGTCGGGGAATGCCGCGTCGAAGTCGGCGAACCGATCGGCTTCATCCGCCATAACGGAGAGCGACCGCACTGCATGGTCGTGCACGCGGGCCCGGCGGGCGCCGTCGACGAGCCGCCGCCGCGCAGCGGTGAGCAGCCACGCTTCGGGCTTGTCCGGCACGCCGGCGCGAGGCCACGTTTCCAATGCAGCGACGAAAGCGTCGGCCAGCGCGTCTTCCGCCGCCGCGAGGTCGCGCCAGCTTACGGCCAAATAGGCGACGAGACGGCCGTAGCAATCGCGGGCCGTCCGTTCAACGGCGTTATGGGCGTTCATAGCGGTTTGTCATTTGATCGGCGGAATATTTTGCCGTACTTCCACCGCATTGTTGGGACAACGGGAAGCCCACTCCAGCGCGGTGTCCAGATCGGGCACATCGATGACGAAAAAACCGCCGAGCTGTTCCTTCGTCTCGGTAATCGGCCCATCCTGCACAAGCATCTCGCCGCCCTGCCGCCTTAAGGACGCGGCCGTCTCCGGAGGATAAAGGCCGGAGCTGCTCACGACGATGCCGGCGTCGCGCAACGCTTTCACATAGTGGGCCCAGCCCGCCATATAGTCCTGCTGCTTGAGCGGATCGTTGCGGTGCGAGAACTCCTCCGGGGTTTCATAGAACAAAAGCGTGTAATGCATCGTAATTTCCCCTCTCAAAATGTTCTGAGTGCCCTGCTTGTTCACTCGATAACAAGACGATCCGGTTGGATCAATTTCGACAACGACCCGAAAATATTTTTTGCGTGAAGAGGAAGCGGCCTAGGCCGAACCAAGCATGAACGGCTCGGCCGGTTCCCGTCATGCCGCGCATTTTCCGCCAAACGTGGCGGCGCTACGGCGCTTGCGCGTCAGTAATTAGCTATCATATATGAACCAGTCTGCGCTATGCGATTACACGATCAAAACTCGGAAAACCGGAGCGAAGACCGTTCAAAACCGCTCGAAGCTTGCGAAAACGAACATTTTCTGTAAATTGCGACTTTCGTGACGCTATTCTGGGGCAGATTTATTAAAAAATCCGTTTAACGTCCGAGAGTTCCATATACAGCGAACAAAATTCGTTGTTTTCGCACTTTAGGGCGCTAATCCACACTGTACGCCAATTTGTTCCTACAGAGCGTCTCTGCATTCTCAGCATAGCGAACTTGGACTTTAAAAGGCAACGCTCGCGCAATAACGCGGGATGCCGCATTGCGAGCCGCCTGACTGGTAGGTGCAATTGATCCGCAGATTTTCAGGCTGCCCGAGAAAGGCGGAGCTGAGGATGGGAATGTGGTTCGACGAGCGCAGTGTGCGCCTTTGAACTCGTGTTCCCGCTATGTTTTCCCTTTCGACGGAACACGAGTTCAAGGAAGCCGGAGTCTCACATTCCCGATCCGCAGTGCTGCCATACTTTCTCGGGCGGCTTTAGATTTTGAAAGCGTTGGCTTTCCTCCCGAATCAAGAAGCGGCTCGCGGAATTGTGTACTCCGCTTAGTGAAACAATGGCTATTCCCACATTAACACGTCAACCGCATCGCATGCAAAACGGTTCCGAGCACGCGCCATGCGGGAAAAAATCGTTTCAGCCAAACTGCCCCGTGTCCGTTCGCGAGATGGCGACTATACTAAAGTCATCATCCTACCAAAGAAAGAGGCTATTACGTTGATATTGCGACAATGGGGCTGGAATCCCGAATGGAACGAGCGGTTCGAGCCGTGGCGGCGGCAAGGCTGTACGCCGGGCCGGGTTGCGCTTGAGCATAAACATTTATATACGGTCTATACCGAGCATGGCGAGCTGCTGGCGGAAGTGGCCGGCAAGCTGCGCTATGAAGCGGCGGGCCGCGCCGAATATCCGGCTGTCGGCGACTGGGTGGCGCTATCCGTCCGTCCCGAAGAAGGACGGGCGACGATTCGCGGCATCCTGCCGCGCTTCAGCAAATTTTCGCGCAAAGTGGCCGGCAGCGTTACCGAAGAGCAGATCGTCGCCACCAATATGAATACGGTTTTTATCGTGACATCGCTGAATCAGGATTTCAACGTGCGGCGGGTGGAGCGGTACCTGGTTCTCGCTTGGGAAAGCGGCGCCAACCCGGTCGTTCTGCTCAGCAAGGCGGACCTGAGCGACCGGATTGAAGAAGCCGTATCCGCAGTCGAATCCGTCGCAGTCGGCGTGCCGATCCACGTCATCAGCTCGCTGGAAAATAAAGGTCTGGACGCGCTCGCCCCTTATGTTGGCGAAGGCCAAACCGTGGCGCTGCTCGGTTCCTCGGGCGTCGGCAAGTCGACGCTCATCAACCGCCTTGCCGGCGCCGACGTGCAGGCCACCGGCGACATTCGTCTGGACGACGGACGAGGCAAGCATACGACAACGCACCGCGAGCTGATTGCGCTGCCCGGCGGCGGGCTGCTCATCGACACGCCGGGGATGCGCGAGCTGCAGCTGTGGGATGCGGACGACGGCCTTGGCGCCTCGTTCCAGGACGTGGAGCAGTTCGCCGCACAGTGCCGGTTTCCGGACTGCCGCCACGACCGCGAGCCGGGCTGCGCCGTCCGCACCGCCCTGAGCGACGGCTCGCTCGACCGGGCCCGTTATCAGAGCTACGTCAAGCTGCAGAAAGAGCTTGCCTACTTCGCCCGCAAAGAAGACAAGGCGCTCCAGGCAGCGGAAAAGAACAAATGGAAAAAAATTCATCAGGCCAATAAAAAGCGGCACATCCGCACGTAACCGCATTAGCGAAAAAACGTCTGCGCAGCTCCGGGGGAGCGGTCGCAGACGTTTTTTTGCGTAAGCCGAACGGTTATGGCGTCACAATCGCTTTCACGCGCCCTACTTGGCCGCTCTGCAGCCGCACTTTGATGCCGTGCGGGTGCGTCGGCGAATTCGTCAGTATATCTTTGACGACGCCGCGCGTCAGCTTGCCGGTCGGCTGATCTTGCTTGAGCACGATATCGACCGTCAGTCCGGGCCGGATGTTCGCTCTAAGCTGCCCGTTCATCGCGGATTCCGCTCCTTTCGCTTGCGTATGCCGAATTTCGGCTTCGGATTGGCGGCTCCGCGCCCGCCGGCCGTCCGCAGCCCGCCTTGTTTGCGCTGCTGCCCGCCGGGCCCGTTCCGGCGCTCGGGTCCGCCCCGCTCGCTCCGCTGCTCCGGCTCGCGGAACGCCGCAGCCGATTTCCGCTCCAGCGCTGTTCCGATGCCCTTCTCTATCGCCTGCACGAATGCGCTGTCGCGCGGCGCGGCAAGCGTAAAGGCGAAGCCGCGCTGGCCGGCTCTGCCGGTGCGGCCGATACGGTGAATGTAGCTGTCGGCATCGTGCGGGATGTCATAGTTGAACACGTGCGTCACCCCTTCGACGTCCAGCCCCCGCGCCGCCACATCGGTGGCGACGAGAAGCCGGATATCGCCGCTGCGAAACCGGCGCATGACGTCTTCGCGCCTCGCTTGCGTCAAGTCGCCGTGCAGCTCGTCCACGTTCAGTCCGTGTGCGCGCAGCGCTTCCGTCAGTTTCTTGGCGCGAATTTTCGTGCGGCAAAAAATGACGGCGAGGTAAGGCCTGTACCGTTTCAATAGATCGAGCAGCGTCTGCTGCTTGGCGCGGTCCGTCGTTTCGACGAGCGTTTGCCGGATCGCTTCCAGCGTGATGTCGCGTCCCCGCACACGCACATCGGCAGGCTGGCGCAAATAGGCTGCCGCCATGCGCCGCACAGGCTCTGGCATCGTTGCCGAAAACAGCAGCGTCTGCCTGCTCGTCGGCGTCATCCGCACAATGCTTTCGACCTCGTCCAAAAAGCCGAGCGCCAGCATTTGGTCGGCCTCGTCGAGAACGAGCACCGACAGCCGGGACAAATCAATCGTTTCCCGCCGCAAATGGTCGCCCAGCCGCCCCGGCGTGCCGATAATGACGTGCGCACCGCTGCCCTGCAGCCGATGCGCCTGTGCCACAACGTCCTGCCCGCCGTAGACGGGCAGCGAGCTGATGTCGAGCGCCGGAGCCAATTTGGCCACTTCGCCGTAAATTTGGATCGCAAGCTCTCTGGTCGGCGTAATGATGAGCGCTTGGCTGTACGGCTTATCCGGATCGACTCGCTGCAAGAGCGGCAGCACGAAGGCGAGCGTTTTGCCGGTTCCCGTCTGCGCCTGTACGATCGCATCGCGGCCGGCAAGCAGCTCCGGAATCGCTTGCGCCTGAACGGGCGTCGGCGTGGTCAGCCCTTGCTCGCGCAGCGCCGCAACCAGTTCGCCGCGTACGCCCAGCGCAGCGAAATTCATGTCCGTCATGATCGTTCACAACCTTTTCCTTTTGGCCGGCATATTGTTTCCTATTGTACCCGAGCCGCGGTCCGAAACCAAATCCGGGTCAAAGATTTCAAGCTGCCCGAGAAAGTATGTCTGCGCTGCGGATCGGAAATGTGGGTCTCCGGCTTCGCCACACTCGTGTTCCATCTACTATGAAACAATGGTTGGAACACGAGTTCAAAGGCGCACGCTACGCTCCAAGGCCTACATTTCCATCCTTCGCTCCGCCTTTCTCGGGCAGCCGGAAGCTCTGCTCCTCAAGCTTTGTCCCAGCTCGGATCGTATTCGTAAGCGATGGATTCGTTGTTGAAGTCGGGGTTGTCGAAATTGCGGTCCGGAACCCCCCGCAGCGTCCATTCGGCGCCGCGCCACGCGACTGATGTTTCTTCTCCCAGCACAACCCCCGCCGCTTGCAGCTCGATGAGCCTGCCGACGAGCGATGTGACGTTCGCTACCGACGCTTCGGGAACGGAGCGAATGCCGATGTCCGGACGGCCGAACTTTCTCATCCCGCGCGTATGCAGCCATGACGTGCCGGGCGCTTGCTGCGTAACGAGAAATGAAACATGGTCAAGCGGCTCCAACCGCTCAGCAAAGAAAAACGTGTCGGTCCATTCCTGCGGCGTATGCCAACGCAGCGCATTTCCGTCAAACACCGCAGCCGCGTTTTGTTCCAGCATGCACTGCACGATTCCGACCGTGTTGCGCAAATAGTCGAGGCTTCTATCGTGCTCCACCGTTCCGACCGCAACGAGGCAGGACGGCGCGCGAATGACGCCGCGGAACACGTCGTCGCCTTTTTCCCGCAGCAGCTCCCCGATCTGGTTCGAGTAAAAGGCGGACAAATACTCCCCGTGCTCCGCCGCATGATATTGCATGAATTGAAGTCCTGCCGGAATTTCGTTCACGCGGTGATGTTCTTCGGATATGCGCATCTGTTCGAAGCGGGCACCGAATACGGCAAAGAAGAAAAACGGCTTGCTGCCGCTCTGGTACAAAGGGCGTTCCCAATTCATGCAGTCGACTCTCCCTGGTTCTGTTATGCGATTATGCTACGCCTATTATATCGGTTATGAGCGACAACGCAAGCAGCGCGGCCATCAGCCCGCCTGCGGCCCACGCCGCCCGCTTGCGCCCTGCCGGGACGGAAGCGGCAATGTTGCGGCTGTACAGAACGGCTCCGGCGGCGATAAGCAGCACCTCCAATCCGGCGCTGACGGCCGGATACTTCCATAGTCCGAAGCCGAGCAGCGGCAAACCGTCCAGATGACCCGGCAGCAGCGGCAGATCGGCGCGGTGGACAATGAGGTCGAGCAGCCAATGACTAAACGTGACGCCGCCGATAATAAGGCCGCTGCGCTTTCGCCATTTCAGCTGTGCGGCGATGCCGGCAAGCAGTGCGATCAGCAGAGCTCCGACGAGGGAATGCGTGTAATCGGCGTGGATGACGGACTGCCCGTACCCTGCAGCATCTCCGGACACCGGCTCGATCGTTTCCCGGCCGGATAAAAGCAGCGGCACAAAAGCAACGTCAAGCAGCTGCGTGCTCAGCATGAGCGCCCAAAGCGGCACGTCCGGGGTGCGCGATTTGACGGCGGCGGCGATGCCAAAATGTCCTGCAAACATGTTACGCCCCCTCCTTCCCGGCTTTTGCGCGCAGCCTCGCATCGACCGTGCCGCATAAAACCGTAAACAACAATACGAAGACAATAAAGTTCATCGGAAGTCTCCTCTCCTTTTACACGAGCGGGTTAGAGTTAGACGCATGCTCCCGTTGCTTGTTCTGCAGTGCGCGCATGCCGGACACAAAGGCTTCCAGCAGCAGTTGCAAGGTGACGTTCAAATCGAGCGGCAAGCCGAAGCCGCCGCGCTGCTCCAGCGTCGCGAAGCCGTGGCACAGGCTGCGCAGCCCGCGCACCGCATGCAAAAGGCCGTCCGGGGTAAGACGGTATGCCTGGAAGCAGCGAATCGCCAGCTCCACGATGCGGCTTTGCGCCTCATCCAGCTCTTTATCGTCCGGGTCTGGGGGCAGCAGCGACGCTTCGTATTGCCCGGGATGCGCGCGCACGAAGCCGACGTATGCTTTACCGAGCGCTATGACGGCATCGTCGCCGGCTTTGCCGACAGCCGATTGTGCAAGCGCGTCGTACATCCGTTCCAATGCATGCAAGGCGAGTGCCCGGCGCAACCCCTTCAAGCCGTGCACATGGTTGTATAGCGACGGCGATTTGACGCCGAGCGTTTGCGCGAGACGGGCTAGGGACACTGCCTCCAGCCCCTCGCAGTCGGCGAGCTTCGCTGCCGTATGCAGCAATACCGTTCGGTCGATTCCCGCTCGTGGAGACATGATGTTCACTCCTTTTTGACAGCAATCAGCAATTGGAAAACTAATAATGTTAGTTTTTATTTTACTAATGTCATTAGTTTTCGTCAACGATATTTTCAGTTTCTTGTTTACACCGGAACATTCGTTCGTTATGATAGTGGGAGGCACCAGCACGACCTGCCAACCGATCCGTTCAAGGAGAGACAACCGTGTTCCGTACTTTTTCCTCGCTGCCGCCGCAAATCCGTTTTTTTGCCGTGCTCATCTTCATTTATCATACAGGGGTATCTTTTATTTGGCCGGTGTACATGCCGTATATGACGCGAAAGCTGGAGCTTTCGGTCGCGCTGGGCGGAACTTTGCTGTCCGTTCATTACGCGCTGCAGTTTGCCGGCAACTTGGCGGGCGGTCTCCTATTCGACCGCTGGAAAGCGAAGACGACGATCGCGCTCTCTTCCGCCATACCGATGCTGTGTACGGTCGCCATAGGCTTCGGCGGCGGCGTGGCGGCGTATACGGTTTGCTTTATGCTGCTCGGTTTTTTCAGCGGATTTTTTTATGCGGTCATTAACGCCTGGGCGATCCGCATGTGGCCTTCCGGCGGGCGCCGCAACGCCAATCTCGTTTACGTCGCTCTCAATGTCGCGGGAGCTGTCGGCACTGCGCTAGGAGGCGTTACGGCGGCGTTTTCGTACTCGTTGGCGTTTTGGATCAACGCTGCGTTTCATCTCGCCTTTCTCGCGCTGTTTTACGCGTACTTCAGGTCGCGCTCCCTTGCCGGCAAAACGACTAAGAAGCCGGACAGCCAGCTTCCGGCGCCGCCCGCGCCAAACGCTGCCCACGGCAATTGGACGGCGCTTGCGCTCCTGAGTACAGGACTCATGGTCACATGGTTTATGTATACGCAGTGGCTGACCGTCGTTCCGGCCATATTTCAAAAACTTCAGCTGCCAGCTTATTCGTACAATCTGCTATGGACCATCAACGCCGTTATGGTTGTCGGCGCTCAGCCGATCGTCTCGAAGCTCATCGCCAAATGGCGCTTGTCGCTCAAAGCCCAGCTAATCACGGGTGCATGCATCTTCATCGTTTCTTCCGTCGTCATGGCCGAGGCGGCAGATTATGCCGGCTTTGTCGCGGCGATGGCAGTCATGACGTTGGCGGAGATGCTCGTATGGCCAAGCGTACCCGCTCTCGCCGCCGACTATGCCGAATCCGGCAAAGAAGGCTTCGTGCAAGGCGTCGTAGCGGGCGGCCCTACTGCCGGCCGGATGCTCGGGCCGATTTTGGGCGGAATGCTGTTCGAACATGCCGGCCAAACGGCTTCTCTGTACGCCTCGACGGCGTGTACGCTGCTTGGTGCCCTGTGCTTCTTCACCTTCATAGCGCTTGGCAGGCGCACAAGGCAGGCGGCCCCGCAGGCTGCGGCGAATACCGAATCTGCCGAACGGCGAAGCGCAGCGCCATGATCGTAAGAGCTTTTATCGCCCGGCGCAGGACGCGCGGACAAACGGCAACCGGTTGACACGCCCGCCTCTCCCCGTCTATACTACAACTAAGTTCATAGCGTCCTCCAAAGGGGAGTAGCTGTACAGGAAACGTCGTCAATTCGGGAGCCTTCGGTTCCCCGGCGTTACTGGCAACGATCACGTTGTTAGCAAGACCTTTGCCTATCTCGGGTAAAGGTCTTTTTCATGCGCTTCTCTGCAAAAAAAGCGGCCTTTACCCGACGGTAGAGGCCGCTTCATTTTTAACCCAAAAGGAGTGTTGGACGATGGAATGGTTTTCCGTGGATTGGTGGGCCGCGCTGCTCGGTATTATCGTTATCGATTTGCTGCTGGCCGGAGACAACGCGATCGTCATCGGCCTTGCCGCCCGCAACGTGCCGAAAGAGCAGCAGCGCACAGTCATCGCGCTCGGGACGATCGGGGCAATCGTGATTCGCATTGCGGCAACGGTGGCCGTCGTCTGGCTGCTGAAGGTGCCCGGCCTCCTTATCGCAGGCGGCTTGCTGCTCGTCTGGATTGCCTACAAGCTGCTCAGCGAAGAAAAGAAGCATGACGTAGCGGCGAAACATACGCTCTGGGCAGCGGTGCGCACGATCGTGATCGCCGACGGCATTATGGGCCTTGACAACGTGCTGGCCGTAGCGGGAGCGGCTCACGGCGACTTTGAGCTCGTGATCATCGGCCTTGTCGCCAGCGTCCCGATCGTCGTCTGGGGAAGCACGCTCTTTTTGAAGCTGATCGACCGTTTCCCGGCGGTGCTCTATATCGGCGCAGGCGTACTGGCGTTTACGGCGGCGAAAATGATTACCGGCGAGCCGCTGCTCGATTCCGTGTTCGACTCCGTCTGGCTCAAATGGGCCATAACCGCCGCCGTCGTCGCCGGCGTCCTTGGCGCCGGCCGCTACCGGCAAGTGCGGCGCCGCCGCAGCCCGACGGCCGCATAAGGACCGCTTGTACTGCAACCTAACGCGTTTGGACGAGCTTTTGCAGCTTTTTCGGCGCGACGATCATGTAGCTTTCGACAATGAGCTCGCTCAGCTCGGCCCAATCGGGCTCGCCGTGCATCGACACCCAGCCGTGGTGGCCGATGTGCGGCGTTTTCGAGTAACGGCCGGAAGCGATGAGCAGCTCCTGCGTCTCGCGGTCGGTTTTGACGGACAGGCCGGGCACGCCTTTCTCCCCGTTCTCCCCGGTAAAAATGAATGTTTTTCCGTTCACCCGGAACACCGTATGATCGAAGCCGTCGATTTCTTCCGTCACCTCCGGCAGCTTGGCGCAAATCGGCCGAATGCGGGCGAGCATCGCTTCGAAAGCCGCGGAGCGCGGACGATGGGGATGAGGCATATAACTTCCTCCTTTTTTTGCTGCAGGGTTACAGCCAAACCGCGGCGACGATGCCGCTGAAGACGCCAAGCACGACGACGGAGGCGGCGACGAACGCCAGCACGCGCGGCGGGAACGCCTTGCGCACCATGAGCAGCGACGGCAGGCTGACCGCCGGCAGCGTAATCGACAATGCCGCAGCCGGACCGGCGCCAAGGCCGAAAGCCATCAGCGTCTGGACGATCGGGATTTCCGCAGCCGTCGGGATGACGAACAGCATGCCGGCAATCGCGAAACCGATAATGACCAAAATGCTGTTCGACCATGCTTCGCCTACGACCGGGAACAGCCAAGCGCGGGCCGCCCCCAGCACAAGCACGGCGATGACGTACGCCGGGACGATATGCAGCGTCAGCGACCATAGCGTTTTCAGCCACCGCATCAGCAAAGGTCCTTCGCTTGCTTGCAGCCGCTCTTCCTGCTGTTTCTGTATCGCCTCCGGCAGCACAGTCGGCCCGGAGAGCCTGTTGGCGGCATAGCTGACGCCAAATACGAGCAGAATGCCGAGCAAGACGCGCAGCACGGCAAACGGCCACGGCAGCACGAACACCATGAACAGAATCGTGGCCGGGTTGAGCGTCGGGTTGCCGAGCCAGAAAGCGAGCGCCGCTCCTGGCGATACTTGCTTCTTGCGCAATCCGACGGCGAGCGGCGCGGCGCAGCACGTGCACATCATGCCCGGCAGCGAGAACAGGCCGCCGAACAGCGTGCTGCCGAAATTCGTGCGGCCGAGCGTGCGGCTCAGCCAGGCGGACGGGATGAGCACCTGCACGAGCGAGCCGAGCACGATGCCGAGCACAGCCGCTTTCCAGACGGAATTGTAATACGCTTTCGCATAATCCCAAGCCGCGGACCAGGACGGATCCGGGGCCGCCGGCTTCGCTCCGGTGACGATGGAGCCGCCGATCGAATGTTTCGCAGCGGCTTGAAGCGCCTTCAGGTAGTACGGGTACCACTTCACGTAAGTTAAACCGGCCGCGGCGATCAGGACGAACACCAGCACGGAAATGACCGTTTTGGCGTTGCCGGATTTGCGGCCGTTGATGGCTGCATTGTTCATGAGTTTGGTTCTCCTTTGCACTTTCATTCTCGTTTCCGGGGCGGGGGCTCGGCCGAAAGCGCGCCGGCCGCGGGGCGATCCGCCCTATCGTCGGTCCGGACCGGCTTCAGGCGAGCTCGCGGATGTGCTCGTGCAGCTCGCGAATGCGGTCGACAAGCGCGACGCCGCACTGCAGCACAGTGCTGTCCATCTCGACTACAGCACCTTGCCGTACGGCCGGGAGCTGGGCAAAGCCTGTACGGGCTTCCAGCTGAGCCCTTTCGAACGGCTTGCCGCACCATGAAGCGACGATCAGCTCCGGTGCGGCGGCAAGCACTTCCTCCGCCGTTACGACGCGGTTTTGCGCTTTGCGGCCTTGTAAGGCGCGGGTCCGGAAGACGTCCTCGCCGCCGGCGATTTCGATCGCGTCGCTGATCCACCCGGTGCCGCAAATGAGCGGGTCCATCCACTCTTCAAAATATACTTTGGGCCGGCGTCTCAGCTTCGCGGCGGCAAGGCGGACAGCGTCGAGTTCGGCCTGCAGCCCGGCAGCCAGCGCCTCCGCTTCGCGGCGCTTATCGAGCAGACCGCCGAGGATGCCGATCGTCCGGAACAAATCGTCCAGCCGGTGCGGATGAAGGTGCAGCACCGGAATGCCAGCTTCCGCCAGCTTCAGCGCCAGCTCCTTCTGCACGTCAAAACTTAAAATCGCCAGATCGGGCTCAAGCTTGGTCAGCTGGGCCAGATTGGCGGTCTTGAAGCCGGTCACTTTCGGCAGGCTCAGCGCAGCCTCCGGACGGGTCGTGAAGGCGGAAATGCCGACAACTCTGTCCAGCGCGCCAAGCCGGTCCAATAGCTCAGGCAGTTCGGCAACCGTGCAGACGATGCGTTGTACGGAAGTTGTCATGCTGCGGGCCTCCCCTTTCGTTTTCGGCTTTGTATGCGGGCGGCGGCAGCGGCGCTGCGCATCATATCGGCATGGTTCAAACGTCGTCTCTCCTCTATCGTACCGTTTCCCAAAAGATCTCTAACTATAATAAAACACTCTACCGGAAAAGGGTAGAGTGTTATTTTGCAACATTCGCAGTTTCAGCTTCCTCTCCGCTTCATGATGCCGCGGGCGATCCAGACGCCGGCCGCCCCTGCCTGCGCCAGTCCGCGCGTAATTCCGGCGCCGTCGCCGCCGCAAAACAGCCCCTCGATGTCGGTCTCGAGCTCCGTCGTCAGCTTCGGCCGCGCCGAATAAAACTTCGCTTCGACGCCGTAAAACAGCGTATGCTCGGAAGCGATGCCCGGCGTCACTTTGTCCAGAGCCTCGATCATTTCGATCAAGCTTTTCATCGTGTTGTACGGCAGCACGAGGCCGAGATCGCCCGGCACCGCTTCTTTCAGCGTCGGCTCGAGGAAGCCTTCGCGGATGCGCGCTTCCGTCGAGCGGCGGCCGCGCTGGATGTCGCCGTACTTTTGCACGATGACCCCGCCGCTCGACAAATCGTTGGCCCGCTTGCAAATTTCCCGGGCGTATTCGTTCGGCTTGTCGAACGGCTCGGTGAACGTATGCGAGACGAGCAGCGCGAAGTTCGTATTGCTTGAGCCGAGCGCCGGATCTTTGTACGAGTGGCCGTTCGCCGCCATGACGCCGCTATGGTTTTCCACGACGACGTGGCCCGACGGATTGCTGCAAAACGTGCGCACGCGAGTGCCGACGGACGTGTTGAAAATGAACTTGCCTTCGTACAGGTGCTCGTTGATTTCCCGCATGACAACATCGGACGTCTCGACGCGAACGCCGACGTCGACCTGGTTGTTCACCATCCGCACTCTGCGCTTCTTCAGCAGCTGCGTCAGCCATGCCGAGCCGTCCCGTCCCGGAGCTACGACAACGTGGTCAGCGTACAGCGTTTCGCCGTTTTTCAGCGTCACGCCTTGCACGCGCAGCTTGCCTTCCGTCTTCGCGGTGACGAGGTCTTCCACTTCCGTCTTGAACCGCATCTCGATGTTTTCCGCGAGATACGCGTAGATCGATTTCAGGATTTCCAGGTTTTGCTCCGTGCCGAGATGGCGCACTTGCGCCCGCAGCAGCTTCAGCCCGGCGGAATACGCCCGCCGCTCGATGTCGCGCACCGCGTCCGTCGTCGGATCGGTGATCGAGGTGGTCGCCCCGTGCCGCAAGTTCAACTCATCGACGTAACGGATCAGATCGAGCACCTGCGACGGAGGCAAATAGTCGGTCAGCCAGCCGCCGAATTCGGTCGTAATGTTGAATTTGCCGTCGCTGTATGCGCCGGCGCCGCCGAAGCCGCTCGTGATGGAGCATGCCGGCAAACAGCCGGCGAACTCCTTTTTGCCTGCCGGCGGCGGACACAGCTTGATTTGCTCCTCCAGAATCGGACAGCGGCGGTGGTGAATGTCGTGGCCTTTATCGATCAGCAGCACGCGCAGGTGCGGCGCCTTCAGCGTCAATTCGTAGCAGGCAAAAATGCCGGCAGGCCCGGCACCCACCACAATAACGTCGTAAGATTGCATCCGGTTCAAGCCTCCCTATACCTTGGAATGAAAAAAACCCGACTGCGGCGGGGTATGCGAAACCACCGTCGTAGTCAGGAATTTACGGTTCCTGGTAGAGACCCCCGATCCGATTATCGGGGATATACGAACATCCACATGTCATATCGACAAATGTAATCATAAGTGAAGGATTGCGATACGTCAAGATGTGATTGTTCGTTAATTTTCGATTTATACAATTCATCCATGAAAAATATCAGCTGGAACCTGCCATTTTCCGAACATTCTAGTCAGGTGTCGGTTTCTCTGAAAAACTCGTTGAAGTACGTCCCGCTAACGCCGGGAATGCGAAATCCGAGCGCGAACCCCGCCTCCGTAAGCATGACGAGACGCAAATGCAAAGAGCGTACACGGCAGCGTACGAGCCGCTCCAGCATCGCCCTGTCGCGGCGCCGGACGGCGGCGGACAGCGCCTCCGCGAACGGCTTGCTGCCGGCAATCGTGCGGTATAAAGGCAGCACGGCTTGCGCGATAAGCCGGTGCGCACTGGTGTTGAAACGGAATTGGGCCGTTCCCGGCTGCTGGCTCGTGCCGTTCGTATACTGCGCAATCGGCTGCGGGAAACGTACTTCGACGAAATAGCCGATGCCGTTTGTAGCGAAATCGTACCTTCTCCCCGCCCCC
Source organism: Gordoniibacillus kamchatkensis (assembly GCF_000829455.1). Classification (GTDB taxonomy): domain Bacteria; phylum Bacillota; class Bacilli; order Paenibacillales; family NBRC-103111; genus Gordoniibacillus; species Gordoniibacillus kamchatkensis. The sequence goes on from NZ_JXAK01000029.1 coordinate 26,320, forward strand.
GGCAGCTCCTTTTGCAGCAGCTTTAGCAAAGCGTCGGGATCCGCTTGCCGTACTCCGCGCGACCAGCGTGCCGCATATTGCGGGTCAGCGGCGATTCGAACGTAGAACGGCACCATCAGCCGCGCCGTCAAACGAAGCATAGCCGCCGTCGGTACCCGTTTTGGCGATTGCTGAATTTTCTTTTCGTTGGGTCCGCCTCCTTTTCCGGCAGCTTGCAGAACGGTTTCATAAACGCGCAAATAGGCGGCAGTCATTTTGGCGGTCGTAAAGCGGCTGATCACATAGCGCCGCAGCCGCGCCGGCGACGGAAACCGGCCGGCCTTCACTTTGCGCGCCATTTCGCCGACGGTGCTGCATACGAGCTCCGGGAAACCGACCATCACTTCCGGCACAGAGCCTCTGCGCAGGGCGACGACCGGCGTCCCGCACGCCATTGCCTCGATCATCACCAGACCGAATGGCTCCTCCCAATTCGTCGGAAACAGCAAGCAGGCGGCGTGCTTCAGCAGCGACTGCTTGCGTTTGCCGCCGACCGCGCCGACATAGCGGATGTTCGGATTGCGGCGCAGTCGCGGGGCGATTTGCTCGCGGTACAGCCGCCGGTCTTTGATCGGACCGCAAATGATCAGCTTCTTCTTCGTCAGCTCGGCGATCCGGATCGCGCCCATAATTCCTTTTTGCCTCAGAATGCGGCCCATAAACAGCAAGTAGCCGTCCTTCCTGGCGCTGAACTCGTATTCGTGGGGATTGATGCCGTTGTATACGTAAAAGCCTCGCCCGCGGCCCATCATTTGACGGGCTCGTCTGGATACGTAGACGGGATTTTTGACCAGGCGCCTGACCGGCAGATGAAATGTGCAAACCGTCGGTACCGGCAGCCGCGCTTTACCGACGGACGAGCTGAACGTATGATCGTGGATGATCGTCGTGCCGAGCGGCAGCCGCTTCGCGACGAATTCGCCGATGCTCCGTTCGCGCAGCCCTGTTGGATACGGAATGAGATTGGCATTGGTCCGGCTTCCCTTGGGGGCGAACAGCGTCACCTTGAACCCGCGGCGGACGAGCTCTTCGGTCAGCTCGTACACGATCTTCTCCGTGCCGCCTTGGTTGACGGGCGGCAGCGGCAGCGCCTTCGGAGCGTTCGATATGACCTGCACGATGCTCCACCCTTCCATCTCACGTCCCTCCCTCGCCGCAAAATGAGTACAATTTCCACTCAGCATATGCCGCGAAAGTTAGCGAGAGCTGGATACTTACCCGTTGCATCGAAAAATGGACGCAGTCCCACGGGTGGAGAGGGAACCTCTTCATTTGAAAGGGCCGCTGGTACGTCCAAGGGACGCGAGGTTAGCAGAATGCAATACGGACTGGTCTCAAAAATTGAGGAAAATGGAGAAAGTAACGGGAGGTGTTCAAGCAGGCCAACCAAGTCGGATCGGAGGCTTGAACAGGAGAGTGATTTCATTTGGGGAACGCCGGCTGGTTGGCAAAGCATAGGCTAAGACGCGGATATCGCTGGGCAACTTTCTCCGCAGGCCTTAACGGAAGGCTGTTCCGCTATTGCCCGGGTGGAGGGGCGGCCGATCGTTCTTAACGGAACGTAGTTCCGCTATCGGCCCGAAACATGGGCAGTTCTCGCCAAAAATGCGGAGATAACGCACTCGCGTTCCGCTAATTTCGGGAAATATCCGGGAAATGTCCCAATAACGGAACAAATTTCCGCTAACCGCAAGGAAGGAACGAGCTGATTCCGGTACAACCGAAAGCAGACTTTCCATGCCCTTCGAAGCAGCATCCCAAAATGAGCAATCGATAAGAAATCATAGCCGCTGTGTCAAGCTATAATCGAGAGGAGCGTACATTCATCAGTTTATGAACATAACCCGTTTTTCCGGAGAAAGGAGAATCGGCATGACCAATAACAAAGAACTGCAGCCTAATAGCGACCTTCCGGCTGAACTAGCCAAGCCGGCACAGCGGGCACTCGCCGGGGCCGGATACTTCCGGCTTGAGCAGCTCGCGCAGGTTACAGAGGCAGAGGTTTTACAAATGCATGGCATGGGACCTAAAGCTCTCGTTCAGCTCCGTCGCGCACTCGCCGACAAGGGACTCTCCTTCGCCGACAAGCCTTGAGGGACATGGGCCCATTCGCGGCGGACGCCGCCTACGCAATGTCCCGGCCGTCTTAACGTTCCCGGCTCTGCAACAGCCCCGGCAACTCGCACAGCCGTTCGATCGAGTAAGCAGGCCGATGCTCGTCTCCTAGCGGCGAACGCCGCCGGTTGTACAAGCAAAAGTCGATTCCGGAGCGAACCGCTCCGGCGTAGTCGTCGCGCAGCGAATCGCCCACGAACAGCACTTCGTGCGGCTTCAGCCCGAAGCGTTCCAGCGCCGCATGAAAAATGCGCGGATCGGGCTTGGCACAGCCTGCCTCATCGGAGACGACGAGCGCCTCAAAATAATGCTCCATCCGCCCGGCAGCAAGCCGCTGCCGCTGCGCTTCGCCGATGCCGTTGGAGACGATAGCCAGCTTGTACGCGCCATGCAGCTGCGCTATCACCTCTTGCGCCCCTTCTTCCGGCACAAACAATCGGCAAAAATGACGCCAATACGACTCGGCCAGCGAACTCGCCTCATAACCGTCCAGCTTCAGCTCGGCAAACGCATCGCGAAACGACAGCTCCAGCACTTTGCTGATGTGCAGCTTCCGCTCGAACCGTTCGAGCCAGTACACGGTGTTGCAGCGGATAAAATGGTGCCGGAACTGCTTCCAGAACGAAGCGTTATCGGGATCGAGCCCATGCTCCGCGAGCGCCTCACGCATCGCAATTTCCTCAGAGCGGTCATAGTCCAGCAGCGTATTGTCGAGATCGAACAAAATCCCTTTGTAGACGATCGCCTTCTCCCCCTGCCCTGTCATTTACCCGCGGAAAAACACCGCTCCCAAAACAAGCGCTCCGACGATCCCCCATACTGCATTCACCTGCAAATATTGCACGGCGATAAAGTAAGCGGCGGCGATCAGAAACGGCAAAAAGCCGAATTTGCCGAGCGCCGGGGCCGATTGGAACGCATATTTGGCAAAATCGTAGGCGAGCATGGCCATCATGACGAAAATGACCGGCTGCACGCCCCGGACCATCCCTTTCACCACCGGATTGCCGCTCAGCTTGTTCATTACGCCGACAAGCGCCACCATGATGAGCGCCGTCGGTACGACGACGGCGGTAAGTGCGGCGCACGCTCCGAGCCAGCCTGCTACCTTAAAGCCGATATACGCCGCAAGCTTCGTTGCGATCGGACCCGGCAGCGCGTTGGCCATCGCCAGCGACTTGCCGAATTCCTCGTTGGACATCCAGTGAAAGTTGTTCACCACTTCGTTTTGATAAATCGGAATAATCGAAGGCCCGCCCCCGAAGCCGAGCATCGTTCCCCGGAAAAAGGCCACAAACAACTGCCAACATTGCAAAAGCATCGCGGTCAACCCCATCCCCGCCTAAATTCGCTTGAGCACTCGGGCTATCGCCGCATCCGCGCGGCGTAGCACGTTCGCTTTGTCGATGGTCGTATGCTGTCTGCCATCCAGCACGACGCGGCCGTCGATCCACACCGTGTCGACGTCGCCCCTTGTCGCTGCATACACAACCCGCGAGAACGGGTCCGCCTCATATGACGGATAGGTGTGAAAATCGGTCAAGTCCAGCAGCTGCAAATCGGCTTTTTTGCCGACCTCGATGCTGCCGATTTCGCTCTCCATGCCAAGCACCTCGGCCCCGCCCATCGTCGCCATGCGCAGTACCGTGCGCGCATCCATCACCGTCGGACCGTGCTGCACTTTCTGAATGTAGGCGGTCAGCCGCATTTCTTGGAACATGTCGAGATTGTTGTTGCATGGCGCTCCGTCGGCGCCGATGCCGACGCGCACGCGGCGCGCGAGCAGGTCCGGCGTTTCGGCAAGACCGGAAGCCAGCTTCAGGTTCGAGCCCGGGCAATGCGTTACCTTTACACCGCGCTCGGCGATAATCCGCTTCTCTTCGTCGTTTAGCCAAATCGAGTGCGCCAGAACGAGGCGCGGTCCGGCGAGGCCGATATGATCGAGGTAAACGACGTTGCGCATGCCGCGCTCACGCTCAACGAGCTCGATCTCGCCGCGGTTTTCCGAGGCGTGCGTATGTACGAGCACATCATATTTAGCGGATAAGTCGCGCACGCCGACGAGCAGCTCCTCCGTGCACGACACGACGAAGCGCGGGCAAAAGGCGTAGCGGATCCGTCCGTTCTCCTTGCCGTGCCACGCCTCCAGCAAATCGACGCTCTCCTGCAGCGAGCGGTCGGTGCGCTCCTGCAGCGCAGTCGGGACGTCCGTACCGTAATCCATCATCACTTTGCCGGAAATCGCCCGAATGCCGGTTTCACGGATCGCCTCGAACGCATGCTGCGTATGATGCACCGTCTCCATGTCGAGAATCGTCGTCGTTCCGCTGCGGATCAGCTCGCCGATGCCGAGCAGCGCGGACACGTATACGGATTCCTCGTCGTGCGCCGCTTCCAGCGGCCAGATTCGCCTCCTCAGCCAATCGAGCAGCTCGAGATCGTCGGCGCGGCCGCGAAACAGCGTCTGGCACAAATGAATGTGCGTCTGCACGAAGCCGGGCAGAAGCGTTTTGCCGCGCGCTTCGACGACCCGGTCTGCCGCCTCTTCTTCGAGGCATGCGCCGATGCGGGCGATGCGGTCTCCTTCGAGCAGCACATCGCCGACGAATGTGTCGAGCCGGTCATTCATCGTCATGACGGTCGCTTGGCGGATTAACGTTTTCAAGCAGTTCCCTCTCTCTATGTCCGTACTCTTCTATCGCGGTGTTTCGCCGCGGCTTGCGACGTCCGGTCACACCTTCAAGTCGTCTTCCAGCGCCAAGTCGAAGTCGTCGATATCGAACAGCTGCACCGGCACATCGGCTTCGAAGCATTTGTCGAGAAAATCGAGCTGGTCCGTTAGAAGCGGCAAATCTTCCTGCTGCGCCGTCAGCAGCAGCTCCGTCTCGACCGGATCGAACATTTCGCCGTAATAGGCGTTGTCGATCGCGTTGACGACGGTCAGCGTGACATGGTCGCTAATCAGGAACGGCGGGCTTTTTTTCCACGGCAGAGCGAGCGAACGCTCCAGCTTCTTCTTGTTGAACGATTCTTCGAAGAAAGCGATCAGCTCGGCGATTTTCTGCTTCACATGAACGTCCTCTTTCGGATCGGGCATGACCGGCTCGCCGCTGTCGCGCATGTCGTACAGCTCCATCACCGTGGAATACGGAATGACATATTCAACCGGTTTGCCCGGCACGAGCAGCTGCCCGTAAGTTGTCAGCATTACGGCTTCTATTACTATGCGTCGAGTCACCCTACGCAAATCCTCCTTGTTTGCTCATCGTGTTGCTGCAACACAAATATTGGCGTTATACCCCTTTCAGTTGCTATTATAGTATAGTCGCAACGAAAAATCATGCACCGCCCGCCGGTTATGGAAAGGAAGATCCGATGTCTTTCGTCATTATTTTGCTCGGCGTGCTGCTCAGCGGCTCGCTGTTCAGCCTGGGTTTCATGTCGCTCGTGAAGAGGCAGCGCTTGCTCGGCGTTGTGTTTATCGTGCTGTCGGTCGTTTTGTTCGTCTCCATGTTCGTTTTCATCAAGGAAGCGCCGCCGATTCAATCGCTCGACTAACATGTTTAACGCAGAGGTGAATTGCCGTCATGAACGCAAGCAGCGTCGATTTGTCGCAGTACCGGTTTTCCTCGCCGGCTAAAGTCCGATTTTGCGAAACGGACGCCAACGGCCATATGAACCACGTTACGGCCGTTATTTACATGGAGCAGGCGCGTACCGATTTCCTGCTCGGGCTTGGCCTGTTCGGCCGCGAGCAAGCGGAACGCAGCGGCAACACGTTCGTGCTCGCCGGGCAATCCGTCGCCTACCGGTCGCAAGCGTATTTCGGCGATCCGATTGATACGTACGTGCGCGTCTCCCGCATCGGCCGCTCGTCGCTCGATATGGAGTATGTGCTGCTCCATCGGCAGACGTCCGCCGTCATTGCGACGGGCACAAGCACGATGGTTCATTTCGATGTAAAGGAGCAGCGCAGCACGCCGCTCCCCGGCGATTTGGAGGGCCGCATTGCCGCGTTCGAAGCGTCGCTTCCGCCGGCGAAGCCGAGCGGGACGAGCTAGGGGCAGCCATTTTCATCCAGTGCCAATCTTTCTCTTACTTGCTATAATATATCAGTTGCTGACATAGTTACATAGGCACATCATCGTTTGGGTGAAGGAGAAAGGGGAAGCATGGCTGTGATCGTTGTCGGGGGTATGATTGGCCTGGGCAAAACATCTGTGGCAACGCTGCTCGGAAAAGCGCTGAACAGCGAAGTGTTTTACGAAAGCGTGGAAGGCAATCCGATATTGCCGCTGTTTTATACGGCTTCGGAGGAAGAGATCGAGCGCAAGCGGTATCCGTTCCTGCTGCAGCTGTATTTCTTGTCCGCGCGATTCAGTTCGATCAAGCAAGCTTTGGCGAATCGCCGCAATGTGCTCGATCGAAGCATTTATGAAGATTGGTATTTCGCGAAAGTAAACAAAGAGCTCGGACGCATCAGCGACCTGGAGTTCACGTTGTACGAAAATCTCGCGAACAATATGATGGAAGAGCTCGCGGAACTGCCGAAAAAAGCGCCGGACCTGATGGTCTACCTAAAAGGCTCGTTCGAAACGGTGCTGCAGCGCATCGCCTTGCGCGGCCGCAGCTACGAGCAGGACCCGGCTCTGGTCGAATATTACCGCACCCTCTGGTCCGGGTATGACGATTGGGTCATGAACTACTATGACGCTTCCGACGTTCTCGTCGTCGACATGGACAAAACCGACGTCGTGAACAACCCGGACGACGCCAAGCGGCTCGTCGCCGATGTGGAAGCGAAGCTTGCGCAGATCGCCGGCACGCAAGCGTAACCGGTTTCAAGGCAGCACCCGCTATAATCGCCCGGAATCCCCGTCTGCACGGATTCCGGGCGATTTTGCGTTCGTCCTTGTCATCGTCCGCCTTCGTCTCGTTCTTGCTCCTTAAGAGCAATGGTTCGCGGGGCGCCGCTTGCCGCCAACGCTTCGCCCAGCTGGCGGAAAATCGCCGCCATTTCTTCCACCTTCATCCGCACGAGCCCGCTTGACGAAGGGGCGACGAACTCGCGCACGCCGGCAACTACCGGCTCGGGCTGAAAGCCCCAGGCGACATTGCGGCGTCCGCTATATTGTTCGTACACGCCTTTGCCGACGAAGCATACGGCATAGGGCCGGTACGTTTCGATTTTGTGCCGCAGCTCCACCCTTCCCTGCTCGTACTCGTCCTTCGTAATCTCGTCAGCCGCCTTGGTCGGGCGCGCCACAATGTTCGTAAATCCGAATCCGAGCTCCAGCAGCGCTGCATCTTCCTCAGGCCTGTACAAACGCGGCGTTAGCCCAGCGAGATGGAGCAGCTTATAAAAACGGTTGCTCGGATTGGCGTAATGGTGCCCCGTCTCCGCGGAACGCAAGCTCGGGTTATAGCCGACGAACAGAACGCGCAGCCCTTCGCGCAAATGATCCGGTACTTCGGGCAGCATTTTGGCCCCCTCCTTCTATTTCCTCTGGTGCATCTTGGCTCTATGTTCTACAATATATGAGATACATACGCAAAATGCCGGGAGTGCTGACTGCATGGATGCCGTACGCGCGATGCTCAGAACCAATGTGAAGAACAACTTGCTGAACGGAATCGCATGGTCGATCGGCTTCAACTTCGTGACCCCGTTTATTCCGGTGCTCGCCGGCAAGCTTGGGGCGACGAACACCCATTTCGCTATGCTCTCCTCAATCCCCGCCTTGCTGACGATTATCGTCACGCTGCCGGCGTCGTACGCGCTTGACCGGTTTCGGCGGCAGAAGCCGATCGTCGCCGGTCTCATTTTGTTCAGCCGGCTTTGCTACTTGCTGATGGCTTTCATTCCGCTGCTCAAGCTCTCTCCGATCGAAGCGCTCATCGCCCTTGTCGGCGTTTACACGGCGACAAATTCCGTCATCAGCGTCGCCTATCAATCGATGATGGGCGAAATAATCCCTGTGTCGAACCGCAACCGCGTTTTCGCGCAGCGCAATATGTGGACCGGTTTCACCGGAATGGCCGTAGCGCTTGTGGCCGGTTGGGGCATCGACGAGCTGCCTTATCCTTACGGCTATCAGGCGGCTTTCCTGCTCGGTTTCGCCTCGTCGCTTGCCGAAACGTGGTACTTCTACAAGCTGCGCATTCCGAGCGAGGAGCGCCCCGTTTCTGTTGCCGCGCTGGCCCCTGCCGCAAAAGCCGGGCCGATCGCCGCGCCTGCAGGCGAAATGCCGGCCCGCCCGGGCAAACCGGCGTTGCTGCAGCGATTTTCTCACGGCGCAGGCAAGCCGTTTTACCTGTTTTGCTTGAGTGCGATTGTGTTCATTTTTGCCTGGCAGGCGGCGTGGCCCGTATACAATAAAGTCAAGGTAGTCACCCTGCAAGCGTCCAATTCTTGGATGAGCATCGATGCCGTTGTCGGCGCGGTCGGATCCATGCTTTCCTTTCCGCTGTGGGCGAGGCTTGCCGACCGCAAAAGCAACGGCTACGTGCTGTTTCTCTCGGCGCTGCTGCTGGCGACTAGCCCCTTCAATTGGATTTACGTCCCGTCCATGGTATGGGTATGCATCTACGATTTTGTCGGCGGCATCGCGACAGCCGGCTTCAATCAGTCGATTTTCAACCGTCTGCTCGAGCTCGTGCCGACAGATGGCCGCCAGCGGGCTATCGCGCTTTATACGACGGTGTCGCAAGTGTCAGCCATCTTTGCGCCGATTGTCGGCATGCAGCTGTACAGCCATATGCCGTATGCGGGCTGTATGGCTCTTCTGGGCGTCACGCGCGTCATTGGCTCCCTATGTTTCCTGCTCATCCTGCTGCCTATCCCGGTTCTGCTGGGCAAGAGAAAAGCGGCGAACCGCAAATCGATGCACGGCTAATGGAAAAAAGAGGTCCGCTCCGCACCGTGTGCGGCGTCGCGGCCTCTTTTTGTATGATCTACTCCGTCTGCACGATGTGCATGCCCGCATACTCGGTAATGAGCGCCAGCAAGTCGGGCAGCACCGGCATAATGAATTGCGCGCGGCCGAGCTGGAAAATGCCGCTGCGGTTATGCACCGTCGCTTCCCGCACGAAAAACTTGTAATGCTGAGGGCCGACGGCCACCGTTAAAATTTCGCTTTCGGCGCGTCCCCGGCCTGAGAACGTCATCGTCTGCGCTCCCTTCACCTCGAACGGGACGATGCCGGTAATGTCGGCCAGCTTGACATGATAATTGACATGAGGCTTTTGCAGCACGAACTCTTTCGTCGAGACGGTCAGCCCGAATTCATGTTTCTTGTGCGACATTTTCAGTTCGCCTTCGAGCGCCTTGATCCGGATAAAATTTTCGTTCATGCCGCTTCCTCCCCGTCGCTTTAGTTTTCGTCCGGCTCGCGTCTCGCCATTGCCAGGAAAACGATGATGAGCGCAAAAGCCGTCAGCGCCATCATCGGGATCGTCACGAATCCGTCCAAATAGTCGCGGTTGCAAGGGACGCCTACGGTGCACGGAGCCAGCCTCGCCAGCGCCGGGATTTTTTGCTCCAGCGTGTGATAGAGCGCGATAGCGCCGCCGATGACGGCGAGCGGCAGCGTGTACGGGATAATGCCCCGTTCCCCGCGGTAGGCGGCAATGCCAAGCAGGAGCGGCAGCGGGTACATGCAAATGCGCTGCAGCCAGCACAGCTTGCACGGCTCGAAGCCGCGAATTTCGCTAAAATACAAGCTGCCGAGCATAGCGACGACGGATACGACCCAAGCGAAGTAAAGCCCGTAGCGGCGCATCACGCTATTCACCCCGCTCACTTCGCTTTCTTCTGCTGCTCGATCAGCGACTTGAGCGCATTGTAATCGGAGAATTGTTCAAACTTAACGCCGTTAACAAACAGCGTCGGCGTGCTGTTGACCCCGTTGGACTCCCCGGAGCTGTACTGCTTGTCCACTTCCGCCTTGTACGTCTTGTTGTCGATATCTTTCCGGAGCTGATCCAGGTTGAGTCCGAGCTTCGCCTTGTCGGCGATGTCGACGAGCACGTCGGGCGTAGCCCACGTTTTCTTCTCGTCCTGCTGATATTTGTAAATCAGGTCGTAGTACGTCCAAAACGCGTCGTTGTTTTGATGATACACCGCTTGCGCCGCGTAAGCCGCCGTTAACGAATCGGGACCGATAAACGGAAAATTGCTGAAATACAGGGCGACTTCGCCGGTGTCGATGTAGTCCTTCTTCAAGCTGGGGTATACGTTTTGGCTGAAATACCGGCACGACGGGCATTTGAAATCGCCGTACTCGATAATTTTGACGGGTGCGTCGGCTTTGCCGATGACCGGCATATGCTCCGTCGAAATGTTCGCTTTCGCCGCCGAGCCGCCGGCGTTGCTGCCAGGCCGCGCAAACGCGACGAGCGCTGCAATCGCGACGACGACCGCCGCCGTAATCCAGATCAGCCTCTGCATTTGTTTGCGCTGCCGCTGCTCTTCGATTTTTTTGCGTTCGCCGTAGCTTAATTTCGGTTTCCCCTGCTGCTTTTTGTTGCCCACTTCGTCTTCCCCTCTCCTGGAATTTCCTTGCAGGAAAAAAGCTCCTTATGCGGAGCTTCGCGCCTTGCTTATGCCCGCTGCCCGGAAATCGCCTTGCGCAAGCCGCCGATGGCGCCCTGATGCAGTCCTTCGTGATACAAGCTGTGCAGCAAAATTTGCCCGATCGTCGCCAGCTCGAAGCCGAGCCGGACAAACGGCTTCTTCACCTGCTCCGCCAACCGGTCGCCGAGGTGTTCCCGAACGTAAGCCGGCTGCGCAGCGAGGCGCTCTTTGATCTCGGCCAGGCTCGGCGGCTGAACCGTCCATTCGGACGGGCGCGTCCTGCTGCCGAACAGCTTCAAGTAAGACGCCGGCAGCTGAGGCTGCATACCGGCGAAATTGACAGCCAGCTGCTCTTGCGTAATGAGAATGTGGCCGAGATTCCAACGAATCGTGTTCGGGAAGCCGTCCGGCTGCACGTCGGCCTGCGCTTCGTCGAGCGTATCGAAAACGGCCAGCGTAATGGCGCGCACCAGATCGACGTGCACGAGCAGCTGATCGCGGTTCATGCCAGCACCATCCCGCAAAGAACATGACGATGCTGACCGTGAACATGCGGCCCATTTTTGCGCAGCTGTTCGCGGCCGCGGTGCAGCCTGCTCTTTACTGTCGTTACCGGCATGCCGAGCAGCTCGCTGATTTCCTGCAGCGACAGCTCGTGCAAATAGTACAGCGTCACGACTTGCTTGTACTTATCGGACAGCTTGTCGATCACTTTGCGCATTTGCTCTTGCAACTCGCTTAACAGGATGCGGCTCTCCGGCGAAGCGTCGACGCTGGAGAGCTTGTCGTAAAACGGCTTCTCCAGATCGCCCGTCAGCCCGGCGTCGAGCGAATGGTCGACTTTCTTTTTGCGCAGCAGGTCGATGCACAAGTTTTTGCCGATGCGGTATATCCATGTCGAAAATTTCTGGTTTTCGTCGTAATGATTCAAATTCAAGTAAACGCGCATAAACGTCTCCTGCACGATGTCTTCGGATTCGTGGAGGTCGTGCAGCATCCGGTACGCGAGCCGGTGCAGCTTATCCTTATACAAATTGACCAGTTCCCTGAACGCCGCCCGGTCCCCGGTCCGCGACATCTGCACGAGCTGAACTTCGGCTACATTCATGACAATCCCTCCGTCATCGGGTTCTTCCTGTAACCCTCATCATATCATGTTTCCGGCGCTTTTGCGACCAAGGCGCCGCTTGCTGCGTATATAACTAAAGGGGAGGTAGTTCTCATTGGGGAGCAAACGGAATACAGACACGAAGAAGTGGGCGATTTCCGCCTTCTTTCTGTTTATCATTACGAAGCTGAAAGGGCTTTTCGTCCTGTTCAAATTCAGCAAAATCGGCGGCACGCTGCTCACGATGCTGCTGTCGATCGGCGCGTATGCGATCATGTCGCCGCTCTGGTTTGCGGTCGGTTTCGTCGTCCTCATACTCATTCATGAGCTTGGCCACAGCATTGCCGCCAAACAAAAAGGGCTGCCGGTGTCGGCACCGATCTTCATCCCGTTCATTGGCGCGCTCATCAACATGAAGCGCCATCCGCGCGACGCCGTCACCGAAGCGTACATCGCCTTCGGCGCCCGCTGCTCGGCTCGCTCGGAGCTGCGGCATTTTTGGCGATCGGCCAGTGGTCGGGCAGCAAGCTGATGATCAGTTTGGCGCACACCGGATTTTTACTTAACCTCATTAATTTGTTGCCGATCCATCCGCTCGACGGCGGCCGCATCGCTACGGCGGTGACGCGCTGGCTATGGCTCGTTGGTCTTATCGGCGGACTGCTTGTCATTTACGACCTCGGCAGCTGGCTGTTTTTGCTGATTTGGGCGATGTTCGCCTGGGATTTGTTCCAGAAGTACGTATGGAAGCGGCATAAGCCTGGGCAGGCGGTGGCGCATGTGTATTCGCTTTCCGTGCCTTATGATGAAATATTGGCACAGGGGCTGCCGCTTCCGGGCGAGCGGCACCGCCGCGACTTGCCGTTCGCCACGTGGTCCGACCTGGACGGCAAACAAAGGCTGCGCATAACGTGGGAAGGGTATTTGCCCGAAGCGACGCTGGAGCTTCCCGGCCAAGGGCTCGTGAGGCGCGTGGAGACGATCGGATCGGGCCGCGACGATGCTGCCCGCAAATTATCGATCCATGTCCGCGTCGAGTGGGTGCCGCACGTGAACGACGCTTACTATGACGTGCCGGTCCGCACCCGCTGGGGTTACGGGGCGGCCTACGCCCTGCTCGCTGCGGCGCTGGGCGTGCTGCTGTATGCGACAAAGCACATGCTTTTGCCCGTATAAAAAAGGCCATCCGTCCCCGCTGCGCATTCAGCGCCGGGAGCGGATGGCCTTTTTTACCGAATCGGAAAGTATAAGCTTCCTAGAGCAGTTCCCTGATTCGGCAAGAAGCTATCTCCTCACGCAGGGGTCATGCATCGTGGAAAGGTATCCGAATAATAGCTTTTCTTACTTGCCGTGATAATTATAGCATGTGGCGATATGGTCGTTGACCATGCCGGTCGCCTGCATGAACGCGTAGCATATCGTCGAGCCGACGAATTTGAAGCCGCGCTTTTTCAAATCCTTGCTCATCCGGTCCGACTCCGGCGTCGCGGCCGGCACTTCGCCGAGGCTCGTCCAACGGTTCAGTATCGGCTCGCCGCCGACGAAGCTCCAGATGTAGCCGGAGAACGATCCGAACTGCTCCTTCACCCGCAGGAACGCTTTGGCGTTGCCGATGACTGCCTGCACTTTAAGCCGGTTGCGCACGATCCCTTCGTCCTGCAGCAGCCGCTCTACGTCGCTCTCGCCATATTGCGCCACGATTTCCGGATCGAACCCGGCGAAAGCGCGGCGGTAGTTGTCCCTTTTTTTCAAAATCGTGTACCAGCTGAGCCCCGCTTGCGCGCCTTCCAGACTCAGCATTTCGAACAGCTTGTTGTCGTCGCGAACCGGAACGCCCCACTCTTCGTCATGGTAACGAAGGTAGAGCGGATCTTCATTCACCCAGCCGCAGCGCTGCCGCTCCTCAGTCATGAGAAAATCAGCTCCCGTTCGCGCGAAGTGAGCGTCCGCGCCGGAATGTCGAGGGCGATGCGCCCGTCTTTGACGCCGAGAATGCGCGTCGCATAGCGTTCCGCGAAATCGAGCTTATGCAGCGTTGTCACGATCGTGATGTTCTCGCGCTTGCCGATCGCCTTCAGGTCGCGCATGACGCTGTGCGCCGACTCCGGGTCGAGGCCGGATACCGGCTCGTCGGCGAAAATCATCGTCGCGCCTTGAATCAGCGCCTTCGCCACAGCAATTCGCTGCTTCTCCCCGCCGCTCAGCTGGCCGACCTTCTGATGCGCCTTGTCGAGCAGGCCGACCCGTTCCAAATAGTCCATCGCTTCCATATGCTCGTTCTTCGATACGAGCCCTGCGAGCGCCCGCACCGGCGAATGAAACAACAAGCTGCGCGCGACGTTTTTGAGCGCGGAGCTGCGTACGTCGAGCTGCGGCTTCTCCTCGATGTATACCCAGCCGCGGCGGGTGAGCCGGCGGGCGATGGGGCCTAGCTTGCCGACGTCTTCGCCGTTTACGATCAGCTGGCCGCTATCCCACGGCTCCTGCAGCGCCAAGCAGCGCAGCAGCGTCGTTTTGCCGCTGCCGCTGCCGCCGACGATAGCGACGAGCTCTCCGTCGTCAATTTGCAGGCTGACTTTGGACAGCACTTCCCGCGGATCGGGCTTGTACGTCTTTGTAATGTTCCGAGCGATGATCAAGAGTCTCAACCTCCCGATAGGAAAAAAACACAAACACCGAGAAGATGTTTGTGTTTTTGTTCGATGCCGTTGAAGGGACTTGAACCCCCAACCTGCTGATTACGATTCAGCTGCTCTGCCAATTGAGCTACAACGGCTTAATTGACCTCGTAAATTATATCACGATTCGCACTGTTTGGGAAGAACCACTACATAATCGGCGTCCGTTTCAACCAAGCTAGTAGAAGCTACAGCCATTACCCGAAAAGGAGGAATCGCAGCATAATGACAACAAGCCGGAATCATCAGGAAGCGCACGGCATCGGCCAAATCGAGGAGCAACTATCCGAACAGGCCGACGCCGTGCAGCAGCTGCAGGGCGGCGAAAGCGAGCTTGACGAAGAAGTGGCGGCGGCAGCCGACGCCAGCGACTCCGAGCTCGACGACATTATCGTATTGTAAGCGGCAGACCGTAAAACCGCACCGTATTGTTGTACAAAATGCGGGCCGCTTCCTCTGCCGGCATTCGTTTTCGCGCGGCGATCGTTTCGATCGTCGCGCGAATCATATGCGGCCTCGTCTCCTGCCCGGCAAACGGGCCTTCGAACGGCCACGGGCCGTCCGTCTCCGCCATCATCAGCTCCAGCGGGTAGCGGCCGATCAGCTGCTGAATTTCTTCCTCATACACCGCATCCGGCGTCACCGAAATAAAGCAGCCTCTCTCGATCATGCGCTGTATTGCCGCTTCCGAGCCTTTGAACCAGTGAAAATGCGCTTTCACCCGCGGGTAGTCCGCCAGCATATCGCAAACGGTTTCCGCATCGTCGTACACGGCATGCAGCACGACCGGCTTCGCCAATTCGTCCGCGAGCGCGATCATCCGCTCCAGCAGCCGGACGTACGGCGCCAGCTCGAATTGCTCGCCGCGCCACTCGGCCTCCTGCCTCGTGTAATAAGGGAGCCCGACTTCGCCTACGGCGATCGTTCGCTCCGCACGCTGCCGAATCCAGGCGACGAGCTCCTCCAACTCTTCCCCGCCGATCGGCTCCTGCTCCGGATGATAGCCGTAAGCTGGATAAACGAGCCGGGGGTACTTTCTATCCCAACTCTCAACCGCCTGACACGACGGCAAGTTCATCGACACTGCGATGCAGCCGGCCACTCCGTCGTGGCCGTACGAATGCAGCAGCGCTTCCGTACGAAGGGGCTCGTAGGAATCGAGGTGCACGTGCGCATCGATAATCGGTATCTCGCGGTTCAACGTTGCGGCACCTCCTTCGCTTTGCGCAGCACGTCGTACAGCTGCTGGCGCAGCCGCACGAACTGCGGCTCGGCCATATTTGCTTCGCTGCGCGGATGCGGCCACGGCACCTTGACTTCCTCCAACACGGTGGCCGGTTTCGCCGACAGCACGTAGACGCGGTCCGCCAGGAGCAGCGCTTCGTCGATGCTGTGCGTAACGAGCAGCACCGCGCGTCCGCTTTCCTGCCACAAGCTGCCGAGCCACAGCTGCATCTCGAGCCGGGTCATCGCATCCAGCGCGCCGAACGGCTCGTCGAGACAGAGCAGCTGCTGCGGCCCGAGCAGCGCCCGCACGAACGAGGCCCGCTGCTGCATGCCGCCGGACAGCTCATGCGGGTAGGCGCTCTCGCAGCCGCCCAGCCCGGCTCGCACCAGCCATTCCCGCGCCTTAGGTTCCGCCTCCTTACGGCTTATTCCGGCTATTTCCGCCGCCATCAGCACGTTGTCCAGCACATTGCGCCACGGCAGCAGCGACGGCTGCTGCGGCATGTAGCCGATGCGGCCGCGCTGCCCGGCGATGTCCTCGCCGCCGAGCCGGATCGCGCCGCTGTCCGGCTGCAGCAAGCCGCCGATCAGCCGGAACAGCGTCGTTTTGCCGCTGCCCGACGGTCCGAGAATGGCGACAAATTCGCCGCTGCCCACCTGCAGCGTTACGCCGTCCAGCACCTTGACAGCCGCGTCGCCTTTTCCCGCCCCGGGAAACGATTTCCGAATATGCTCAAGAGCAAGCAGCGGCTCTCCGCCGGTGACTGCACTCACATGCGCCCCCTCCTTCATTCGCCTCGCCCCTGGTTCCAGCCGATCAGCATTTTTTCCAGCAGCGCGACAATACCGAACATGATGAACGCTAGGATAATGATGACGAATAACGCGACAAAGACGCGCGTCGTTTGAAACTGGTTGCGGGAAAACTGAATGTAGTAGCCGAGCCCTTTGTCTCCGCCGAGAAATTCGGCGACGACGGCGCCCATGATGCTGTACGTGGCGGCAATTTTCAAGCCGGAAAACAAAGACGGCAGCGCGTGCGGCAGCTCCAGCTTGCGGAACAGCTGGGCTTTGCTCGCGCCGATCATCCGCATATAGTCCGCCATGCCCCGGTCCGTCCGGGCAAGGGCGTCCGTAAGCGCTACCGTGACCGGAAAAAAGCAGTACAGGGCGATGACGATAATTTTCGGCGTCGGCGACAGAAAGCCGAACCAGATCATGAGCAGCGGCCCGAGCGCGGCCGGATGAATATTTTGCGAAATGATCAGGAGCGGATACAGTCCCGACTTGACCGCAGCGATCATATGCATCGCCAGAGCCAGGCCGATCCCGACCGCGACGCCGCACGCGAAGCCAATGAGGGAAATGTGCAGCGTCGCTTCCGTATGCATCCAGATGCGGGGAAACGACGCTACGGCTTCACGGCCGATATCGGCGGGGCTGGGCAGCTTGAACTTCTCGATGCCGCTGAGCTGCACGCCGATTTGCCATGCAAGCAGCAAAAGGAGGACGGCCGCTGTCGGCGGCCATCCCCTTTTCCACCACGACGTCCCGGTCTTCATCGATATTTCTCGATGAGCCGGTCGATCGAAGCGCCTGACTCCGGATTGTAGTAAATTTTGATTTGCGAAATGACATTGGGCGAGCCCATCTCGATCATCGCTTCGTTCATCCGCTTCACGACGTCCAGCAGCGCATCCAGCTCGCCCTCCATCGTCGTTTCGAGCGGCCCGACCAAATGCTTGACGCCGGACTGCGCAATCACCTCAATCGCCCGGTCCACATACGGAATGACGTCGCCGCCGTCCGGCGTTTTCGGCAAAATTTGAATGCTGACGAGCGCATTCGCCATATCGGTTCTCCTCCGCTACTTTTTGGCCGGCAAGAAATCGTTCGTGAACGCCTTCGACGCGTCCAGCTTCTTGTCCAGCAGCTTATGATCGTACATCCAGTTCGCATAGTTTTCGAAAATGACTTGCTTTTGCTCGCCCCAGCGCGGCGCGTCGTCCTGATATTTCGGGCTCAGCCACTTTTGGCTCGCCTTCACCAGCTTCGGATCGAGGTCCGGCACCGCTTTGATCAAGATGTCCGCCGCTTTGTCGGGCTTACCGATCGCATATTCGTACCCTTTGGACGTCGCAGCCATGAACTTTTTCACGAGTTCCGGGTTTTCTTTGATCATCTTTTCGCTCGTTTCCAGCAGCGGCGTATAGTAGTCCAGCTTATCCGAATACTTGGTCAAATAAATCATGTTGATCGGCTCGCCGCGCAGCTCCGCCTCGACACCCGTCCAGCCGTAGTAAATCCAGGCGAAATCGATATCCTTCTTGACCGCTGTGAAATAGTCCGCTTCGCCGATGTTGACGATTTTCACCTTGCTCGCGTCCGCATGCTCCTGCTGCATGAGCGATTCGATCATGGCGTTTTCGGAAGGCGAGCCCCAGCCGCCGTACGTTTTGCCTTCAAAATCTTTCGGCGACTTGATATTTTTCGCCGCCGGCGAGGCGAAGCCCGACGTATTGTGCTGAATGATGGCGCCGATCGAGACGAGCGGAACGTCCTGCACGCGCGCTTGCGTCAACCCTTCCTGGTAACCGACGCCGAACTGGGCTTCGCCTGTCGCCACCATCGTATCCGCACCGCTTTGGCCCGGCTGCACGATGTCGACGTTCAGGCCTTCCTGCTCGTAGTAACCAAGCTGCTTCGCTACATATAAACCCGTATGGTTCGTATTCGGCGTCCAATCGAGCACGACTTTGACGTTCTGCAGCTGCTTCGGCTGCGCGGCAGGCGCGCTTGCCGCCGCATTCGGCGTGGCTCCCGCGTTAGATGCCGCCGCTTTCGTCGCCGGCTCGCTTTTGCCGCAGCCGGATGCCGCCAGCATGATGACGCACAACGCCGCCATTCCTTTCATTCCCCAAGCTTTCATCCGTATGGCCTCCCCTTTTCTATTGCCACGTTTCGCGCACGCAAAAAAACGCCCCCTGATCCGGAGGCGCATGCATGCTCAGCAAGCGAAAAGGTAGGCGTCCCTACGCCGGCATTATCCGGATCAGGTTAAAGGGTCAGTATCTTACGGGATACACTCTCAGCCGGCCGTTAGTTCCAGCACCCCTGCGTTGATATGCGATTGGAATTGCATGACCAGGCGTTAAGCTGGGTGTGTAACGTTGAGCAACGTGCTGAGCGTCCCACGGCCAGCTTAACGCCTAGGCGTTAAGCTGGGGGTGTAACGTTGAGCAACATGCCGGGCGTCCCACAGCCAGCTTAACGCCTAGGTGAAGTATAGCACCGTCAAGTCCAGCTTTTCAATACATTTTTTTTTGCCGCTCGGCGTCCCGGTAACCGAGCTCGTACATGGCCGCCAGCTTGGCCGGATTTTTCTCCATGCGGCTTACTTGCAGGTCGGCCGTCGGGCGGATGACGATCGCCTTGCCGTCCTGTTCGAGCTCGTCGACATAATCGAGCGTGTCGTTGTACGTATGATGCCTCCTGCTCATGACGTCGATGAGACCGCGGTACTGGGGATATAGCTTGCGCGCCAGCCAGCCCCAGCGGAACGGGCGTTTGCGGTATGATTTCACTTGCGTGAGAATAATGACGTTGCGCTCGTTGCCGTCGGCGATCGATTTGCGGATCGGGATCGGATCGCAGATGCCTCCGTCCAGCAGCTCACGCCCATTCTGGACGACTGGCCTGGAGATGAAAGGAAGCGAGCTCGAAGCCTGTACGATCGTCAGCAAGTCATCCTTCACCGCTTCTTTCGTATAGTAGACTGCTTCCCCCGTGCGGGCGTCCATCGTGCCTACAACGAACTGCTGCGGCGAAGCGTGGAACGCGTCGAAATCGAACGGGACGAGGCGGCGGGGAATTTCGTCGAAAATAAACTTCATCCCGAACATGCTTTTTTCTTTCAGCAAGTTGCGGTAGCTTAAATAGCGCGGATCCGTGATGAAATCGACGGTCACCTTGCGATTGCGGCCGATTTGCCGCGATATGTAGGAAGTCGCGTTGCAGGCGCCGGCGGATACGCCGATAACATATGAATAGTACAGCTCATGCTCCATTAAATAGTCCAAAGCTCCGGCCGTATAGGCGCCGCGCATCCCTCCGCCCTCCAG
Source organism: Gordoniibacillus kamchatkensis (assembly GCF_000829455.1). Classification (GTDB taxonomy): domain Bacteria; phylum Bacillota; class Bacilli; order Paenibacillales; family NBRC-103111; genus Gordoniibacillus; species Gordoniibacillus kamchatkensis. Next base: position 46,183 of record NZ_JXAK01000029.1, read on the forward strand.
CACCAATCCAGTCCTCATCCGGGTTCACCGTCCTTATCTCTCTATGTCCCTATGCGGGAACGTGCATTCTTCATTATACTGCGAAATGGAAATAAAGAAAAATAACGAATACTGTTGCAAAATGCCCGCAGCGGAAATAAGCCGCGGGCATTTGCCGTTTATACCTGGTTATTTTTGTTGATTCCGTTCAAGCTGGGCGGCCGGTCTTTCGCTTTGCCCGCTTTGACCGTTATTGCTTCTTCCTGCATCGAATCGTGATTTTGCTGGCTGTTGATCGTTTCGCTCTTGTTGTGCGGCACCTGTCAATTCACCTCCGTTATAGGCTTAGGCTTCCATCTGCCGCCCGTTCTATGCGCTGCGAAAGCTATCCGGGCGTTAAGCTAGAGGTGTAACGGCGTACAATGCGCCAACGCATCTCAGCCAGCTTAACGCCTTGGCGTTAAGAGGAGTAACGGCGAGCTATATGCAGAGCGCCCCACAGCCAGCTTAACGCCTAGAATGGAACGGCAACGGTTGGCGCATGTTAAGAAACGATACGAACGAAGGAGGACAGCTCTCATGACAGAAGTCGATCAGCACCAGCAGCCGATGATGCATGCGCTGGAGCGTGCCAAGCAAGCGATTACGATGGCGAAGGAAGCCCGCTGGAGCCTGGAGCAGGCGCAAATCGTTGCCGACCCGGGGATTCTCCGCCGCGCGCACGACAGATTGCAGGAAGCCGAGCGCGAGGTGGCCGACGCCACGAAGCAGCTCGAGCATCACGATACCGAAAGCCATCATCAGCAAATCGCCCAGACGATGACGCAGCTGCGCGCGGCCGCCCAAGACATCGACATAGCGACGCAAGCTTATACGACCCCGAAACAAATCCGATAAAAGCTTAGTTATCGAAAAGTGACTCGAGCCGCACCGCTCTGTCACTTTTTTTGCATACCGGCATTAGGCATGCGGGCAACACGTATCGTGTATAGAAGCTTCTGCAAAAAGAGGAGGATCCTCATGATCCGTTCGATACAAATCGATCCCGCCTTCCCTTATTACAGGAGCCGTTCCCCGGAAAGCGTCGCTGAAGAGCTCAAGCTGGCGGGCTACGGCACGGTCCATATTTTCGTGACGAATGAATGCGCTGTCGACCGGACGCTGGTCATGGCGCTTCGCCGTCAAGACATTGAAGTGTGGGCGCTGACGCTCGGCAACGGCACGTTCGTCACTTCGCACTTGCCAACAGGATGGCAACAATGGCGGATGGGACTGCTGAAAAAGGTCGATGACGGTTACACGCGTCTTTCCCCCTTTTGCCGCGAATATGTCGCTTGGAAGAAGCAGGCTCTCGCCCGCCTCGTCGCCACCGTTCCGTTCGACGGGCTGGAAATCGCCGAGCCGTATTTGCCGGAATGGAACGGCCTTGAATCGGGAACATACGGCGATATCGGACCGCATGCGCAGCGCGAGTTCGAGCGGGAATACGGCGCCGCGATTCCGGACTTGCGGGATCCTTCCGCACCCACCTATTACGCGAAGCAGCCTGAGCTATACGGCAAGTGGGTCGAATTTCGCGTGCGGGGCGTGAACCGGTACGTTGCGGAAATGATCAACGGCGCTGGCGGCGTGCGCGAGGCGAGGCCCGGCATCCGCATCGCGACGTGGACGCTGGCCATCGACGCCGGTCCCGATTCGCTCGCCAAACTGCGCGAGCTGCAGGGCAACGATGCGGTGTCGATGGCCCGCGCTGTCAAGCCGGATGTCCATTATTTGCAGACGCATTGGCCCGACTGGGGACGGGCCGATTTGCCGCCGTCTTACGTCCGCGGTTACAAGCCGTTCATAGAATCGCTTCGCGCCGCAAATCCACAGCTGCCGATCGGGATTCAGACCGATATCGGTTCGGCCAAGCGGATGATCCGCTCCCGGGCGTGGCTCGATTCGTTCGAGCAAGAGGTTCGGCTGCTCGGCTGCGAGACGTGGACCGCGTACGAATACCAGCTTGGCGGAGCGCTTTACGACGAGGCGCCACGCCTGCTCTGGGCCGTGAAGTTCGGCACCGACAGTGCCGTGCTGTCGTTCCATAAACGAATCTCCAAACCGGACGCTATGACGCTGCGGTTCGCCGTACGGACCGGCAGCCGGGTGTTGGAACTGCAGCCCAGCCGGCTGCATACGGACGGGAATCGGCTGTTCCTTTACGGCGTTAAACTGCCGGAACACAGCTGCGAGCTCGGGGTTCAAGGCGTATGCGATACGCCCGAATTGCTTCACTTCCCTCCGGCCAAAACGAACCGATGCGATGCGTACCAATGGATTTTTCTCGCTTAAGGCTCCCTTTTCATTGCCGAGCCCATGTGCTACACTAGTCGGGAATGACGTTCGCTAAGGCGCAGGGAGGCATTTTTTTACATGTTGGTTATCGGCATCGCCGGCGGCACAGGCTCCGGCAAGACGTCCGTCGCCCGTAACATTATGAACAAATTGGGCAAAGACAACGTTACGCTGCTATCGCAAGATAATTATTATATCGATCATTCCGAACTGGCGCCGGAAGAGCGCGAAAAAATCAATTACGATCATCCGAACGCGTTCGACAACGCATTGCTCCTCGCCCATTTGCAGCAGCTTCGCGAGGGCCGGCCGATCGATTGCCCGAAGTACGATTTCACAAAGCATGCCCGGTCCGCGCAAACAATCCGAATTGAAGTCAAGCCGATCGTTCTGATCGAAGGCATTCACGTACTGACCGACGAGCAAGTGCGCGGCGCCCTCGACATTAAAGTGTTCGTCGATACGGACCCCGATGTGCGCATATTGCGCCGCGTCGTTCGCGACATTCAAGACCGCGGACGAACGCTCAAATCGGTGTACGAGCAGTACTTGACTACCGTCAAACCGATGCACGACGCTTTCATCGAACCTTCCAAAAAGTATGCAGACATCATCATTCCGGAAGGCGGGCACAACGAAATCGGCATCTCCCTGCTCACGTCGCTGACAGAGCGATATATGGCCGAAAGCGCCAGACCTGGCTGACCGCCCCGCGGCCCTAAAAAAAGCAGCTTATCCTCAATCCGGATAAGCTGCTTTTTTCGTAGCCGGTACGCCGCCTCCGCGGTAAACGGCTTCAGCCGTTCACACGCTCACGATTTCCCAGCGGGAAGCCGCTTTCTCCAAATTCGGATGCGGCTGAAAACCATCGTGCGCGAGAATGAGCAGCCGAACGCGGCGAATCCATTCGCCGAACGACGAATACGACGCGAAGGCTTCGCATACAATTCCGGCAGCGCTACAATATGCGGCGCTTTATATTTGTCCGTCGCGAATCGGAGCAGCGTATCCAGGGGAGTATATTTTTGACGCTTCCCTTCCCAGGCGTCCACCGTAACGGGTATGTCCGGCTGCGCCTGCTCGACCCATGCCTCGAGCTGTTTGATTCGCTCGTGATAAGGGCGCATCGCTTTCAGCTTCATCCGGCGCAGCGTCTCGTCATGCTGCGGCAGCAGCGCCAGCTTGACGAAGGAGCGCCCCTTCGCCAGCTTCGCAAGCAGCGGGACGTGCGCCGCCAGCGGGTCGTCGAAAATGCCTACGGCCAGCAGCGTTCCCTTAGCGGTGTCCGGACCGGGCTCATAGCCGTACGGCATGAGCGTATTTCCTCTGGACAAATTCATCGGCTCCTTTCGTATTGTCACCATAGCAATTCCCTGCGGAATGGGTTATAATGCTAATTGAGCATTAAACCGACTGACCATTCTATTTTGAGGAGAAGACGTTTTCATGAGAGACCCTCGTTTACAGGTGTTTGCCCGCAATGTGGTGCGCTATTCCGTCAACCTGCAGCCTGGCGAAAACATTTTGCTGGAAATGATCGGACTCAAAGATCTGGAGCTCGTGAAATGCTTTGTTGAAGAAGTGTATGCCGTCGGCGGCCGTCCGTTCGTCGATTTGCGCGACCCGGTCGTAACCCGGGCGCTGGCTCTCGGCGGAACGCGCGAGCAGTTCCAGCAGCTGGCCGAGCTGGAAGTAGCCCGCATGAAACAGATGCATGCGTACGTCGCCGTGCGCAGCTCCGACAACATTACGACGTTGTCCGACGTGCCGGAAGCGCAAATGAAGCTGTATACGGGCGTTTACCAGCGCCCCGTATTCGACCAGCGCATTAACTTCACCAAATGGTGCGTCATGCGCTACCCGAGCCCTTCGATGGCGCAGCTCGCCAACACGAGCACGGAAGCGTTCGAAGATTTCTTTTTCCGCGTGTGCAACCTCGACTATTCCAAAATGGACAAAGCGATGGATCCGCTGAAGGCGCTCATGGAACGCACCGACAAAGTCCGTCTCGTCGCCCCAGGCACCGACCTGACGTTCTCGATCAAAGGCATTCCGGCGGTCAAGTGCTCCGGCCACCGCAACATTCCGGACGGCGAAGTGTATACCGCACCGGTGAAAAATTCCGTCAACGGGGTCATCAGCTACAATACGCCGACCATTTATGAAGGCACTTCTTTCGACAGCGTCAGGCTGCGCTTCGAGAACGGCAAAATCGTCGAAGCGACGGGCAGCGATACGAAGCGCATCAACGACATTCTCGACGCCGACGAAGGCGCCCGCTACGTCGGCGAGTTCGCGATCGGTGTCAATCCGCACATCAAGCATCCGATGAAAGATATTTTGTTTGACGAGAAAATCGACGGCAGCATTCACTTCACTCCTGGGCAAGCGTACGCAGAAGCCGACAACACGAACCGCTCCTCGGTGCACTGGGACATGGTGCTCATCCAGCGTCCGGATTACGGCGGCGGCGAAATTTGGTTCGACGACGTGCTGATCCGCAAGGACGGACGCTTCATGCTGAAAGAGCTCGAAGGGCTCAATCCGGAAAACCTGATTTAAAGCGAAGACCTCGCACGTCCCCGACAGGGGTGCGAGGTCTTTTTTGCGCGCTTGCGATTTATCCGACCTGCTCGTTTGTCGCAGCCGACTGATTCAGCTTGAAGGAGTACTTGTCTTGCAGCATGCTGATGAACGAGTTGACAAGGTCCGGATCGAACTGGGAGCCGGAGCAGCGGCGCAGCTCGACGATCGCTTCGTCGAACGTTTTCGTCGGCTGGTACGGCCGCTCCGTCGTCATGGCGTCGAACGAATCGACGATGCACAGCATGCGCGCCAGCTTCGGGATTTCGTCGCCGCGCAGGCCGTGCGGATAACCTTTGCCGTCGTACCGTTCATGGTGGAACTGCACGAGCGGCACCAGCTCCTTGTACTTGTCCATCGCCGAGACGATGTCCTTCCCCCACTCGACATGCTTCTTGACCGTTTCCCACTCTTCGCTCGTCAGCTTGTCCTTCTTCTTCAAAATCTCCTTCGGCACTTCCAGTTTGCCGATATCGTGAATGAGGGCGCCGAGCACGAACGTCTTCTTCTCCGCATCCTGCAAGCTTGTGTAATCGCAAAAATCGATCGCGTAGCCGAACACCCTTTTGCTGTGTTGAAACGTGTAGACGTCCTTGGCGAGAAAAATGTTGAGCTGCTGCTCGATCTCGTGAATGTCCTGCTCAATGTCGATCGTCTTCTGGATGATCGATTGCTCGTTGTAAATATGAACGAGGTTTTTTCCTTGCGCTTTGGCGTAGTACAGCGCCTGGTCCGCCTTGTCGAGCAGCTGCGACTTGTCCGTAATCCCCTTGCGGTATTCCGTCACGCCGGCCGAGAACGACAAACACCCGTGCGGCAAAACGTCTACGCCTTCGTAATACGAATCGTTCAGCTGCTTGCGCAGCTCGTTGACGAACTGGTACGCCGCCTTCTCGTTCTGATCCTGCAGCAAAATCGTAAACTCTTCGCCGCCGTAGCGGGCTACTACGTAATTGTGGGGCTTGCACTGCTTTTGCAGCTGTTTGGCCACAAATTCGAGCAGCTTGTCCCCTTTCAAATGCCCGAACGTATCGTTAAACCGTTTGAAGTTATCGAGATCGAGAATGGCCAGGCTGAACACGGTCTGCTGAGCTCTTGCTTTCGCGAGCTCTTTCTCCAGCAAATCCTCGAAATAGCCGTGATTGTACAGTCCCGTACGCTGATCTTTGATAGCCTTATACGCGACCTCGCTGTATAGTTTGGACAACTCCCGAAATCCCAAAGACAGCAGCACGCATATTCCTGTTATCAAGGTAAGGCCAAAATACCGATTGTTCGTTAGCAGAATGCTAAGAACTAGAGATAGCAGCAAGGTGCTGGAATAAGCGATAACGGCATCTTTGAACATTTCCTTTAAAATTTGCACTAAACTGTTTTGGGTCGTAATGATGTGAAATATAGCTATGACAGCAATGTTTACCAAAAAATAGGCGATCATGGATGCGAAATACGCTATAATGAGCGTCTGATCAATGGCGCCCGTTTTCCCTCCGAATGAGGCAAATACGTACGAAGCGAAGCATATCATCAACGTATAATCGCTGAAATTAAAAAAATGCGCCCACCACACATATTTTTTTCGGCGCATGAAGATCGAAACAATAGAATTCAAAAATAACGCCCAAAGTGCAACTTGTAATCCGAACGTATAAATAATCGCTAAATACACTGCCGAATCCATCGACTGGATATTGCCTTCCGGCGGAATCCTAAAGGTGAAGTAATTCAACAGCAGCAGTACGCCTGTCAAAGCGTAGATCAGAACCCAATCGGAATAACTTTCAACATGAAAGCGGAAAAATGAAAGAAACACCCCGATCCCCAGCAGCGATACGAGCGAAATATATATACGTTTGGATTGAATCATCGGGCCATCTCCTTATGCAAAAAATGAAAGGAAGAAGCTGATACTTCTTCCTTTCATTTTGATCAAACCGCTAAGAAAAATCAACTAATACTTCTAAATATTTTCAATCTCACGGTCCGGTTAATTGTATGCCGGATGTAAATGCAACGACTGCACATGCCACAATCACAACGTTCAAAGCAATTGTAAGTACTTTGCTTAGCTTCATTAGAATTTCACCTCCTGTATGAATTTACAATTACCTATTTATAAAACTTTTTCGATGATAGGCAGCTTTTGTTTCTTCGGCCTGTCGAGCACCATCAGGTTCTGAATGTATAAGAAAATGCCGATTCCGCATACGACGTCGCCGATACTGATAACCTGCTGCTTGTAATATGGCTTGTTCAGTGGAATGATATCGCCCAAAAACGCTAGCTTCGTCTCCGCCGTCAGCACCATGTGTTTACCGTACAGCGTTCCCTCTTGCAGCGCCTGAGCATAGTCCTTGCCGATCGTGGAAGCGGCTTCAAGAGAAACCGGCATTCTACCGCCGTTGATCAGCATGACCAGGAAGTTCAGAAAAACTCCCGCCATTAATACGAGGAAGCCCTTTTCCTTGCGGTTCATCCACAAAAACACGAAACCGACGATATAAACTGCCATAAACGTAAAATTGCTGATCGCCGCAACCCAAGCGTATCTTGTTTCAAATATGTAAACGAGAAACTGAATCGCAAGCAATATAGGGAAAACCCAGCCGTAACGAAGCTTGACGTTCAAAAACCCTTTCAAGCTGCCGCGGCGAAGAAGTCCTACCAAAATGCCGATAATTACACCGTCAAACGCCATGTTAGCGATCTCTCCAATTTATGGGTTGGTGGTGGAGCTAGTAAATTTTATACATCAACCTTGTACCATATGTCACGTTCTTTTTTGTTTACTTTGGAAAAATCGGTCTTAAGTCGTATACGTTCGTTATATATCGACAAAATAGGCAGGTGGAGGTGATAAATTATGACAGGACGAAACAATCAGCCTAAAAATAATGGGCCGTCGTCGAAGCCTTCGCGCCTCGATCAATTCGGCGACCAACTGGCCGATAACGGCCCTTCCGCGAAAGGCGGCAACAACGAGACAGGCAAACGATAAGCGCACAATGCCAAAAAAGCTCTTTCGGCGGCAGTGCCGGAAGAGCTTTTTTAATTCGCACCGTCAAGCTGGCATCCCCAGTATACTTAGCCTACTGCAAACATATAAGAAACGAGTCCGGATTCATTTCACAATATTTTTTGGCGAAAGCGAGTGATCATTCATCGATTCGTGCTGTTCAATAAGTAGAGCCTAGTCTCTCTGTGTCGCTCACGAAAATTTCGTTGTCGAGGTGTGCCTGAATGATTTACGGAACGATGTTGTTGGATACGGATATGGAATTGTTCGTTGCGGCTTTGTCGCAAACGCCTGTGCTTGTGTGGCAGCTGAACGAGCACGATATGTATGTGCATGTGGATTCCGGAATCATTCTGAAATTCGCTCCCGATTATGTGCAGATCCGATCGGTCCACGGCTTGAAGCATGTTGCCTGTTATCCCAGAGATCATTGCGAATTCAGCGTCCGCCTTGCAGGCGGGCAAAGAACGATATAACGGCATTACGGTCCCTTCCGCTTCCCGCGCACCATTCCGAATGCATCGAATAGGCTGTAGTACGGCTAGGTTACAGCCTAATTCGATACGGAGGTGGGTGGAAATGGGAGTGGAACTGATCGGGCTGCACTGGGTATACGTCCTGTTCGTGGCCCTGATTGTCGGCTTCATGATTGCCCGGAAAGACACGACGATTGTATGTATTGCGGGTGTTTTCGTGCTTGCCCTGATGGCGACCGGTTCGCTTTCGCACTCGGTCATCGGAGTGTTCTCAAGCTTTATTTACGCCATTAAAGAACTGCTTGGGACGATACTCGTCATCTCGATCATCGTCGGCATGAGCCAGGTGCTGACGAAGACGGGAATAAACGAGACGATGATTACGCCCGTCGCTCGTCTCATTCGAACGCCGGCGCTTGCGTTCTGGGTGACGGGCATCGCCATGATGATCATCTCGTGGTTTTTCTGGCCGTCTCCGGCGGTGGCGCTAATCGGGGCTGTGCTGCTGCCGGTGGCGGTGCGGGTCGGCTTGCCCGCGATCGGCGTGGCGATGGCGATGAACTTGTTCGGACACGGGATTGCCCTCTCTGGCGACTACATCATTCAAGGAGCGCCGAAGCTGACTGCCGATGCGGCGGGCATTCCGGTCGGCGACGTGATGAGCGCTTCGGTGCCGCTTGTCATCGTAATGGGCGTCGTCACGACCGTAACCGCCTTCCTGATGCTGCGCAAAGACTTGAAGTCCGGCAAGCTGGCCGCCGACAAACCTCCAAAAGGCTCGACAGTTCTCAACGACGATTTGCCGTTTCGCATCCCGGCGCGGCATTCGTCGCTTACGCGCGGCGCCAAACGGCTGCTCGCCGCAGTCATCCTGCTGCTGTTCGCGCTCGACGTTGCGGCCATGTTCGTACTCAAGCTGCAAGGCGGCGACGCTACCGCGCTCATCGGCGGCACGGCGCTGTTCATTTTGCTGCTGGTGTCTTTGCTCGCTCACCGGGCGAAAGGTCTGGAGAAGACGACCGGCTACTTGGTGGAAGGGTTTCAATTCGGGTTTCGCGTGTTCGGACCCGTCATTCCGATCGCGGCATTTTTCTATTTAGGCGACGCGGCGTTGACAGACATTTTCGGCAAAGTGCTGCCGCAAGGTTCGACAGGTATCGTCAACGACTTGGGCGTTGCGCTGGCACATAGCGTCCCGTTGAACAAAGCTGTGAGCGCGGTGACGCTGACAGCTGTCGGCGCCATTACCGGTCTCGACGGTTCCGGCTTTTCCGGCATCTCGCTGGCCGGTTCGATCGCGCACCTGTTTGCCGCCGCAATCGGGTCCGGCATCGCAACGCTGACGGCGCTCGGCCAAGTGGCTGCCATCTGGGTCGGCGGCGGCACGCTAATTCCGTGGGCTCTTATTCCGGCTGCGGCCATTTGCGGCGTCGACCCGTTCGATCTCGCCCGCCGCAACCTGAAGCCGGTGCTGATCGGTCTTGTCGTCACGACGATCGTCGCGATGTTTTTGCTGTAAGAGACGCTCAGCAGGCGCGGAAAAAGGCTCCGGGGCGTCATGCCCGGAGCCTTGCTCCTCATAATCTCTCTACCGCCAGGCGCCCCGTCGCGGTATCGGCAAGCACGATGCGGCCGTCAAAGGCGGCGCCGGACTCGTCGGTCAGCTTCAGCTTGGCGGTACGCCCTTTCTCGATGAGCGCCTTGACCTGGGCGTCGGTCAGCGAGCGGCCGAAGCTCATCTTCCAAATGACGAAGCCGCAGCCGGTCCGGTAACCCGTGCAGCCGTAGCCTTTCTTTCCCATAAAAATCGCTCCGCCGCAGCCCGGGCGCGGGCAAGCGGCGATCACACCGGGGGCCGCCCGGCGCTCGGGATCGTCCGCTGTGCGGACGCCGCCAGCTGCCGCAGCGGATTGAGCCGCTCCGGCAGCAGCTTCGGCCGAGGCCGTGGCTCTCCCCTTGGCCGAGGAGTTGCGGGAACCTCCCTTGCCGCGCTTGCCGGGAGCCGCCGCAGCCGCATCGCCTTCGAACGCTGTCTTCGCCATTCTCGCCTGCCCCCGCACTTTATCGACGATCAGGGTGGCGAACGTTTTCACTTTGTCTATGAACGCCTCGTCCGACGCTTGCCCTTTGGCGATTTCGTTGAGCCGACGTTCCCATTGCCCGGTCATCTCCGGCGACGTCAGCAGCTCGATGCCCGCGCCGCGAATGAGCTCGATCGCGGTGCGGCCTTTTGGCGTTATGGCAATGCGTTTGCCCTGCATCGTAATGTAGCCGACGTTTTTGAGCCGTTCGATCGTCGCCGCCCGCGTTGCCGGCGTGCCGAGGCCGGAGTCCTTCATCGCCTCGCGCAGCTCCTCGTCCTCGATCGATCTCCCGGCGCTCTCCATCGCCTTCAGCAGCGTGCCCTCGGTAAACGGCTTCGGCGGCTGCGTCTCCTTCTCTTTGACCGCCGCCTCTGTGCACTGCACCGGCTGCTGCGCATCCACAGAAAACGGGGCGCTCGTTTCGGTTTCTTCTTCGGCGTCCTCGCCTTCCTTGTCTTTATCTTTGCCGGCGCCGCCCTTCTTCGCTTTTGCATGCTCCAGATCGGCATAAACGACTTTCCAGCCTTCGGCGAGCAGCTGTTTGACCGTCGTTTTGAACGTCTCGCCTTCCACCTCGGTCAACACCGTATGGACGCGGTATTCGGCAGCCGGGTAAAACACCGCCAAAAACCGCCGTACGATCAGGTCGTAGAGCTTCTGTTCGTCCGGTGCCAGCCCGCTCGCCCGTTTCGCCGTCGGCAGTATGGCATGGTGGTCTTCGACCTTCTCCGGATTGCACAGCGCTTTGTTGCCTTTGTGCACAAGGCTGCGATTTGCGCCTCGCACCAGCTCGTCGTAGGCTGTCCCTTGCAGCGCCGACAGCGCGCGGTGCATCTCCGGGATATTCTGCTCGGTGACGTAGTTGGAATTGGTCCGCGGATACGTAATCACTTTATGTTTCTCGTACAGCGCCTGCGCCGTGTCGAGCGTCTTCTTCGCGGAGAAGCCGAACCTGCCGTTCGCCTCGCGCTGCAAAAGCGTCAAGTCGTACAGCTTCTGCGGGTACTCCTTCGTCTCTTTCGCCTCGTAGGACGCAATGCGCCCCGGTTTGCCGTGCACCTTCTTTCGAAGCGCCTCGGCCTTCTCCGGGTCGGTGAGCCGGTCTCCCTGCCACAAGCCGCGATATTCCGTATCATCTTGCCGGAACAGCGCCGACAGCTCGTAAAATTTCTGCGAGTCGAACGCTTCAATCTGCTTCTGCCGGTCGTAGATGAGCGCCAGCACCGGCGTTTGCACCCGGCCGACGGACAGCAGCACGTTGTGCTTCGTCGTAAACGCGCGCGATCCGTTCATCCCGATGAGCCAGTCCGCCTCGCTGCGGGAACGGGCCGCGCGGGTCAAATTCTCGTATTCGGCGGCGTCCTTGAGCGCAGCGAAGCCTTGCCGGATCGTCTCCGCCGTCAGATCGGATATCCATAACCGCTGGACGGGCTGCGTCAGCTTCAGGTGGCGCTGAATATAAGAAAAAATGAGCTGACCTTCGCGCCCGGCGTCGCACGCGTTGACGATCCGGCCGCACGTGCGGGCCAGCTCGGCGATCACCTTGAGCTGGTCTTTCGTCTTCGGATTCGGCAGCAGCTTGAACGCCTGCGGGATGATCGGCAAATCGTCGAAGCGCCATTTTTTGTATTTTTCGTCGTAATGGTCCGGCTCGGCAAGTCCGATCAAATGGCCGATCGCCCAAGTGATGACGTACTGCTGCCCTTCCAAATACGAGCGCTTGTTGACCGCCTTCGGCTCGATGGCGGCCGCGATATTCCGGCCCATGTCGGGCTTCTCGGCGATGACTAGCGTTTTCACGGCAAACAGTCCTATCCTCTCGATTGTCAGGTCATACACATTCGACAAGAAGCGGCAAAATCCTGCGTCCAGGCGAAAATGAACAAGAGCCCGCCGCAGCCAACCTCTCGTTCGCCTTCATTCCTTGGAGTCGTAGTAACACAGCTCCGCCTCCGCTCGGCCGTCCGCTATCGTCATAATTCCGTACGAATAACGCGGCTGCCGGCGTTTGTCCGTCGGCGAGCCGGGGTTCAGCAGCAGCGTCCGGCCCACGGTGCGCAGCTCGGGAATGTGCGAATGGCCGAACACGATACGTCCGGCATGTCGTCCGCGAATGTATGCAGTGCCCGCTCGGCAGTCGTCTTGCGCGTTCCGTCGCCGTGCACGATGCCGATCGCCACGCCGCCGAAAGTGAGCCGCTTGACGTAACCGAACCGTCTCGCGATGTCCCGCCCGTCGTTATTGCCGGCGACCGACTCGCACGGGGCGATCGCTTCGACCAGCTCCACCACGTGCGGGCTAACCCAGTCCCCCGCGTGCAAAATCAAATCTACGCCGCTCAGCCCGCTCACAAGCGCATTCGGCAGTTTGCGGGCCGCCGCGCCCAAATGCGTGTCCGAAATGACGCCGATGCGCATCGGCCGTACCTCCTCCCGTTAATCGAATACTGGCGGACGGCGATGCTTCGTCGCTTGCTCGTACGCAAAGGCGAGCTTCAGCAGTACGCCTTCGCTGTAAGCCGTACCCGTGAACGTGACCGCGACCGGCCCGCTTTCGCTCCAGCCGCCCGGCACCGTCACGGAAGGGTAGCCCGCTTTGGCCGGAATATGGCTGAACGAGCTGCCCTCCGATACGAGCGCATCGAGCCGAAGCTCGCGCAGCACCCGGTCTATGCCGCCCGCCTGCGTCTGTTCCAGATCGAGCGCCCGCGCCCGCAAGTAGGCGGATCCGTCAGCGTCCCGCTCGTCGCTTCCGAAGCCGCCATGCGGGCTTGGCCATAACGAAGCATCCGTTCCCCGTTCCGCTCGTTATACTCGATGACGTCTTTCAAGCTGTGGACGGGCACATGCGGCTCCACGCGGCTAAGGTAGGCGTTAAGCGCCGGCTTGAATTCGTGAGTCAGCACTTCGGGCCGATACGGCTCGTCCTGATGCGGGAAGTCGGGAATCGGAACGATGTCCGCGCCAAGCCCGCGCATCGTCTCGAGCGCAGCCTCAAACACCGGGAGCCTCGCCTCCGGATCGGACACGAACTTGTAAAAATACGTCGGCACGCCGATGCGCGCTCCCTTCAGCCCATCCGCGTCCAAAAACGCCGTATAGTCGTCGGGCGTCCGCCCTTCGCTCGCCCACGTGGCAGGATCCAGCTCGTCGACGCCAGCGAGCGCGCTTAGCAGCAGAGCGGCGTCCCGGGCGGTGCGGGCCATAGGCCCGGCCGTATCCTGGCTGCCGGCAATCGGGATGATGCCGGACCGCGAGACGAGCCCCACCGTCGGCTTCACGCCGACGATCGAATTCCAGCTCGCCGGATTAAGGATCGAGCCGGACGTCTCCGTACCGACAGCCACCGCTGTCAAATTGGCCGCTACCGCTACTGCCGAGCCCGAGCTCGATCCCCCGGCCATATATACCCCGGGCTTGTATGGATTGAGCACTTGCCCGCCGCGCGAGCTGTAGCCTGTCGGCATCCGGTCCGATATAAAATTCGCCCATTCGGTCATATTCGCCTTGCCGAGCAGCACCGCTCCGGCAGCGCGCAGCCGCAGCACGAGCGAGGCGTCTTCGGCCGCGTAATGATCGGCCAGCGCCAGCGAGCCGGCGCTCGTATGCATGCTGTCGGCGGTGTCGATGTTGTCCTTGAGCAGCACCGGAATGCCGTGCAGCGGTCCGCGCGGCCCTTGCCGCCGGCGCTCGGCGTCCATCGCTTCGGCGAGATGCAGCGCATCCGGATTAAGCTCCAGCACCGCGTTCAGCTTCGGGCCGGACTGATCGACGGCGGCGATGCGCCGCATGTAATACAGCACGAGCTGCCACGACGTCAATTCGCCGGCGGACATGGCCCGCTGCAGCTCGGCGACCGTCGCCTCTTCCCAATTTGCGCTGTCCGTTACGCTTTGCCCGGTCGTATCCTTCATCGCGTTTTTCGTCCCCTCTCCTGATTGACAACCCTATGATTTCCATTCTAGGAGAAAACGATGGTAAAATAAATACCAGCATGTTTGCAGAGGAGCATGACGATGACGACAAACGATATAACGGCGAAGCTGCAGCAGGCGATTGGCCTCCTCGAGCAGCGCTTTTTCGAGCGCGAGGAGCTGATCCGGCTGCTGCTGCTCGGTGTGCTGAGCAGTGAAAACGTGCTGATGGTCGGCCCGCCCGGCACGGCCAAATCGCAGCTTGCGCGCACGCTGGCCGAGCTGTTCGGCGGCGGCAAGTTTTTCGACTATTTGCTGACGCGTTTTACGACTCCGGACGAAATATTCGGCCCCGTCTCGCTGCAGCGGCTCAAGCAGGACGAATATGTGCGACGCACCGACGGCTATTTGCCGGCGGCCGACTTTGCTTTTCTCGACGAAATATTTAAAGCGAACAGCGCGATTTTAAATTCGCTCCTGTCGATTCTCAACGAGCGGATGTTTTTCAACGGTGGGGACAAGCAGCTAGTGCCGCTCGTGTTTCTGATGGCGGCGTCCAACGAGCTGCCGGAGGAGAACGAGCAGCTGGCGGCGCTGTACGACCGCTTCCTGCTGCGCTATGAGGTCGAATACCTGAAGACGATTGCCAGCTACGAGCGGATGTTCGATGCTCCGTCCGGGCCGCTGCCGGCGCTGCTGTCCGTCCGCGACATCTTGGACATTCGCGAGCGTGCCGAGCGCGTCGAGCTGCCGGAGCCGATGGTATATATGCTGTTTCAGCTGAAAACGGCGCTCGAAGAAAACGAATACGTCCTCTCCGACCGCCGCTGGAAAAAAATCGGCACCGTCTGGCGCACGTCGGCCGCCTTGCACGGGCGCTCCGCCGTCTCCGTCTGGGATACGGTGTTTACGCCGCATATGCTGTGGGATTTCCCCGAAGACCTCGGTCCGCTGCGCGAGCTGTTCGACGGCGTTTTCCAAGAAGCGCTGAAGCGCGAAATGGAGCGCGAGCTGCCGCTCGAAGAGTACGACCGGATCGCCCGCAAATGGCTGGAGCGCGAGGATGAGCTGCACAGCTTCCAGTTCAAGCGCGAGCTCGGCGCAAGCATGCCGAAGGAAGCGGCGGAGCGGCTGCGCCGTCAGCTGGACGAATGCCGCGCCGAGCTGGAAGATGCGGCCCGCGCGCTGGCGAAGAAGCTGACCGCTTGGCAGCAGCGCGAACAGCAGCTGGCAGACTGGGTGCGGGCGCAGAACGTGCTGCTGCTGCATCCGGACGCGTACGCGGTGAAATTTTCCCGCTTGCGCATTCTAGGGGAACGCACGCTGCAGACGCTGCAAGGCCTGTACCGCACGATCAACGACAAGGACATACCGGGATTCGCTTACGACTACACCTTGTAACGGAGCTGAAGGCCGATGATGATCGAGTGCACGCGCGTCGACCGCTACGTCTTCGACGGCTACGTCCGCTCCTCGCGGACGGCGCACGAATGGCTGCGCGAAGCGCGGCGACAGGCCCCGTGGTTTACGGAGGAGCTGTTCGCCGACTTTTTCTTCGCTTTTTATCTCGCTGAGCCCAGGCCCGGCTATGCGCCGGACGTGCCTCCGTTTCACCGCTGGCTCGTGGAAACGCTCGTCCGGCAATATTTTTACCGCACGATTCATCCGCGCACGGCCGGCCAAGTGAACGCTTCGTTCAAAACCGCGCTGAAAGCGCTCATGTGGCTTACGGCTTCCTATGAAGAAGAAGTGCAAAAGCGAGAGCGCCAGCGGCGGCCGGTTGCGGCAGGCATTGGCGACAAGCGCCCCGCCCCCGGCGAGCAGCCGGACGGGCTCGAAGAGCGGCTGACGCAGAAGCAGATCGAGCGGCTGCGGCTCGTCGGGTATACGCTGCAGCAAGGGAAACGAACTGTCGAGGACAAGCAGGCGGAGCTCGATGCGAAGCCGCTGCGCTCGGAGGAAATTCGCTCCTTGAAGGAGCGGATCGAGCAGCTGCGGGAGGAAATGAAAACGGAGTTTGTGAAGCGGGATAAGCTGCGGGTCAAGCTGCGCAAAGCCGAGGAGGAGCTGGCCGGGCTCGAAGCGCGGCAAAGCCGCCGGGAGCGGCGCGACCGCGAGGCGGTGGCGGCGATCGAAGCCGAGCTCGGCGACTGGCTGAACCGCTCGCTGCGCGAAACGCTGGAATCCGAAGACGAGGACAGCTTCCGTCTCGGCGAGTTGATCCAGGCCAGCCAGCGGCTCGCCAACCGGCGCTGGGGAACCGAGCTCGGCAAGCTGCGCCGGCAGCAGTTCGAGCATTATTTGCGCTGGGCCGGCAAGCTGAGCAAGCAGCCGGATCTGATCGCGTTTTTGCAGGAGGTCGGGCGCATCGTCCACCATCTGCAGGTGAAGCGCCGGCAAACGCGTGCGCCGCACGTGCCTGAAGCTTATGACGATCTGCGCCAGTCCGGCGACATCGCGCATATGCTGCCGAGCGAAGCGAGCCTGCTCGCCGCTCCGGAGTTCGAGCCGCTCTTTTACGCCAAATGGCTGGAAGGCAAGCTGCTCACGTACCATATTTCCGGGCGCATGGAAGAACCGATGAAAGGCCCGGTCATCTGCATGCTCGATACGTCGCATTCGATGCGCGGCCCTAAGCTGCGGCTGGCCCAGCTGTTCACGGCGGCGTTCGCTTCCTTCGCGCTCTTGGAGCGGCGCGATTTTGTGCTGCTGCTGTTCGGGGCGAAGGGCGAACTGCTGGAGCATATTTTATATCACCGGCGGCCGGACTGGCCGCGCTTTTACAGCTTGGCGCAAATGGCGTTCGGCGGCGGCACCAACTTCGACGCGCCGCTGCGGCGCGGCATCGAGTTCGTGCAGCGGGAGCCCGCGTTCCGCAACGCCGATTTCGTGATGGTGACCGACGGCGTCGGCGCCGTCTCCCCGCCCGTCCGCGAGCAGCTCGCCGAGCTCGGCCGGACGAAAAAGCTGCGCCTGCATACGCTCGTCGTCGGCTCGGCGCGCCAGCATCTCGTACAAAAGTACGACATTGTCGGCGTTTCGCACGAGGTGCGTTTTGCCGCCCGCTGGGAGATGCAGGACGACGCGAAGGACGAACTGCTGCTGGATGTGTTCGACGCGAGGAAGCAATGACTAGCAAATAGCCGATCGGGTGCCCCGGCAGGCACGCAAAAAAGACGCCTTCGCTGCGAAGACGTCCCGGTTATCCGCGTTCCGCCAAGCCCGCGCTACATCCGGCGCGGCTAAGCGTATACGACAATTACACTACAGTGCGCTCCGTTTGCGCTCCATCAAGCCGTAAATCGTTTCCAGCGAAACGCCTGTCTTGTGGTACACTTCCATTAAGGAAGCCCAAGGATGGCTCGCCAAATACTCCTTCACTTTGTGCGCATCTTGTTTGACCGCTTCGCTGCAACTCTTGCAGTGTTTGTCGTACTGCATGAGAAACAGCGTTCCGCAGCGGCTGCAGTTGGCCAGCGCCATGGCGTGCACCGTCCTTTCGCTCGTCCTGGTTAAGGATAGCGTTCGCGGACAAGCGCCCGTTTGCGAGGGTAGCGCAGCCGGAATCGTGTTAAAAAATTCATTTTTGCGAGGTGTCCATCGATATGAACGAACCTGTGAAACGAACCGAGCTGGCCACGTTCGCCGGCGGCTGCTTCTGGTGCATGGTGCATCCGTTCGACGAGCTGCCCGGCATCGAGCGCGTCGTCTCCGGCTACACCGGAGGCCGCAAGCCGAACCCGACTTACGAGGAAGTATGCGCCGGAGGCACAGGCCATACGGAGGCTGTGCAAATTACGTTCGACCCCGGCATATTCCCGTATGCCAAGCTGCTGGAAACGTTCTGGCGGCAAATCGACCCGACCGACCCGGGCGGCCAGTTCCATGACCGGGGCGAATCGTACCGGACGGCGATTTTTTATCACAGCGAGGAGCAGCGGCGGCTCGCCGAGCTGTCCAAAGAAGAGCTGCAGGCTAGCGGCCGCTTCGGCGACAAGCCGATCGTAACGCCGATTGTGCCTGCAGGACCGTTCTACCAGGCGGAAGAGTATCACCAGGATTACTACAAGAAAAATCCGATGCGCTACAAAGCGTACAGCAAAGGCTCCGGGCGGGAAGCGTTCATCGAACGCAATTGGCGGATGCGGAAGAATGACATGGAGCTGCGCGAGCGTCTGAGCGACATGCAGTATGCGGTCACCCAGCTAGGCAAGACGGAGCCGCCGTTCCATAACGAATTTTGGAATTCGAAGGAAGAAGGCATTTACGTCGATATCGTATCCGGCGAACCCCTCTTCTCTTCCCTCGACAAATTCGACTCCGGCTGCGGCTGGCCGAGCTTTCACAAGCCTTTGCGCGAAGCGAGCATCGCGGAGAAGCTCGACACGTCGCACGGCATGATCCGCACGGAAGTGCGCAGCAAAGAAGGCGACTCGCACCTCGGACACGTGTTCGACGACGGCCCCGGCGTCACCGGACTGCGCTACTGCATCAATTCCGCGGCGCTTCGCTTCATCCCGAAGGCGGACCTGGAAAAAGAAGGATACGGCGAGTACCGGCAACTGTTCAAATCGTAATGAAAAAGCTGGCGTTCGGCCGCTCAGGCGGCGAACGTCAGCTTTTTTCCGTCGTCCTTCGCCGGTTCGGCTGTCATTCCACGAGGCCAGTGCGTTCCACGCCTTGGATGAAATATTTTTGCAGGAACAAGTATACGAGCAGCAGCGGCGCGATGACCAGAAAGGTGGCGGCCATGACCGTCGGCAGCCCGAACGTTTCCATCCCGTGCGTAGCCGACGTTTCGTTGAGCGATTCGTACAGCCTCGGCAGCATCATCGGCAGCGTGTATTTGTCCTGCGATGTCAAATAGATGTTCGGCTCAAAATAGTCGTTCCAGTGCCAGACGAGCGACAGCAGCACGGTCACGACCACCGCCGGCGTCGTCAGCGGCATTATGATTTTCCAATAGACGCGGAAGCTGCCGCAGCCGTCTACGCGCGCGGCGTCCTCGAGCTCCCACGGCAAGTTGCGGAACAGCTGGCGAAAAATAAAAATAAACAGCGCTCCGCGCAAGCCGCCCGCAAAAAAGGACGGGACAACGATCGGCGCGAACGTGTCCATCCATCCCATCGCTTTGTACTGGATAAAAAGCGGGATGATGACCGTTTGCGGCGGCACGAGCAGCGTGAACATCGCCAGCATGAACAGCGTTTCGCGCCCCGGAAATTTGATGCGGGCGAAGCCGTAGGCGACGAACGAACAAGCCAGCACTTGGCCGATTACGCTGAATGCCGACGTTTGCGCCGAGTTCCAGAAATGCTCTCCGTACTTGAGCCCGACGATGCCGTAGGCGTAGTTTTGCCACGCCATGCTCGTCGGAATCCACTTGATCGTAAAATCGAGCAGATCCGGGGGCGTCTTGAGCGATGTCGTCACCATATAAATAAACGGGTACAAAAACACAAACGACAAGTCGATCAGCAGGAAGTAGACGAAAATACGATACAAGAAGCCGAACCATCGGCTCCTGCTCGTCAGCCTGCTGAGGCCCAGCCGCATAAAGCGGAGGAGCCTGTGCGATTGCGGAGCGGCTTTCACGGCATCCGCCTCCCTCTTCTTTGCATTAACGTTCGCCGGAATAAAAGATGAGCCGTTTGGATGCTGCAAATACGATCACGATCAGGGCAAAGATGAACGCGAAATACATCCACCCGAGCGCTGCCGCGTACCCGAGCTCAATTTTGACGAAGCCGACATTGCGGATGTACAGCATGATCCGGTTCGTCACGTCGGTGAACGAATCGACGAGCGTATACACCAAATTGAGCAGTATGACGGGCGATATGAGCGGCAGCGTAATTTTCCAAAACATCTCCCACTCGGTCGCCCCGTCGCATTTGGACGATTCGTAGAGCGACGGCGAAATGCCTTGCAAACCGGCGAGGAAAAGCAAAATTTGCACGCCGGTTTTCCAGAAAATGAGCGTCAGCCGGCTGAGCAGGTCGAACACCATTTGCGAAAACGTCGGCCCCATATAGAGAAATGCGGACTGCGGCAGTCCGATGCCGTTGACCAGCGTTTTTTGACCTACGCCCGCGTACAGCAGCTGCTGCAGCACCATGCCCGAGCCGATCAGCACCGGCAGGAAAAAGGCGGCGCGGAAAAACGCCCGGCCTTTCATATTGCGGTTCAGCAAAATGGCGATGATGAGCGAAAAGACGATAATGAGAGGCGTGTTGATGACCGTGTCCTGGATGACGGAGAAAAATAGCGGCACAAACTGCGGATCCAGCACGAACGCGTGCTTGTAGTTCAGAAAGCCGACATATTTCAACCGGAAGCTCCCGACGCCTTCGACATCGTGGAAGCTGATCCAGAGCGAGTAGACGAGCGGATATACCATAAACAGCACGAAGCCGACCAGCCACGGAGCAATGTAAACGTAGCCGGCAAGCATTTTTCTCCGTTCCAATCCGAGTCGCTTCACCTCGCCCCCTCCTTTGGCAATACGGCATAGTTTTGTGCGGGCACAGAGTATCCGTTCGCTACGAAAACGTCAGTTCCGTAATTGACGACGACCCTCGTTCCGTCCTCATACGTCGTTTGAAACACGCCTTCCTTCAGCTTGCGGTGGCCGGTCATCGGCTGCGACCACACGCCGCGCAAGTTTTCGTTCATTGCTTTCACCTTGCCGACGATATCGGCGGACCAGCTGCTGTAGCGGGAGCTGAACAGATCTGCGAAAAACGTATCCTTCAGCTCGTCGGAATGCTGGTACGTGAGCTGATAAAACGGCATGTAGCCGTATTCCACCGCTTTCAGCCACTGCATTTGCGGGTCGTGAAACAGGTTGGCCGCCGTGCCCGAATACGGGATGTATCCGTGCACGACCATCTGATAAAACGGCACCGTTTCATCGGTGAAGAAATATCCGCTGTCTTCCGTTCCCAGACCGAAGATACGGTCCGTATGCGGCAGTACGTAACCGTTGCCGCCCGTGACCGCCGCTCCGCCGAACGCTGCGCGCGATTGGTCCATCATCTCCATCCATTCGGCAGCCGTCCCCGCCCGGGAAAGCGGATATGCTTCGTTATAATCGAAGTAATCCACGAACCCGAACGAGTCGAACTGGATGCCTGCGACCGGCAGCGTCTTCAGAGCGTCCAAATAGGCGCTCCGGAACTGCAAATTCCGCTTGCGGGCATTCAGCAGAAACGTCTCGTTAAACCGGTCCGTCACCGGAAAATGGTTCGCGCCTTTGATCACATCATCGCGTTCCGAGAAGCTGCCGTTCGAGCTCCCCTTAAACGCATACACGAAATCGTCCGTCAAATACAGCCGAACGCCGCGGTCTTTGGCTGTTTTCGCCAGCGCCTCCAGTCCTTCCATGCCGCCCAGCTGCGATGCGGCGGGAAGCTCGGACGGCAGGAACCCGAATCCTGCTTCGTCCACCCCAGCAAATTGGCGGAAATCGATTCGACTCCTTGACTGCGCAGGACGCTTAAGATGGCGGAGGCTTGCGCGAACGTCGTGGCCGGCAAAAAGCGGTCGGTTACGATGCGCTGCTGCTTGATGCCCGCCAGCAGATCGAGTCCGAGCGGGATCGGGTCTCCGGGCCGGATTCGCGCCGTCAGCCCTTTCTCCTTCGTTAAATAAGTCCGGTAAGCAACCGCCATATGGCTGTAGTCGGCTTCATCGCCCTGGAAAAAAATATAGCGGACCGTATGGTCGTGGCTCAGCAAATTTTTCTCCGCCTTCACCGCCAAATTGCCGTTCTGCTTGACGGCTTCGTACGACCTCCGGTAGGTGAATTCCGCAGACGCACGGTTCAAGTTGATCAAGTAGCCGCTCGGAGCGTATACGACAGAGCAATCGTACTCTCCCTCCGTAATGATGCCCAAATACGCGCTGTCCTTCACCTTCATGCCGAAAACCGGCAAATAGGCGTTCTCCGGCCGATTGAAGTCGTTGAATGCGATTTGATCGGGTCCATAGACGCTGGCGCGGTAAGGCTCCATATATTGCGGATGATTCGATTTAAAATAAGAAAGCGCGCCGGGACCGTCGGGATAAAAGCCATAGCCTTCGGCGTCATCGCCGGCTGCTCCGAAGAACGGCAGCGGAACGATTTTCATAATGGCGAACTGCCCGGATTCCCGGATCGAATCCGCCGGCACACGCACTTCCAGCCCCCCGCCTTGCAGCCGGAACTCGACAGCGAAGCCGATCCCGAGCTGCTGAACATCGTAGTGCACCGATATCCCGCCGTCGATCGGCATCGTCTGCATCGCCGGCTGCAGCAAGGCCGAATTCGTCTCCAGCACTTCGAGCGTCGGCGTGCTCGGATTCGTATAGCTTAAGTGAAAGACCGACTGGCTGTCCGCCTTCCA
Source organism: Gordoniibacillus kamchatkensis (assembly GCF_000829455.1). Lineage (GTDB taxonomy): Bacteria > Bacillota > Bacilli > Paenibacillales > NBRC-103111 > Gordoniibacillus > Gordoniibacillus kamchatkensis. The sequence continues at coordinate 68,958 of NZ_JXAK01000029.1, forward strand.
CAAATCGTTCCCGTCCACCTTGCTGTCTCCGAGCGGATATGCCGAACGCCAGACGTGCCCGTCCCGCTTGTCTTTGACTTGTATGGCCGAATCCTGCGCGCGAAACTTGAGCTCGAGCCGGTCCGTCTCGGCGACTTTGGCAAAGCCTTCCTCCGGCGGCAAAACCGTCACCTTGGCGGCAGAGACTGCAGCCTGCCCAGGCTGCTGTACGGCTGCCGCCGTATCCGCAGGCGACGGAAGCAGCTGCCGAATCCGCGCTGCGGCGATGAGCGCTGCAGCCAGCGCGATGGCCCACAGCGCCCGGGCGACCCATTGTTTTCTCATACGCGGACGACGGCCTCCTCTCAATTGAACCAGATATATTGCACTTCGCGGTAAACGTCGCCGACGAACGTGACGACATGGTTGGTCAGCGCGAATACAAGACCGATTGCCGCCCAAAAGATGACGAGCACAAACAGGCTCAGCAGCGTCACGCCGATCGTTTTTTTGAGCGAATAGTCGTTCATGACGGCCAGACTGACGATAAGCAGCAGCCCAACCCATGCCCATACGAGCCAGTTCAGGACATAGATCACATAACGTTCGTCGCGGGTCAGCACGAGCGTCAGCAGCGTAATCGGCAGCGTAAACACGATGTAAGGAAGAAGCGAATACGATACGGCGAGCAAATGATGGCCGAAGAACGTCTCCCCGTCCATGATCGACGTGATCAAGTAGCAGCTGATCGCCCAAGACACGGCCGGCAGCAGGATGCGAGCCGCTTCCAGCACGATGTTGGCGTCTTCGGGCTGCAGCGATGCGATATGAAACGAGGCCAACATGATGGAGGCGACCCTGACGGCAAACGACAGCAGGAGCAGGACGACAGCCGCCGCCAAGCTTTGATAATCGCGAAGCTCGCGGAACCCGTCGGCCGGATGGAAAAAGACGGACAGCCCGATTTTGAGCGGCCGGACGACACGGGCCGGAACGGGAAAATTGCGGTTCAATAGCCTAACCTCCTTGCGATCGCATCGGCCAGTCTCCGCAGCCATTTGACCGCGGCATAAAGGGCATAAGCGGATACGCCGATGACCAGCACCACCCAGCCGAAGTGGCTTTTCACATAAGCTCTGCGATATTGCCCAAAAGCGGCGGAATAACCTTCCTGATCGCCTGCCAACTTAAATTCCGCCATCGCCTCCCGCCACCGCTCCTGCTTATAGAGCGCTTTCGCTACCCCGCGGTGCGCAAGCGGATAATTTTCGTCGATTTGCAGCACTTCATGCCACGGCTTGAGCGCTTCTTCATAACGTCCGTTGAAATACAGCGCGCTCGCCTGATGGATGAGTTCGGAGAAGCGCGTCGGCACGAATACTTGGATGTTGTTGCGGTCCCGGTCAAGCACGAAAATTCGTCCCTGCCGGTCGACCTCGATGCTTGACGGATATTCAAACGTCCCCTTCACGTTGCCGTGGCCGCCGAAAACGGCAAGCAGCTGTCCTTCCTGATTGTATTGGTATATTTTCCGCGAAGCGGCGTCCAAGGCGTTGATGATGCCGTATTGGTCCACCGCAATGTCGACGAAATACGGCAGCGTGAGAGAGCCGGAATCGATCGACTTCTCCCCGTAGAACGTATCCTTCTTAAAAATGTTGGTCCCAAGCGCGTTGAACTTCTTGATCTGATCCTTGTCGGTCAGCACCGTCGGGGCGTAGATGTACCCTTCGCTATCCATGGTCAGGTTGGCGTGCTGGGGCGGAACGGCTTTGCTAAGCTGCTCTTTCTGCTCCGGCGTCGCCAGCAGGCGGATCAGAAGCTGCTGCCAGCTGAACGGCACGTGATTGGCGGCGATGTAGCCGCGAAACTGATTGCCGCCGTCGATCATAATGAACCCGTTCGGGTCGTTGCGGTCCAGCACGTTCAAATATCCCCGCTTGTCGATGATCACTTTGCTCGGTGAAAAATTGGCGTTCGCCTTCATCAGCGTCGTCTTCGGCCTGACAAACTCCTCCACCTTGGCGCCGCCGGCATCGAGATGCACGATTTTCCCGTTCCCCGTATCGGCCACGAACATGTCTCCGTATTCATCGACGAAAATGCCTTCCGGCGCGTTGAACTTCAGCCCTTGATCATCCCCGAATACCGCCAGCAGACGCCCGCCCGGATCAAGCTTCACAATCCGGTTGTTGCCCGTATCCGCAACATACAGGAGCCCCTTCGCATCGATAAACAGGTCGCTCGCTTTGTTGAGCGGCTTCGGCCCTGTATCCATAATGACGCTGCCGACCGTATAGACGAGCGGTATCGGAATCCGGTAGTCGTGAAGCGGATCGCGCGTGTACGAGATTTGCGGCACCGCAAAGGCGGGAGCGCCTGCGAACAGCAGCGTGAAGAACAGGACCGGGAAGCAAACCGCGGCGCGCCGCAGCATAGGACCACCTCCTACGATTTAATGCCGGAATAAGCCATCGTATGGATGACCATTTTCTGAAAGGCGAGGAAAATCAAAATCGGCGGCAGCGTGACGAGCAGCGTGCCGGCCGCCACCGCGCCCGAGCGGGCGACGACGCCGGGACCGCCCGCCAGCGTCTGCAGCGCAAGCGGAAGCGTCTTCATCGATTCGCTCGTCGTAAACACAAGCGGCGTGAAGTAATCGTTCCAGTTGCCGATAAAGGAAAAGATGATGAGCGTCGCCCAGGCCGGACGGCAGACGGGCATGACGATGCGCCAAAAGATGCGCCATTCCGAGGCGCCGTCGATATGGGCGGCTTCCAGCAGCGCGTCCGGAATTTGATCGATAAACTGCTTCATCAGGAAAATATTGTAAGCGACCGCCAGCTTTGGCAGCACGAGCGACCAATACGTATCGAGCATCCCGAGACCCGAGATGACCATGTAGGTCGGAATTTGCGTAACTTGCGGCGTAAACATCAGGGCCGAGATGATGACCGCGAACAGGGCGTTCGCCCCGGGCAGCCGGTACTTTGACAGCACGTAAGCGCCGAGGCTGCAGATGGCGAGCGTTCCGGCCACGATCGCGGCCGAAACGAACACGCTGTTGAAAATGTAACGGGTGAACGGCACGATCGAGGCGTCCGTTGCCGTCAGCAGGTCGAAAAAGTTACGCAGCGTCGGCTTCTGCACAAAAAATCGCGGCGGATACAAAAACAGCTCGTCAAGGGGCTTGAACGCCGTAGAAACCATATAAACGATCGGCAATGCGGTGAACGATACGAGCGCCGCAACGAATAAATACAGCGCGATACGCTTGACCCGCCAAGCCAGCTTCACGGTGCGAACAGTCGGCATGCCGGCCCTCCTCTCATTCGTCTTTGGATGAAAACAGCTTCATGGCGATCCGTCCGAGGCCGAACGTCAGCACGAACAAAACGACGGCGATGGCGGAAGCGTAGCCGAGCTCAAAGCGAATGAACGCGTAGTCGTACAGATGGCTGATGATCGTGTGTCCGGCATAGTTCGGGCTCGGCATGCCGGCCATGGCGACGGCGATATCGAATACGCCGAACGAAGCCACGATCGCGTTTACCGCTCCGAACAGCATTTGCGGCTTCATGAACGGGACGGTGATATACCAAAGCTCTTGAAATTTGCTGCCGACGCCGTCTATCGCCCCCGCCTCGTACAGCTCCTTCGGCACGTTCTGAAGGCCGGCGAGAAAGACGAGAAAACCGGTGCCCATACTCATCCAGAGCGAGACGACAATCACGACCGGAAGAATCGTCTTCGCGTCGTCCACCCACAGCACCGGCTCGCTTACGATGCCCCAGTCGATCAACCAATGATTGAGCAGGCCGTAGCGGTCGCCGGAAAAAATATAGAGCCAGACGACCGACAGCGCGATGGAGCTCGTGATGGACGGCACGTAAAACGCGAACGCGAATAACGACTTGCCGCGCAGCTGATTGATGATCCAAGCGAGCAGAAACGACAGCATATAGCTGACAGGCCCTGTCACCAAGGAGAAAATGAACGTATTTTGGATCGCCTTGAAAAAGATATCGTCATCGAGAAACAAAATCCGGTAGTTGGCAAGCCCGATAAAGCGCGCAGGCTCCAGCATATTGTAATAAGTAAAGCTCAGCCGGATGGAATCGAGCACGGGTACGACCGTAAAGACGATGAACAGCACCAGAAACGGACTAAGGAACGCGTAACCGGTCAGCAGCTTTTTCCAGCGCGGCTTGATTTGCAGGGTGCCTCGCTTCGGACGCGGCAGAGCCGGCTCCGGCGCCGTCCGCTGCCGAGACGTCTCGGCGGCGTGAATACCGCTTTGCATGCCTATTCCTCCTGTCCGGCTTGATCGGGAGTCATGCCGAATTCTTGCTGCTTCGCCGCCAGCTCTTTATCAATATCCTTGACCGCTTGCTCAAGCGATTCCCTCACGTTCTCACCGCTTAAGACGACCCGGTTCCAAGCGTTGGCGATATGCCTCGCCGTGAAATAGCCGCCGGGCACGAACGGCTGCTCCTTGAAATATTTCCACGCTTCGTTCAGCGCCTTCAGGTCTTCTTCCGGCCACGGCAGCTGCGCGAACGCCTCCATGTTAGCCGTGTTCCAACGCGCCTCTACGCCGAGCAGCGCTTCCAGCTCCCGGCCGAACTGGGCCTGCACGTCTTTGCTGGTCCACCACTTGAGGAACTCCCACGCTTCCTTTTGCTTTTTCGACTGCTTGAAAATGACGACGGACTGCACCTGGCCGCCCGCGGTCCGGTCGATCGAGCCGTTCGCCTGAACGTGCCCGGGCACGGCGGCGATGCCCCACCGTCCCGCCAGCTCCGGCGCGGCTGTCGAGAGCAGCACATAGGTCCAGTACCCCGAGACCCCGATCGGCATTTCCCCGGTGCGGAACCGGTTAAACATATCGGCATAAATCGGAAACTTATAGTTCGTATACAGCTCGGTCCATTCTTTAAACGCTTTGTATGCTTCGGGGGAACCCAAGGCCGAGCGCTTGCCGTCGGGAGTATAAAATTCCCCCTTGTTCTGATACAGAAACGTGGCGAAGCCGAGAGGCGAACGGTCCTGCGGGTTGGTCGGCGGGTAATAAAACTGCATGCCGTTCTGCTGCAGCACGGGAATCATTTGCCCGACGTCCTCCCACGTTTGCGGGACCGGCAGACCGAGCTCCTTCAGAATATCTTTGCGGTAAAACAACATGCTGAAGTCCTGCGTCTCGGGCAGCGCGTACACGCCGCCTTTATACTCGAACGGCACCATGGCACCCGGGAGAAATTGGCTCGCGACGCTTTCGTAGCCGGGCAGCTTCGACAAATCCACAGCGGCGTTGCGGATAGCAAACTCGAGCGGCAGCTGTTCGCCTACGCCTGTTGCGACATCCGGCGCCCGGCCGGAGCTGGCCGCCAGGAGCAGCGTGTTGACGGTTCCGGAATTCAATTGGCCCGCTGGCAGCGTGTTGATATTGACGCGGATGCCCGTATTGGCGGTGAAGTCCGATTCGATCATTTCTTTCATGATTTCCGCCCATTCGCGGCCGCGGCCGACCCAGACGTCGAGGACAGGTTCGCTGCCGTCTCCGCCGGCGACGCCGCGATACACGCTGCCGACGCCGGTATAGTTTTTGCGAAACGACGAAAAGAAGTTTAAGATCGTGGCACTCGCTTTTTGCCACAGGCTCGAAGCTGCGTCGGTCCATTTCGCATCAGGCGCGCCGAGCAGGAAATAGTCCATGACGAGCGGCTGATTTTGCAGGTCGATAAGCCAGGTGCCGAGGTTCGTCAAGCTGTTGTTCAAGTCGTCCAGCTGCCGCGGGATCGAGTCCGGCTTGGCGGCCATTCGCTCGAACAATTGTTTCATCATCAGCAAGCTGTTCGCTATGCTCGTGTTTTCCTGCGCGATCCCGCGCAAGGCGTCAATCTGCTTGCCGAGATCGCCGGCCAGCGCCGTCATGTCTTCAATCAGTCCGGGAACGCGTTTGTCCAGCTCATAGTCGTAATTCGGGTCGGGCGCAGGTCCGGTTACCATGACGATGCGGCGGATGATATCGGAGAGCGTCTTGGAGTCGGCGGTGAGCGCTTCGGCGATCGGCTGGAAAGGCCCGACCTCCGCTATCATGGTGAGCGTATGCTCGCCCTTAGCCAGATGCACGAGGTACGGCTTGCCGGCGGCTTGCCCCAGCGTTTCGATGCGCCAGTCGCGCGAATAAGCGAAGGAGTAAAGCTCCAGCTCCTTGAACGGCACTTTGCCGTCGATTTGAATCTGCCTGTAGGAGGGCAGTCCGTTCCCCCACCACTGGCCTACTTTCAGTCCGATTTTGTACAGGCCGTCCGCGGGCACCGAGAACGTCCAGGTCGCTGCCTGCCCGCCTTTGCGCCAGCGCCAATCGCCGAACACGTTGAGGCGAAAATGCTGCCCGCTGGCCGGTTCGGCGAGCGGATCGCCATTCGATTCGCGGCGGATCGTAGGGTCCGTTTTGAGCGGATTGTCCTCGGCCTGAACTTTAATGGCGGTGCCGCCGAACGGCTTGAAACCCGCCTCTTCGTAGCCGCTCTTGACCGCGGCGTAATCCGGAACCGGCGCTGCCGGCACGATGCGGATTTGCCCGAACGATACCGGCTCCTGGATGTATCCCATGCGAATGGCGTGCTTGCCCGCACTGAGCGCAAATTGAAAGGGCTCAGCGTACAAGCCGTTGCCGTCCGTAAGCGGACTGCGGATCCACGCCGGCTTCTCGGTCTGGCCAGGCCGCACGTCGTCCCCCTGATTGTTCCGTGCCGGTTCCCCCCGGTCCGCCCATAACCGGTAAAAGTACAGTCGCTGTGCTTCGCGGAACGGCGAATCGCCGTCAATGGTCAGAGACCTTTCGATCGGCAGCCGTTGTCCCGGCAGCGGGTAATACTCGAAAACGAACTGGTACAGGCCCCCTTTCGGCACGTCGACGGTCCACTCGATCCAGTCGGTGCCTTTTTCCCACACAAGCGTTGGCGACGAGCTTCCGCCCACCGTTTGCAGCGCAGGCTTGCTCCCGCCGAATGCCGTATACTGCGCAGCCTGAAACTCGGCCGCGCTTGCCTGCGTCTGACTGCCGTCCGGCTCTTTGTAGCTTTCGCGGACTTGCCGGTAAGTCGGTTTAAAGATAGTCTCCACGTCAATTTGCCCGGCTTCCGCCTTGTTTGCAGTTCGTCCTCTGTCCCGCAGCCGCTCGGCGGCTTCGGTCGGCCGGACTGCGCTTCCAATCGTCAAGCCAAGCAGGATCGTCGTCAGCCCGATGCCCGTCAGTTTCCTCCAGATTGAACGATTGGTCATGGTGAGAATCAATCCAGCTCCCTCCCCCGTTTCGTACATCGTTCCTGCGCGGCGTCAGGCCGTTTGCGGTTGCGGCTAACCTCCATTGCTCGGTTCCATATGTACATGACAGAGACTTTACGATGAGCACAACATCATTGTATGCGTTATCATTTAGCGGTAGATATATGGAATTTTTTGATTTTTGTGTAGTATTTTTGTTTTTTTTCGCTGCCAATAAAAAAGCCCGCACGATTGTGCAGGCGTTGGCTCCGGCTATGCCATATGTCAATTTAGCCGCAAGCCTATTTGGCAGATGCGGGAACGGCATTCAAATATTGTTCCAACGTCAAGCCTTTGCCGGCAATTTCTTTGGCCATATCCGTCCCTACATAGCGAATATGCCAAGGCTCGTATTGATAGCCGGTGATAGCTTCCTTGCCTTTCGGGTACCGGATAATGAAGCCGTATTCGGCTGCATGCTTGGCCAGCCACTCCGCTTCCTTGGTCCCACCGAAGCAATTTTGCGCCGCACATTTGCCGTCGCTGCCCGTTACGTCGATGGCAAGCCCCGTTTCATGCTCGCTATGGCCGGGCTCGGCGCTGTAAGTTTTGGCCTTTGCCTCGCCGTCGGTTTTGACGTAGTTGTTAAACAACGCTTTTTGCGTTGCATAAGAGCGGTAAGCGGAAACGCCGGCCAACGAAATGCCGTCTTTGCCCGCGCCTGCGAACAGCTTCTCCAAAGCTGCGGCCGCTTCCTTGCGCATTTTCCGCTTTTCGATGTTCTCTTTGAAAATAAACGGCACATCCGGGTATACCAGGTCAGACGGTTCGTACTTGGCCGGGAGCGCGAATTGCTTGTTTACCAAAACGGAAATGCTGTCCGGTTTGGCAACCACTTGCTCGGCTCGGTTTTTTACGGCGTCCGGAGCTTTCCCCTTATCCTCGCCTATAGGGGCGTCCGGCGCTTTTCCTTTATCGGCGCCGGCTTTATCGGACGTTGAATCGGGACTTGACTTTGGAGCCTGAGCAGGCTCAGAAGGTGGCTGGCTGTCAGACAGCGCAGCCCCGGAAGAAGCAGATGCTCCGTCCCCTTCGGCTGCGGCATGATTGTGCGCGGGCGGAGTATCGTTTGGCCGGGCGGATGCGCCGTTCTTCGTTCCGCAGCCGGCAAGCAGCGCAATGGACGAAGCTAGCAGCAATGCGACGAAAGACGTTTTGTTCAACTTGATCGTTCCTCCGGGTGCAGGATAGTTTGGTGCAAAAAGTTTCCCTCTTCTTTTATAACGTGAATATGTTGCGAATTGTTCTGCAGCCTGCAGCGAAATTGTTGCAAAAAATCGCCCGGGTACGATCGCAAACAAAAACAAGTTGTCGCAAAGCTGCACAAAGACAACTTGTTTTCATAAAAATCGCTGATTCAGAATAACGATTTCGCCCCGGCGCTGCAGAAAAAAACTGGCGTTCATCCGCCCATACGGCAGAACGCCAGCTTTTTCCCGCGGCCGCGGTTCGGCCCGCCCGTCCCGGTTCGCAAATCATAGCGCGCTTACTATGTACCGCTTTGCCGGGCCCTACAGCACCGCTTCGATCGCGCTGCGCAGCTCTTCGCTTTCGGGCTCGACTTTGCTGGCGAAGCGGCCGGCCACATTGCCGCTGCGGTCGATCAAAAATTTCTCGAAGTTCCACTGCACGTCCCCCTGCGGCTCGGCGTGGGTCGTCAGCCACGCGTACAGCGGGTGCTTGGCGTCGCCAAGAATGGCGACTTTGTCGAACAGCTCGAACGTGACGCCGTAGTTCAGCGAGCAAAACTGCTCGATTTCGCCGATCGTCCCCGGCTCCTGCCCGCCGAAGTCGTTGCACGGAAAGCCGAGCACGTGCAGGCCGCGGTCCTTGTAAGTCTCGTGCAGCTTCTGCAGCCCGGCGTACTGCGGCGTAAACCCGCACTGGGAAGCAAGGTTGACGATCAGGAGCGGCTTGCCTTCGTAAACTCGTAAAGATTGGGTCTGTCCTTTGGACGTCTTGGCGGAAATGTCGTAAAGAGCGCTCATCGCATTGGCCTCCTTCATGGCGAATCGGATCGTTCTGTTTCCCATTATAGGGCACTGGCCGTCCGAATAAAAATATTGCAGTCTATCCCCAAAATGTGGTATATTTAGATTTCCTTTCTGCTCGCACCACATCACTCTTAGGAGGTAACTGAATTTGGACACGAAGATTCAAAGTGCCTATCAAGAAGAATTGCAGCGGCTGGAAACGACGAACCGGGAAATCGACCGGCAGCTGGAGCGGCTGCGCGCCATCCCGCCGTATCGCGGCGACGATTTGACCGAGCAATCGCTCGAGGCGGTACGGGAAGCGGGACGGCGCAACTTGGCGCGAGCGGCCGACGAGCCTTACTTCGGGCGCCTCGACTGGCAGGAGGCCGGGGAAAACGCCCCTACGCCGCTGTACATCGGCAAAGTCGGCGTGGAAGATCCGGATACGAGCAAGCTGCTCGTCATCGACTGGCGGGCGCCGGTAGCCAGCTTGTTTTATTCGTTTACCGGCGGCGCGGATGCGGCGTCATACGATTCGCCCGAAGGGCTGATCGAAGGCCTCGTATACTTGAAGCGCAATATCGTGATACGCAAGCAAATTTTGCAGAGAGTCGTCGATACGTACGACCGGGAAGGCGATTCTCTGGCCGTAACCGACGAATTCCTGCTGTACCGGCTCGGGGAAAATAAAGACAACAAGCTGCGCGACATCGTCTCCACCATTCAAGCCGAGCAGGATCGCATCATCCGCGCCGCGAGGAACGCGGCGCTCGTCATTCAAGCGTCGCCGGCAGCGGCAAAACGACCGTCGCCCTGCATCGCCTCGCCTTCCTTTTGTACCGGTACCGCGACCAGGTGCGGGCCGAGCGGATGATGATTTTCGCGCCGAGCCGGATGTTCCTCGACTACATTTCCGGCGTGCTGCCGGAGCTCGGCGTCGGCTCCATTCGGCAAAGCACTTTCGCCGATTGGGCTTTGGAGCTGCTGGAGCATGAAGTGAAGCTGACGGATGCGGGCGCTAGGCTGCGCCACTGGTTCGCTATCGGGCCGAAGCGGCCGGCTGTGGACGAAACTGCGCCCGGACGGTGGAAAGGCTCGCTTCGCTTCGCCGAGCTGCTGCGCGGCTGCCTCGCCCGCTACGAGGCGGGAGCCGTGCCGGCCGCAGACTTCGAACCTTGGGAAGGCGTCAAGCTCCCGGCGCAGACGGTCCGCGGCTGGTGGGATGTGGAGAATCGGCACTATCCGCTCATGAAGCGCCGCGAACGGGTGCTGGCGCGCATGAAGCGGTGGCTCGATATGGAGCTGGACAAAGTATGGGAAGCGAGCCGCCGCAAAGACTTGAAGAAAAAAGCTGCGCAGCGGCTGCGCGCCTATGAGAAAGCTTGGCCGGAGCTGACGCCGTTCGCGTTTTACCGCGCGCTGTTCGAGCAGGACGGCCAGTCCTCCTTCTATGCTTCCGACGAGCTGCGGCGCGAGCTTCCGCCGCATATCGCCAAGGCGTCAGCCGCGGTGTTCAAAAAGAAGCTCGTCGATCCTGAGGATCTCGCCCCGCTCGTACTGATCCATGACGCTTTCTGGGGCGTAACCGCCGAGCAGACGTTCGACCATACCGTCATCGACGAAGCGCAAGATTTCTCCCCTTTTCAAGTTGAACTGCTGCGCAGCCATACGCGCGGCGATTCATTCACGATTCTCGGCGACTTGTCGCAGGGCATCCACGCCTATCAAGGCATTGCGTCGTGGGACGAATTCACGAAGCTGTTCCCTCCCGAGCTGACGGGATACTATGAATTGGAACGAAGCTATCGTTCGACGCTGGAGATTATTCGCTTCGCGGGCCATGTGCTGCAGGCGGGGGTGCCGGAAGCGCGGCTTCCGGTGCCGGTGTTCCGCAGCGGCGACCCGATCCGGATCGTCGCCTCCCGTTCCGCGGCGGACGTCGCAGCTGCGGTGCGGCGCATTCAGGCAGGAGCAGCACAAACCGTCGCCGTCATCGCCCGCACCGAGGAAGCGTGCGTCCCGCTGCACGAGGCTTTGCGCCGCGACGGCATCGAGGCGCATCTGATCGGCGCCGAGCAGCAGCAGTACGGCGGCGGCGTATCCGTTGTACCGGTCTATCTCGCCAAAGGGCTCGAATTCGACGCCGTCATCTTGACCGGAGTCGATGCAGGCGCCTACAACGCGACGCCGCACGATGCGAAGCTGCTGTACGTCGGCTGCACGCGCGCGCTGCACGAGCTGTGGGTCATGCATGGCGAGCGGCCGTCGCCGCTGCTGCGAGGCGTGCCGGAAGAGCTCGTAAGCCGGGAAGCGTAACAGCTCACCGACGAAAATGGTCCCGACATCGCGCCTTAGCGGATGCGGGACCATTTTTGCTATTTATTCGTCTAGAGGTCGGTGCGCCCGCTTCGCGCGGAACAGCATCCGGCCGAGAGCGGTAAAGCCGATGCAAATGCTGCGGGCGTAGACCGCATCTATTGCCCGAGCCACGACCATGTCGCGCCCCCGTCCTCGGTTCGCAGCAGTCCGCTGCCGGTTAATAGCCAGCCGTTCCGGTCGCCCGCGAACTGCAGCTTGACGGTCCGATCGTCGATGCGGAACTGCGCAGGGAACAGCGTCTCCCGCCACGTTGCCCCGCCATCGGATGTCGCGAGCAGGCTCCACCGGCTGCCGGGCTGAAACGGGTCGCGCTCATAGAGCGCCCATCCGCGCAGCTCCGACGCCCAACCTAGCGCATATGCCCAGCCCGGCTTCGGCAAAACGCCGTACGGCTGCCACGCCGCGCCGTCCTCCGTGCGGTACAAAACCGCCCCTTGCTGCGGCGTCTCGTCCCGGTACGTCCAACCGGTTGACGGCGACGAGAAGGCGAACAAATCGCCCCCGCCGGCTTGGACGTACGGAGACGGAGAAGCCGTCCACGTTTTGCCGCCGTCTTTCGTCCGGTATACGGTTTGCGTTTTGCTTCCGTTCGTCACCGCAATAACGCCGTCCTGCGCCGAGAAGAAACGGATATACGGCCTGTTCGATACGCCCGCGGCGGCCAAGTTCGCCAGCGCCTTCCAGCTGTTTCCTCCGTCCGTCGTGCGCAGCAGCTGGAAGACGCCGGAGTCCGCCGTTTGCCGCAGCGCCCAGCCGGTCTGACGGCTGGCGAAGCTGATCCCGACGATCGCCCCTTGCGGATCGATGGCGGGCAGCTTGCGCCATGATTTGCCGCCGTCCGACGTAGCCAGCAGCGCGTCACTTTCGAACGGAGTGCCGAGACCGAAACCGTGCTGCGCATCGACAAAAGCGATATCGCCGACAGGGGCAAGCAGCGGATACAGCTGCTGCCACGTTTTGCCGCCGTCTTTCGTTCTGACGAGCGCTCGGCCATGCTCGACGGCCCAAATTTCTTTCCCCGACAGCGCCGACGCCGGCCCAAAGCTCCAGCCCCGCCCCTCCCCTATCGTTTCGAAATGCCGGCCGCCGTCATGAGTGACCATCATCCCGCCATCGATCGGACCTGCACCCATATTGAGCGGAATCCAGCCGTCATCGGCAGACACGAATTCGAGACCTGCGGGCGCAGGGCGCGCGCTGCTCAGTTCTTGAAGCGGCGTCCAATGCCGACCGCCGTCTTCTGTCCCGTATAGCGTCGCCCGCCTCGTATCGATATCGGAGACAAGCAGCCAGCCTCGCTTCGCGTCGACGAAACGAACGAGCGACGATATGGCTCCGGATAACGTTTCGCCGGCTGGCGGCAGCTGCCGCCAATGGGCGCCTCCGTCGGTTGTGGCGATAACCGTTATCCGGCAAACGGCGCTGCCGTCGGTCTGCTTGCGATCGCAGATCGAGCCGCTGACCCAGCCCTGCTCCGACGCCGGGAAACTTATGCTCTGCGGCGCGACCCCCCCGAATCCCGGCTTCAGCTCCTGCCAATTGCGGCCGCCGTCCGCGGTGCGCAGCAGCTTGCCTCCGGCGAGTACGACAACATGGCGGTCATCCGCCGCTTCGATCGCGGCGTCCTGCGCGTCCGACGTCTGGCTTAGCTGCACGGCCCACGACTTGCCCCCGTCTTCGGTGCGGAGCACCTGCAGCTCTGAGCAGCGGCTAACGCCGTTTTGTTCCTTGCAGCCGGAAGAGGCTGCTGCCCAGCCGGCCTGAGCGTTCACCGCGTGCAAAGCCAGCACATGCAGCTTGCCCATGCCGGAGCGAACGCTCCACGTGGCGCCGCCGTCATCCGTGGCGGCAACCGAGTCCGCGCCGGCTTGATCGGTGCGGACGACCCAAGCCGTCCGTTCGCTCGCTACCGTTAGATGGCTGAGGGTGAACCCCGGATCGCTGCCCCGCACCTCAATCGTGCCGCCGGAAGAGACCGGAACATACGGCGCATTCGCCGGAGCAATTTTAGAAGACGGCGGTTGCGCCTGCGGTGCGGCCGGCGGCGAACTTTCGAAACCTTGCTCTTGCCCGGACTGCGGCGCCGACGATGCTGCAGCCTCCTTGCCACGGCTCAAAGCGGCATCATACTTTGCAGCTCCGCCGCCGGACAAGCCGATTGCCGCAACCAACGCTCCCCAGCAAAGGACGAAAGCCGCCCATACGATCCACACCCGTCTCATGCTGCCGCCTTCCTTTCGCTCTGTTTACTACTATGGACTACGGGGCGGCGTGAAATGTTGCAGATCGTATGCGCGGCTATTCAAGGCAGCAAAGTGTAAATGATTCCAACCGTCTGCGGCCCGCAATGGCTCGAAATGACGCAGCCGGCTTCGGCCAGCTCGACGCGCAGGCCGTGCTCGTCTTCGAGCTGGCGTTTCAGCTCCGCGGCATCTTCCGGGGCCAGCGCATGTTCAACGAAAACGAAGCGGTCTTCGATGCGTTCCTTGCGCTCAAGCAAATTGGCGACAAGCTGCTCCAGCGCTTTCTCGCGTTTGCCGCGTATTTTCGCGGCGACCGTAATGCTGCCGTGGGCGACTTTAATGACAGGCCGAATTTTCAGCAGCCCGCCGATAAAGCTTTGCAAGGCTGAACAGCGCCCGCCCTTATGCAAATAGTCGAGCGTATCGATGACAAACTCCGTCTCAACTCGCTCGCGCGCTTCGAGCAGCAGGCGCTCAATGTCGGCAAGCGAAGCTCCGGCGTGTGCCGCCTTCGCTGCCTTGAGCGCCAAGAGCCCGACGCCGGTCGCGAGATTGAGCGAATCGACGCAGACGATTCGGCCCGGCGGAAGCTGTTCGGCGGCCAGGCATGCGTTATTGTACGTGGCCGACAGCTTCGAGGACAGGCCGACGTAGACGATATCGCAGCCTTGCTCGATATAGGGCTCGAACGCCGCCAAAAATTCGCCCGGCGACGGCGCCGCCGTTTTCGGCAGCTTGCCGCTTGCGCTAACGAGCTCAAACAGCTGTTCGGCGCGCATATCGGCGCCGTCCTTATAATCGCGATCGCCAAACACGACGTGCAGCGGCACGACATCGATGCCGTACTGGCGCCGCAGCTCTTCGCTCAGATCGCACGTACTGTCCGTAACAATTTGGATGCGTGACACGATGGGCACCCCCGGCTACAACACTTTGCTCAAAAATTCTTTCGTCCGCGGATGCTGCGGATTCGCGAACAGCTCGTGCGGCTTTCCTGCTTCGACGATTTTGCCGCCGTCCATGAACACGACGCGGGTGCCGACTTCGCGGGCGAAGCCCATTTCGTGCGTGACGACGACCATCGTCATGCCGCCCTTTGCGAGATTTTTCATCACTTCGAGCACTTCGCCGACCATCTCCGGATCGAGCGCCGACGTCGGCTCGTCGAACAGCATCACCTTCGGCGACATGGCCAACGCGCGGGCGATGGCGATGCGCTGCTTTTGCCCCCCGGACAGTTGCCCGGGATAGCTTTGTGCCTTGTCTTCCAGACCCACTTTGCGCAGCAGGTCGAAGGCGATACCATTCGCCTCCGCATCGCTCAGCTTCTTCAGCTTGCGCGGAGCGAGCGTAATGTTGTGCAGGACGGACAAGTGCGGGAACAGGTTGAACTGCTGGAACACCATGCCCATTTGCTGGCGCTGCACGTTGATGTCGTTTTGCTTGCTCGTAATGAGCGTGCCGTCGAAATGGATTTCGCCTTCGCTCGGCGTCTCAAGCAAATTGAGACAGCGCAGAAACGTGCTTTTACCGGAGCCGGACGGGCCGATGACGACGAGCACTTCGCCCCTCTCGATATCGATATTGATGCCGTTCAGCACGTTCAGCTTATGAAACCGTTTATGAAGATTGCGCACCCTGATCATGCCCGTTTCAGCCTCCCTTCCCAACGCCCGAGCAGCTTCGACAGCGTGAACGTCATGATGAAGTAAACGATCGCCGCGATAATGAGCGGTTCGAACGGACGGGCGAAAATGCCGCGAACCGTGTCCGCCTGATACATGAGCTCAGTGATCCCGATGACCGAAACGATAGACGACTCCTTGATGACGACAACAAGCTCGTTGCCGAGCGCCGGCAAAATGTTGCGGAACGCTTGCGGCAGCACGATGTACCGCATCGCCATCCGATGCGGCATGCCGAGAGAGCGGGCCGCTTCCATCTGTCCCTTGTCGAGATTTTGAATGCCGGCCCGGAAAATTTCCGCAATATAGGCGCCGCTGTTCAGCGACAGCGTCAGTATGGCCGCCACATAATCGGGCAGCGTCACCCCGGCGAACGGCAAGCAATAGTAAATTAAATAAATTTGCACCAGCAGCGGCGTGCCGCGCATAAACTCGATGTACGCTACGGCTATAAACTTAATGACCTTAATATTGGACATTCGCAGCAGCGCCAGCACGACCCCGATGATGAAGCCGAACAGAACGGTGAACACGGATAAAAAAATCGTCCACTCCGTCCCCTTGACGAAATAAATCCAATACTTGTCCAAAAACGAGAAATCCATATCCGTCCTCCTTTGCTAAAATTCATCCAAGGCGTTAAGCTGCAGGTTGAACTGTGAGCAACGTGCCCGGACGTATCACCTCCAGCTTGCTGCCAAGGCGTTAAGCTGGAGGTGTAACGGTGAGGTAATGTGCGGGCTTATCGCAGCTAGCTTAACGCCTAGGCGTTAAGCTAGAGGTGTAACGGTGAGCAATATGCCAAGCATATCACAGCCGGCTTAACGCCTATCAAGCAAAAACGGAAAATAGCGGTAAGTCCGCTATTTTCCGCCCTCGTGCTGGCGCCTTACTCTACCATCTCGTTCGCTTTCGCCACGAATTCGTCGATTTTTTTATCGGCGTTCAATTTGTCAAGCGTCTTGTTCACTTGCTCCAGCACCTTAGGATCAATGCCTTTTTTGAAGGCGAGCGCGGAGCCGCCCGTATCGTCCTTCGGCACAGCCGGAGCTATGGTCAGGTCTTTATTCTTGTTCACATAGTTTTGCGCAACCGGGAGCTCGACGACGATCGCGTCCACCCGCTTCGACTTCAGCTCGGCGACGATGTCGGAAATTTTGCCGAGCGATTTCAGCTGTGCGTTAGCGATTTGCTCCTGGGCGATCTTCTCTTGAATCGAACCTTTTTGCACGCCGATTTTGAGGCCTTTCAGATCGTCCAGCGTTTTGAACTTGTCCTTGTCTTCGGCGCGAACGACGACGCCTTGCGCCGCGGTATAATAAATTTTCGTGAAATCGACGTTTTTCTTGCGGTCGTCCGTCGGGCTCATGCCGGCAGCGATCATATCGATGTTGCCGGTGTCCAGCGCGGGAAGAAGGCCGTCGAACTTCATGTCCTTGATTTCCATCTCCACGCCGAGATCTTTGGCAATAGCGTTCGCGATATCGATGTCAAAGCCGACAATTTGGTCTTTGCCGTCAATCAGCTTGTGGAATTCGTACGGCGGGTAATCGGCGCTCGTGCCGACAACAAGTTTGCCCTTTGCTTTGAACGGATTGTTCGGTGCGGCGGAGGTCGTCTCTTTCTTATCGGCGGCAGGAGCTGCTGCGTTCGTGGACGCAGGCTGATCCTTTTGTCCGCAGGCGGTAGCGATGCCCATTGTGAGCAGCAGGGCTGCAGCTACAGTTGCGAATTTTTTCATGCTGTGGTCTCCCCAATCCATAAATTGAACTTTGGTGAATAATTATACACTCGAATAGTATACAAGAAAGTTGCCGATTGCTCAATGATATTTTTCATCTAATTGCTTCGCGTTCCCGCCCCGGCGCGTTTCAAAGGTACAAGCCCTCGGCTCTGGCTTTATATACATCTCATTTTTGGCCGAAAGGTCATTGGTCCAGGCAACTCCGTCTCTTTCTTAATATGATAACTGTGAAATATCCCCATGTTCCGCCATCTTTTTTTTTCGCTAAGCAGGTGATCGAATGCAATGATTACCAGGAAAAGGGCTTCCTCTCGCAGAGTGAAACGATCGCGCGTGCGCAATAGCAGCTGCGGCGTGAAGAAATCTGTGAAGGTACTCAAAAAAACGAAAACCCGAGGCAGCGATTCAAGAGGACCATGCAAGTCGAATAAAGCGCGCAAAGCCGCATCCAAACGAAGACCTTCCTGCGAAACGAGCTCGCTCTGCGAAGTGCAAATTATCGGAACCGACCGGCATCGTCCTCGCCCCATCATGACCGATAGCGATGGACGGCTTGTTACGGTGACGATACCTTCCAGACGTTCCAGAATCCTATTTCAAGAAGAAGCTTTTCTTGGCCTGGACGTTACAGGCGAGATTCTCAGCTTGCCGATGCAGAATACGGCAACTAAATCAGCAGTGTCGTATGCGGTCATTAATCGGGGCGACTATCCCACTCTCGTTATGGCGGAAATCAGCCCGAATTCCATTGATTTTTCGGTGGATCAACAAGAGGTCATAGCGCCACAATCGATGCGTGTCATCGTTCCGAACCGTTTTTTGAAATGGACTCGATTATCGCTGACAGCCGAAGATGGACAAGGACCGACGCAAATTGACGTTTATTACCAATCGCAAACAGTAGGATAATTAGCATAAGTCATGAAAGGAGCTGCGGCATCATGCCAAACTACTCGGTATTTCAGACCGATCCGGACAACCTAAGAACGTTAATATACGGAAAAGACGGCACCGGAACGGATCGCGTCATCGCCACAGACACAAGCGGAAACATTACAGCGGTCATTCTTGACGGTACGATCACCAGCGTTCTCGGTGCGACCATCACAGCCGGTACGCTGACTTCAGCAGGCACGGTCACGAATTTCTTGGATGGTACGATCACCAGCGTGCTTGGCGCCACGATAACAGCCGGTACGCTGACTTCCGCCGGTACAGTCACCAATCTCTTGGACGGTACGATCACCAGCGTGCTTGGCGCCACGATCCACAGCCGGCCACTGCTGACGCTTCCGCCGG
>NZ_JXAK01000030.1 GCF_000829455.1 Gordoniibacillus kamchatkensis
TTCGTCGATCGGTTATCTGACCCCACATCAATGCGAAAAAAGGTACTATGAGCAGCTCCAGGCGGCTTAAGTTGTGTCTACTTTCTTGACAGAGGTGCATTTCAAGGGTTCATGGGTTCGGTCCCATCTCCAAGTGCATTTGCGTAACTGCAACACGGTATCTTGGGCGGGATTAAACATCTTGTAAATTTCCCTAAAACTTATTGTCAGAGGCTCGGGCGATCATGTATAATCAAAACAGAAGTTGTTAAACCGGTTTAATGAATGTTAGCCGGTTTCCTTTATGAGCTCAATTAAACCGGTTTAACGATGCCGAACGTGCCAAAGATCGACATGCCGCCCGAGAATGCGCCGAAGCGGTGCAGAGTTTGTACATAGGGACATTTTGCCCGAGCGGGGGAGATCGCCGCTGCCGCCAGCGGTCCGGCCGACGGTGTCAAGCTCATTGGCACAGCTAAAGAGAAAGCGCTTTATTAAGATTTTGTAAACGCATACGCCAAAGTAAGGGGGAGATCGGCGGAAGCTTGTGATCCGGCGAAAGGGACGGTTACGGCACGGAGTTTGTTTCTCCATCGAAAGTAGAAGCTGCGGATGAATCAGACCAACTTTACAGGAGGGTATCCATGATTCCGAAATCGAAAAAGATCGTTCAATCCGCCTTGGCGGCCATGCTGCTCGGGACCATAGTGGCCGGCTGCAGCGGAAACGGTGGCGCGCCGGCGCAAAGCGGCGGCGACGCGGCTGCTTCCCCGAAGGCCGACGCCCCCAAGAGCGATGCAAAGAAGGAAGAGCGCTCGCTGCACATTATGGCCGGCGTCATCGGCGGCAAAACGCCGGAAGAAAACACCCTTTTCGAGAAAGAGATCGAACGTCTTACGGGCATTAAAGTGAAGCTCGACAAACCGGCCTCCGACTACGATCAGAAGCTGCTGGCCGCCATCGCTTCGGGCGAGAAGTTCGACCTACTGCAAATCAGCAAGGAAAAGATGAACCTGTTCATCGATCAAGGCATCCTGACCCCGCTGACCGATAAAGTCAAGCAATCGAAAGTGCTGTCCGACCCGAACGTCATCCCGACCGGCGAATGGGACCAGGTCAAAACGAAGGACGGCAAAATTTACGGCGTGTTCACGAAGTACCAGGGCGGCACGATGCCGATCATCCGCGAGGACTGGATCAAGAAGCTGAACCTGAAAGATCCGGTCACGCTCGACGACTACTATAACGTGCTTAAAGCTTTCAAGGAGCAAGATCCGGACGGCAACGGCAAAGCCGATACGTACGGCCTGTCGACCGCAGGCATGTACGAGCTGCAAGGATTTTTCAGCGCCGCCGGCCTGAAACAGCGCTACGTCGAGAAAGACGGCAAGCTGGACGTTCCGTACTCGACCGATGCGGCGATTCCGGTCTACGAGTGGCTTAACAAACTGTATAAAGAAGGCATTCTCGATCCGAACTTCACTACGAACGATACCGCCAAAATGCGCAACCTGTTCCTGAGCGACCGCGTCGGCATGATCACATATTGGGACGCATGGGTCGGCATGCTCAACAACACGCGGAAGACGCAAGATCCGAACACGGCGTTCGAAGCGAAGGGGCTGCCTGGCATCGCCGACAAGGACGGCAAGTTCATGCTGCGCCGCGGTGATCCGGACGTATGGGTCATCCCGGTCAACGCCGAGCATCCGAACACCGCGTGGGAGTTCATCGAATGGTGGCACACGAAGGACGCCATCTATCTCGGCAGCTTGGGCATCAAGGATAACGACTGGACCGACAACGGTGGCAAAATCGAACTGACGAAAACCGGCAAAGACCATGCGATGGATCACGGCGTACCGTTCTGGTACAACAAAAATGTGCCGAACCCGTTCGGCCTGCTGCCGGGCGTCAAGGAAGCGCAAGACCTGGTCATGAAATACGCCACTTTGGAGCTGACGCCTTCCGGCAAATGGACAGATGCCGAGAAGATCATTACGGACTATTCCTTCAAGGCGATCACGGGTCAAATGCCGGCGGCCGACGCCGTCAAGAAAATGCGCGAAGAGCTCAAAGCGAAAAAATTGATCGACTGACGGTTAGACGGAACGGGGGAGTATGGTGCCTCAGCATACTCCCCCTTCTCCATCTCTGCGAGAGGAATTCGAGGAATCCAATAAGGCGGTGAATGTGCGCTTGAAAGCGGTCTGGAAATTCAAGTCCGTCTATGCGATGATGCTTCCGGTTGTAGCCTATTTTGTGCTGTTTTCATACTATCCGCTCATCCGCGGCTTTATCATCAGCTTCCAGAACTACCGGCTCATCGGCAACCGTCCCTTCGTCGGCCTGGCCAACTACATGACGGTAGTCGGCGACTCCGGCTTCTGGGAAGCAGTGTCCAATACGCTCCTCATCGCCGGCGGCACGCTGCTTGTCGGCTACATCATGCCGGTGGTGCTGGCGCTCGCTTTGACCGAAGTGACGCGCACCTGGTTTAAAAAGCTGACGCAAACGATCGTGTACGTCCCGCACCTGTTTTCGTGGGTCGTCGTCGGCGGAATCTGGATCATGATGCTGTCTCCGGACACCGGCATAGTCAATATGCTGCTCAAGGCGGCGGGAGCACCTAAACCGATCAACTTTATGTCCGATCCGGCTTATGCCCGGTGGGTGCTCATTTTGTCCGCCGTTTGGAAGGACATGGGCTATTATTGCATTTTGTACCTGGCTACGATCGTGGGCATCAATCCGTCGCTGTACGAAGCGGCGCGCATCGACGGGGCGAACCGCTGGCAGCTTGTCCGCTTCGTCACGATTCCGCAGCTGTACAATACGATGAAGGTGGTCGTCATGCTGAACGTGCTCGGCGTGCTGCGCATTTTCGACCAGGTTGTCGTCATGCGCAACGGAGCGATCGCCAAGCAGGTGGACGTGATCATGTACTACACGTACACCAAGGGCATTCAGGAATTCAAAATCGGCATCGCTACCGCGTCCAGCTTCATTCTGATCGTAATGACGCTCGTCCTTACGTTCGCGGCGCGGGCGATCATCCGGTACGACGAGGGGTGAACTTAGCACGATGCAAACCGACCGTTCCAGCTTCGCCAGCCGGGTGTTCGATACTGTCAATATTGTCTTTTTGCTGCTGCTGATCCTGACGATGATCGTGCCGCTGCTCAATACGTTCGCATTGGCGTTCTCGACGGGGCTCGCTTCGATGCAGCCCGACATTATTTTGTGGCCGAAGCAGTTCAGCACGGAAGGCTTCTCGATCGTATGGACCCGGCTGCAGCTGTGGCAGCCGTTTCTGAACAATGTGATCGTCACGCTTGCGGGCACGTTCGCCCACGTCCTGCTCACCGCCATGGCCGGGTACGTTCTCGTGCAGCAAGGGCTGCCGGGCAAGAAGCTGCTCGTCAGCTTCATTCTGCTCACGATGACGGTGCCGAACGAAGCGATTATGGTGCCGCTGTATATCGTCAATAAAGATTTGGGCCTCTTGAACACGCTGTACTCTCTTATTAATTATTCGCTCGTATCCGGATTCAGCATTTTGCTTATGCGCAACTTCTTCCTCAGCGTGCCGTCCGAGATGGCCGAATCGGCGCGAATGGACGCGCGGGCGATTTGCGCATCTTCTTCACGATGTACTTGCCTCTGTCGAGCGCGGGAATTGCGACCGTCACGCTGTTCGAGTTCGTCGGCCGTTGGAACAGCTTCACTCCGGCGCTCTATTATATAACCGACCATGCCAAATATACGCTGCAAATCGCTTTGAAGTCGATGATCATCGATTCGGATGCGACCTCCAGCAACTTCATCGTAACGACGAACGTGCGGATGGCCGGCATCGTCATCGCCTTGATCCCGCTGATCATTATTTATCCATACGTGCAGCGTTACTTTGTGAAAGGCATCATGCTGGGAGCAAACAAAGAATAGGAAAGAGGGGAGCCGCGTGGAGCAGCAGCAGAAGGTAACCGTGTTGACGGTGAGGCGCGACATTCGCAAAGACGAAGAAAGCCGGTATATCGAAATTCCGTTCGAGCTGCCGGAGGGCGTGGAGGAAATCCGCGTCAGTTATGATGTAGAGTCGCGCGGGGAGCCGAAAGCCGTCATCGACCTCGGCGTGCGCGATCGGGAGCGCGTCCGCGGCTGGAGCGGCGGGGCGCGCACGGAATTCCGCCTCGGGCTGGAGAAGGCGACGCCGGGCTACAGTCCGGGTCCGCTCGCTCCCGGGGAATGGGCGGTCCTGCATAATGCCTACAAGGTGCCGGCGGACGGGTGTACCGTGATCGTCACGGTGCAGTCTTATCATCAAACGCCGCGCTGGCTGAAGGGCGATCTGCATATGCACAGCGTGCATAGCGACGGCTCCTACACGCTGGAGGATAACGCGCGCATTATGGAGGAGCTCGGCTGCGACTTCCTGGCGATGACGGACCATAACACGTCCAGCCAAAATGCGGCGTACCCGCGTCAGACGGAAGTGGTCATGATTCCAGGGCTGGAATTCACGACGAACTTCGGGCACAGCAATTTCCTCGGCGTACCCGATCCCTTGGACGATTTCCGGGTGTCCGGCATGGATGACGTGCATCGCCGCATCCGCACGGGACGCGAGCGCGGCGCCAAAATCGTGCTGAATCATCCCCACTGTCCGAATTGCCCGTGGCTGTGGGATTTCGACGTCGATTTCGACTGGGTGGAAATTTGGAACGGCCCGTGGCGGGAGATGAATCAGGCGACGCTGGACTGGTGGCACGCCCAGCTCGTAGCCGGCCGGCGCCTGACGGCGGTAGGAGGCAGCGATACGCACCGGCCGGACCCGTATGTTCGCCACGCCTGTCCTACCACTTGGGTGCTCAGCGAGACGAAGACGGTCCACGGCATTCTGGGCGGCATCGACCGCGGCCATGTCGTACTGAGCTACGCTCCGGACGGACCGTTCGTCGAGCTGCGCAGCGGCACGTACGGCATCGGCGACGCCGTTCCGGCCGGAACCGTGCAGGAAGTGACGATGGCAGCCGAGCGGCTCAGAGCCCGGGACCGCATCCGGCTGATCGACAATCGCGGCACCGCCCTCGAGCACATTGCGGAGGAGGACGGGGCGCTGACGCTGCTGCTCCCCGCTGCGGAAGGACGCACGTTTTGCCGCGCGGAGGTTTGGCGCCATTTCGACGAGGCCGGCAAGGAATTGCTAGCCGCTGTGACGAACGCGATTTATTTTGACTGATTCGTTAGGATTTAGTATGTCCGTTATTTGGATTATTTATCGATGACCTGCTTTAGCCTGTTATCCAGGCTAGAGCAGGTTATTTTGTTATTTATTTCGTTGCCTTGACATCGAGGCGCGGGCATGATAATTTATTTAAGTAATTTAAATATTAAACAAGTTGAAGTTCAAACAATTTAATAAGAAAGCAAGGGTTGAACATGGACGAAAGCCTGAACGTCTATATCCAAAAATTTATGGCAGCCAACGAAGCGCTGCGGCGGAAAATGGCGATGGATTACCGCAAATTGAATGAGCAAAGAGGGATAGGCATCACAGGTCCCCAGTTCTTTATGCTTCATTTCATCAAAGAACAAGGCCAGTGCAAACTTACGCAGCTAGCAGAGAAAATGGAAGTGAAGCCGAGCGCTATTACGGTCATGATCGACCGTCTCGTGCATGCGAACTTGGTCGCCCGCATTCATGATCCGCACGACCGCAGGGTAGTTTTAGTTGAGCTTACGCAAGAAGGGCAGCAAGCATTGGACCAGTTGAAAGATCTAACCAAAGAAATTATCGCCCGTTATTTTTCCGGAATCGGTAAAGAAGAACTTGCCCGTTTCGTAGCCACGTTTGAAAAGCTGGCGGGCATGACGGACAAACATTAACGACATAAAGGATTGATGACTATGGAAATGACACAAAATAACGTTCACGAATCGGCATCGGTAATGAAAAATAAAGGCTTGCTCATTGTTGGCTTGATGATTGCGATGCTATTTGGGGCGCTCGACGGAACGATCGTAGGCACCGCGATGCCGCGGATCGTCGGCGAGCTGGGCGGGCTCGGCTTCATGACGTGGCTGACGACGGCTTACATGCTCAGTTCGACCGTCGTAGTGCCGATTGCCGGCAAGTTCGCCGATTTGCTCGGCCGCAGAGCCATATATGTAACGGGACTTCTCGTGTTTATTGCCGGTTCGGCCCTTTGCGGGCTGTCGCAAAATATGACGGAACTCATTTTGTTCCGCGGCTTGCAAGGGATCGGAGGCGGCATTATGATGCCGATGGCCATGATCATTATCGGCGACATGTTCACCGGCAAGCAGCGTGCCAAATGGCAGGGCGTATTCGGCGCCTTGTTCGGTCTCTCTTCGATCATCGGGCCGCAAGTCGGCGGCTGGATTGTCGATGCGCTGAATTGGAGATGGGTCTTCTACATCAATTTGCCGGTCGGCATTTTGGCGACGATACTGATTGCGATGGCGTTGCCGAAGCATAAGAAAGCTGCGGAAAAAGTCAAATTCGACGTGCCGGGCATCGCCACGTTGATTGTCGGCGTCGTTAGTTTGTTGCTCGCGTTAACGTTCGGCGGTCACGACTATGCCTGGGGTTCTTGGCAAATTATCGGCTTGTTCGCGCTATCCGTCGTTTCGCTGGTCGGCTTTGTTGCTTTTGAATCGAAAGCCGCGGAACCGATCCTTCCGATTCGCTTGTTTCAAAACCGTACGTTTACCGTCATTAACGGTATCGGCTTTTTGATGAGCATCGGCATGTTCGGCGCCATTATGTTCGTTCCGCTCTTTATGCAAGGCATTGTCGGCATCAGCGCTTCGGCGTCGGGAACGGTAATGACTCCGATGATGATTACGATGATTGTGACCAGCATCGTTGGCGGCCAGATCGTGCTCAGAGTCGGCGTGCGCAAACAGATGGCGGTAGGCATGATTGTGATGGCAGCCGGGTTCATCCTTTTGACTACAATGGGGATC
Organism: Gordoniibacillus kamchatkensis; assembly: GCF_000829455.1. GTDB lineage: Bacteria > Bacillota > Bacilli > Paenibacillales > NBRC-103111 > Gordoniibacillus > Gordoniibacillus kamchatkensis. Next base: position 6,973 of record NZ_JXAK01000030.1, read on the forward strand.
GATACGTCGAAGCTCGCCGCAACCGGTTATATGATGGTCATCGGATTGGGCATGGGGCTTGTGATGCCGCTTCTGACGCTCGCGCTGCAGGAAAGCTTCCCGAAATCCGAGCTTGGCGTCGTCACGTCTTCGAGCCAATTTTTCCGGCAAATCGGCGGTACGTTCGGCATGACGATACTTGGAGCGATTATGAACCATAAATCGGGCGCCATTTTGACGGAGCAATTAGTGCCGATGATGAAGCAAATGCCAGCGCAGGCTGGAGGCATGGCTGAGCAAATGACATCGATGATTCATAACAATCCGCAAGGGCTGTATTCGATGCTGCTGAGCCCCGAGTCGCTGGCGAAAATGCCGCAAGCTTTGACGCAGCAGCTCGTTCCGGTTTTGAAAACGGCGCTCGTCGATTCGCTGCACAGCGTGTTCCTCTTCGGACTGTTGTTCGTCGTACTGGGAGCGGTGCTCAGCGTCTTCGTCGGCAAAATTAAAATTTCCGACAGAAAACGAATGAAAGAGGAAGCTGCGGTGAATGCGTAAAAATGAAGGCGGGGGCTGAGCCCTCGCTTTTTTTTTTTGTTGCAATGGCGGCGGGAAGGATCGCCATGGGCGGAGCAGACACGGATACCGCGCTCGAGACGGCGGATATCGCCCTCATGGCGGACGATGTGGCAAAGCTCCCGCACACGATCATGCTGAGCCGCAAGACACTGGCCATCATCAAGCAAAATATGGCGTTCTCGCTGCTCATTAAAGCCGCGGCGCTGCTTCTTATCGTTCCGGGCTGGCTTACGCTGTGGATGGCGATCTTCCCCGATATGGGAGCAACGCTCATCGTTACGCTCAACAGCTTGCGGCTATTGCGGATAAGATGGCGATAACGATAAGAATAATGATACAATATCGTCAGAATAATGCTATGAAAGGGGGATGAAGAAGTTGAATATTAAGCCGTCGACTACAATTCGGCAGGACTACAACGGATTTTCGAAATATTGCCATGAAATAGATGAACCCGTCATACTTACACGCAATGGAGAAGCGGATTTGGTCGTCATGAGCCATGAAACATTTCGGCGTATGGAAGCCCGCATCAAACTGCAATCGAAGTTGTTAGTCGCGGAAAAGCAAGTGGCCGAAGGAGAGCAATTGATTGAACATGACCAAGTAATAGCAAAAATGCGGAGGAAAATTAATGCCGCAAAAGAGTAAGGTCAAATATACGCCTGCAGCAGTTGATGATATCGATGAGATTTTTTCGTATATTTCACAAGACAATGTTTCCGCTGCAGAAAACTTGTTGGAAAAGTTAGACAGCCAAATGGCAAGTTTGGCGGATTTTCCCCATATTGGTTCGGTGTTGTCGGATGAGGACTATACGCTTGTACAACGTGGATATCGATTTATTGTCGTACATCCTTATCTGGTTTTTTACAGGGTTATTGAAAATGACGTTATTATTCATCGTATTTTGCATGGGCGTCGGGATTATCTCCGCGAGTTGTTTGGTTTATTGGAATAAAAATTCCTGTTCATGAAGCGATCATGGGGAGCCAAAGTAATAAGGAGGGAAAACATGAAGAAAAAAATAGGCCATGTTACGATGTTGATAAAAAACTATGACGAGGCTATTGATTTCTACATCAACAAGGCAGGGTTCGTATTGGTAACGGACAATGCATTCGGTGACGGAATGCGATGGGTAACCGTCGCACCGTCGAAAGATTCGGAAACAGCAATTGTTTTTGTCGAAGCAGACACGGATGAAAAAGCGGAAAGGATCGGCACTCAAGCGGCGAACCATGTGTTCCTGGTCGTGCAAACGGACGATTGCTATCGCGACTATGAGAAAATGAAGGCAAACGGTGTGAAGTTTTACGGCGAACCGAAAGAGGTACCTTGGGGAGTCGAGGTTGTATTCGAAGATCTGTACGGAAATCGGCTGGATCTTGTCCAACATAACGGATTCTAAAAAAGCAAGCCACTCCCGCGGGGGGTAGCTTTCAACGAAATGAATAAACTCCCGTCGCTGCAGAGAGCAGCACGGGAGTTTGTTTTTCACCGGTAACCGGGAATGTACGGATTAAGAGGAGGCAGAACGGGTCCCGGGGGCGGGTTCGTAATGCTCGGCGGAGGCGGGTCCGCGTAGGTGTACACGTTTTCCGTAAAATCATCGTCGGAGAGGGCGAACGAATTTTTTCCGCCGCGTTGCTCGAATCTCACTCTCTTGTCGCTCGCTTTGGCCGCATTCATGGTTTTCTTGATATCGTCGATGGAGGCGTTGGCGAACGGGACCGTATTGTACTTGGTATCCGTTTTCATAACATCGGTATACCACCACCAGTTCCAGACGCGCTCTACTTTGACAACGGGAATTTTGCTGAATGCTTTGGAAAGAAAATACCAATCCCTCGCGTAAACGTGCTGCTTGGCCGGCGCATCAAAAATACCGTACTTGCTTGTAAAATCGGGCTCCAGGCGAACATAGGAAGCCATCGATTTCAGCTTCATATTGTTCTCGTTCCCGGGCAGCTCCATCAGATTGCTGGATTGATACAGCTCGATCGCGATGCCCTTTTTCATCAAATCGGAAGCGTAATCGTTAATGACGCTGGTTATCGGTTGGCGCCAGCCGTTGACCGTGTAATTCCGCTGACCCGCGGTGTTGGCCGGATCGAGCAAAGTGAGCCGGTTCGGGCAAAGGCCGGATTTCGTATCGCACACCTTTTTCGCCAAATAAATGGCCATTTGGTGGCCCAAGGAATGGCCTACGATTTGGATATTTTTGTTTTGCTGATTCGCCATGGCCGCAACGTACTCGTCGTAAAAAAGGTCTCCCGCGCTTTTTTGCGGCACATTGACGGTTTCAAAGCTCCCGCCCGGTTTTCTCCAGCGCATTCCTACATCGCCTTTTGTAGACCAGATCTTGGACTCCGTCCATTCCGGACGGGTAATTTGGAACGGAACGCCGGGAAGATCGTCATCGGAAAGCTGGTTCCAGTAAAAAACGCCCACATTGTAGCCTGCGTCCAGCCATAGGTTGAAAATTTGCATCGGTTTATCGTCAAAGTCGTACGACGCTCCCGATTCTCTGAAATATTTCGAGACCGTATCCTTTTCCCAGCCATGCACGTAGATCACCGTCGGCTTTTTGGGATCGTAGTACGGATTGTCGATGCCGGGTTTGTATTTTTGCGCCACATTGTCTTTGCCGTACCAATAAATCCCGTAGTCCAGATTTTCGAAGAACAGCTTGTTGAAAGGGTGCTCGCTGTTTTTCACGCCGGTCTTGGTTCGGCCAAAGTAAAACTCCACTTTTTCTTGCACGGTCGAGGAGCCGGCCGAGAGATTGCCGCTTTTGTCGTACAAATAAGGGTTGCATTCTCCTGTTGTGCCTGATCCGTTAGGGTTGCGGCCCATCACGGCTTTGATCGCGTTCGTCAGCTCCGCATTTTTGCACGCGGCGCCGTACGAATTGGTGCGGACGGGGAAGGTGGCTTGTTTCATACCGTTTCCGAGATTGTAGGTCAGGACGGCCGTGTAGTTCGTGCCCGGCGTTAAATTGTTAAAATTGTAAAAACCGGTTGCCTTGTGCGGAATGCTCAGCGTATACACGTGATCGCCGCTGACAAGCTTGATATCGTTGTTCGCATCTCCGGAGACGGGGTACACGACATTCAAAGTAAGCGCCTCAAGATTGTCTGTGCTTACTACGCTGACGAACGGTTCGCTGTAGCGCAAAGTGGAGACGTCTTTTTCTTTCGTTTTGATGGAGTTGTCTTTGCCCCGCCATGAAACTCTGGCTTTGTAAGCGGTGTTCGGAGCCAAATTTTTGACGACGTAATCGCCGCTCTTTTTGGCCAAATAGCTGGAAATATCGGCCCAAGCTCCGTTTTTCATAAATTCGACTTTGTTGTCAGGAGCTCCGGATACCGGAAAGTCGACTTGCAAAGTCAGTTCCGTATAGGTCGCGTTTTTGACGCTGAGCGAAGCTTCGTCAGGGATGGGATCTTTTAACGTAGTGAATGACTGTTCAATTTTATATTGCCTGCCGTCGTACGAATTGTTGCCGAGCAATCGGAAATTGTAGCTTGTATTCGGCTTCAACCCTTTGATCGTGTAAATGCCGGAATTTTTGACGTTGTCGGCCAAATCTCCATAAGCTCCGTTGAAAAAACAGTTGCACTGAATGTGATTGCCCGCTGATCCGTCCCTGGTGTAAAAACCTGAACGGTAATGGAAGTATCCGTAATCTCCGTTGCACTGAAACTCGCGGGCAAATCCAGATAGTAAGGCGCCGCATAGGCTTGGGGAACGAGCAAAGCAAGCGTTAGAAGCGCTAATACGACATAGCTGAACCAAACTCTCCTGTTCATCCTCCATTCACGCTCATCAATCCTCCTGAGAAAATTAGTGACCTTATTGTAGCAGAGCGGACTTACACTAAACTTACAGTTCACTAACAGCCGCAGCTGCAAAAAGCGATGAGCTGCACGCTCATCGCTAACCGCTTAGCGGAACTTCCCGTAATCTTTGATTTTCACGTGGATATTGCATTTCACTTGCACGTCCGGAAATTCCTCGCGCCAATTCAGCTTCTTCCACGCGGCATAGCTCATGCTGTTCCTTACGTACATGCCGATCCCTAGACTGTCCGTTCCTTTCTCCTGCATCATGCCGACCAGTTGGTTCCCGCGGCTCGACAGGTGCTCGGAAATTTTCCGCTCCAACTCGTGGCGGTTGGCATCGTCGCTCAGCTTCAGGCGGCCGATATATTCGAGGATGGAGCCTTTGACGTCGACATTGATATTGACGGTCCTGGTACCGGCATCGCCATGCCCAACCTCGACTTTCCTCGAGCTGATCAACGAGCTGAACATCACGATTTCTTTCTTGCCCTCTTCACCGGCCAATTCTATACTGATCTCGCCCTTCTTGAAATCTCTTTCCAGCAAAGCGAAAATGATCGAGTCGCCGGGCTCGATTCTGCCCGCATACTTGTCGTCCCGGAACAAGGCGATTCCGTCAACAATGACAGAGTCGCCGTCGTCTTTCACAATCGGGGCGACAGGATCGACACCGTCGTCGAAATAATTTCTGGCGAATTCGTATAACGTCACTTTGGGGACGGCTTGCTCCTGCGCTTCTTTTTCCAATAGGCGGTCTATATACTTGCCCGTCCTGGGATGCTGCTCATAATTTTTCTTGAGGAGGCTCTCCGCATCGCCGTTCACAACCGTGACTTTCACCTGCGGAGATATGGACGGATCCCGCATCAGCGTATCGATGTGGTTCCAGAGCCCGCTTTTGGCAAGCGACAGTCCGTACAGCGTGTTGCGCATTTGCCCGCTGACAAGGATCAGATTGGTTTGCCTGGACAGGTTGATTCGCGCCTCTTTGCTGCTCAGGGCCGTTGTCGTCAGCAGCTGCCTCGACAGCTCGGCTTCCGGGTCCGCTTTCGGAATCGCGACTGCAATTTTCAACCTGCCGTCGGGCAGCAAGTCGTAGCTGGTCGTTTGGGTAAAACCGACCTTTTCGAGAATGCGTTGATCGCCGCAGCCGGAGAGCGCGGCCATCGTCAGCAGCGATAAGCAAACCGCGAATCTGTTACCCATTGGACGGCTGGCCTCTCCTTCGCTGAACGAGCAGTACCAAGCCTACAAGCGCCGGCAAGCCGAAAGCAATCCAAAACTCGATAACGCTAAATATTTGAAGCCAATCAAGCACTTCGCTCAAAACGTCGGGAATGTAGGAAACGAGGTAAGCGAGCGTCAAAATGATAAATCCAAGAACGCCCCCTTTGATTCGGGGGAACATTCTTCGGCTTACTTCTTTGGCGGACCAGACATACATGACAGCAGTGATCAGTATCGTAAACAAAAAGAAACCGTACAACAAGTTTTCGATTCGTTCGATAAAAGGAAGTTTAATATAAGCTAGCAGGTCCAGCACCGGAAACAGCATCTCCTTCAACTGCTGCAGGCTGAAAAAGCCGAAGGCAATCAAGCATGTATACAGATAAACGGCCACTGTAAGGCCATTGCCTGCCATCGCGGCGCGCATCAATTTCGTTTGCGGATTGGCATAGGGGAAAAGAAGAAGGACGAGCTCGTAGCCGAAGAAAGCGGCGTAGATCGAATATAACTCCTTCATCTTGAGTTCTCCTCCTTGAAACACGAAAGGCGTCAGCCTCGCCCATCTGAATTCCCCGTAAAAGAAAGTGAGCAGGAAGACCATCCAGATTACGAACCAGAAAAATACGGTCGCTGCCTTCGCAATGTTGTAAACGCCCATGCCGAGCAGCCACAAAGTAAGCAGGTTGACTACGAGTTCGAAAATCATCGGGTTCGTGGTCGGAAAGGCGACCATTTTGAAAATCAGGATATATTCTTTCGAGACGAGACAGCACAGCATGGCCCAAACGCAAATGAGCCCGATGTAGACGGGAGAAAGAACGAACTTAGGAATGGATTGTTCCAATATATCGAATATGGATCTTCCGCCAGAATGGCGATACACATACGACATAAGCCAAATATGAATGGCCACAATTGCGCCGAACAGGAAAACCGCAAGCCATCCGTTCGTTCCGAATTGTACGGCCAGTACCCGGGGCAGGCTGAACAAGGCAACCCCCGTTTGAATCATATGGATGAGGATAACGGAGTGAAACGGCGACAATTTTTCCTCGGTTTTCAACTTATCCCTATCTCCTCATTTTATTTTTCACTTTATTCGGGGGGGCGGCTTGCGTCGGACGTTTCACCAGCAACCCGAAAGGCGCTCTTATGAAAATGTCCCGCCAATCCTCTAATTTGAATGGCGCGACCGGCGTTAAATAAGAGGAGCCCAGGCTCGTTAAGCCGCTCATATGAATGACAATAGCCGCGAGCGCAATCGCGAGTCCGAAATTACCCCACAACCCCGCCAGCAAAATTAACCCGAAACGAATGAGGCGAATCGACGCGCTCATGACGTAGCTGGGAATGACGAAAGAAGCGATGGCCGAAGAAGCGACGGCAATGATCAAAATGTTGCTCGTCAGTCCCGCTTGCACGGCCGCCTGCCCGATGACGATACCGCCGACGATGCCGATCGTTTGTCCGATTTTGGTCGGCAGCCGGGCGCCGGCTTCCCTGAGCAGCTCGATGGTCGTCTCCATGAGCAGCGCCTCGTAAACGGGAGGGAACGGCACTTTGCTTCTGGACTCGGCGATAGTCAGAAGCAAGTTCTCGGGAATCATTTCGTAATGATACGTGGTGACCGAAACGTATAGCGCCGTAAACGTAATCGTGATGCCGAACGCCAAAAACCGCAGCAAACGGGTAGCCGTGCCCAGCATCCAACGCTGGTAATAATCGTCGGAAGACGAAAAAAATTCGAAGAACGAAGTAGGCGCGCTGAACACCGACGGGCTTCCGTCGACAATGCCGACGACCCGACCGGCCGCCAATTTGGAGGCTATGGCATCCGGTCTTTCGGACGTAAGAAACTGCGGGAAAATCGACATCGGGTTGTCGTCAATATACTGAATGAGCATGTTGGAATCGTGAACCGCATCGATTTCGATATTCGTAATTCTCCGTATCGCTTCCCGCACGTACAGCATGTTGGCGATATCCTGAATATATAAAATGTACACGTCCGTTTTGGTCACTTCGCCGACGGATAGCTTGATCACCTTCAGATGGGAGCTTTTGACCCGTTTGCGGATGAGCGACAGGCAGGCCCCTGCTTGCTCGTTAAAAGCGTCATGCGGGCCGGTAATGACCGTTTCCGACTCGGAAGTCGATACTTGTCGCTCTTTTGGGCCGGATACGTTGACAAGATAAGTGTCCGCACCGTTAAAAATGGCGACTTGCCCGGACAATATTCCTTCGATCAGCTCTTTCGAATCGGCAGCGGGCCAAAACTGCGTTTGCCTGAGCAGCATATGCACTTCGTCGGCGCGGATATGCAAAATCGGGTTTAATACGTCCTGAGCCAGCTGGTGGTTGTCGACCAGATGCCCGAAGTAAAGGACATCGACCCCAATCTCGGGATAAGCCCGGTGCGTCAGGTCCATACAGTCTTGAAATTCGTACAGCGTATGGACCAGCGTCGGCTTGACGCCGGGTACATTTTCCGGTTCATATGCCATATCGGACTGCCCGGCGTTCGCCGCATCAGCGGGTTTCTTTAGCATTCCTTGCAGTATCGTTCGGAAGATGTTCATACGCCACGCCCTATACCCGGTCTAAATAGTTACTGTTTCCAGTCTGCTTATTATGCGTCCGGTTTAAACGTCGCGCGGCTCCGTTGCCAAGACAGTGCCAGCCGCGCCAAGTTTGCATGTTTGTGGCTTGTTTGGGGCAAATTACTCAAAGTCGCAAAATAAGGAGGGACCGGGCGTGGCAAGAGACTTTCCTATTAGCAACGGGAACGTTTTGATCAATTTCGATCTCACGTACAACATCAGAGATATTTATTATCCGCGCATCGGGATGGAAAATCATGCGCTCGATCATTTGTCGCATTTTGGCGTATGGTGTCCGGAAGGGTTTTGCTGGATTGACGACCGCGACATGATCAAGGATGCGTCCTATTGGGAAGACTCGCTGGTCACGAATGTGGCTTGCCGTCACGACCGGTTCGGACTGCGCATGCAAATCCAGGACGGCATCGATGCGGAAGACAACGTCATGATCCGCAAAGTGAAAGTGCGGAACGGTTTCGACCGCGAGCGGACGGTCAAGCTGTACTTCCATCTGGATCTGCATATTTACGGCACGGCGATCGGAGATACGGTGTTTTACGATCCGGATATCAACTCTCTCGTGTTTTATAAAGGCCACCGCTACATGTCGTTGTCGTGCTGCGCCGCCGGCCAAGCGGGGTCGGCGCCAAGCAGCTACGCTACCGGGCAGAAAGAAATTCACGGGCTGGAGGGGACGTGGCGGGACGCGCAGGACGGGCAGCTCGGCCGCTACCCGATCTCGCAAGGGTCTGTGGACGGCACGATCGAGCTGGAGCTGAAAGTGCCGGCAAACGGCGAAAGCGAAGGCTGGTTCTGGGTGTGCTTCGGCACGAGGCTGGACGAAATTTACGCCATGGAACGGCGAATCCGCGCGGCGACGCCGCAAGCCCGCTTGCAGCGCACCGGCGAATACTGGGCCGAGTGGGTCCGCAAGGACAAGCACGAGCTGAACCGGCTGTCTCCGGAAATCGCCGCCTGCTACAAGAGGAGCCTGCTCTTGATCCGCACCAACATGGACAATGGCGGCGCGATTATCGCAGCCAACGATTCGGACATTTTGAAATTCAACAAAGACACGTATTCGTACATGTGGCCGCGGGACGGAGCGCTCATTTCCCATGCGCTCGACCGGGCCGGCTACCACGATTTGACGAGGCGTTTTTTTGATTTTTGCAAGGCTGCGCTCTCGAAGGAAGGGTGTTTGCTGCACAAATACAATGCGGACGGCTCGCTCGGCTCCAGCTGGCATCCGTGGGTGAACGCCGAAGGGCAGAAGCAGCTTCCGATCCAGGAAGACGAGACCGCGCTCGTGCTGTACACGCTGTGGCACCATCATGTGCAGGCGAATACGCTGCCCGATTCGGCCGACGACTATGAGCGGCTCGTCCGGCCGGCGGCCGATTTTGTGGCGGGTTACATGGACGAGTCCGGCTTGCCGCTGCCATCCTACGATTTGTGGGAAGAAAGGCACGGCGTGTTTTCGTTCACGGTGGCCAGCGTCTATGCGGGGCTTCTGGCGGCAGGCAATTTTGCCGAATACCACGGCGATCCGCAGCGGGCGAGCCATTACCGCGACCGGGCCGCCCTGGTGCAAAAAGCGGCGCAGACGCACTTGTATTCGGACAAAGAGGGGCGATTCGGGCGCGGTCTCATTTGGAACGCGGAAAAAAAGACGTACGAGCTCGACGCGTCCGTCGACGCTTGCCTGTATGCGCTGTTCGATTTCGGGCTTATCGCCGCGGACGACCCCCGCATGGTGCGGACGATGGATGAGGTGAAGCGCCGGCTGTGGGTGCAAACCGATATCGGCGGGCTCGCCCGCTACGAAAACGACTTCTATCATCAAGTCAGCAAAGATATCGGCAAAGTGCCCGGCAATCCATGGTTTATTTGCACGCTCTGGTATGCGGAATGGCTTATCGACAAGGCTAAGTCCGAGCAGGAGCTGGCGGAGCCCGAATCGCTCATCCGCTGGGCCGTTACGCACGCGCTGAAGTCCGGGGTGATGGCGGAGCAAATTAACCCGTACACGGCCGACCCGCTTTCGGTTTCGCCGCTCACCTGGTCCCACGCCACCTTCATTAAAGTCGTGCAGGAATATTTGTCCAAGCTGAAAAGCTTTGCCGCCGAGCCGCGCAAGAAAGAGGACATGAGCGAGCAGAAAGTATTGGAGGAAGTGCGATGAAAGCCGTTCGGGTGCTGAACGTCCAGTCCGAGCCGAAAATTGCCGTCGTCGACGTGCCGGAGCCGGAGCGGCGCTGGCCGGGCGACGTGAAGGTACGCGTGCTCTGCATCGGTCTCGACGGGACGGACAAAGAGATTTTGACCGAGCATTACGGTATGCCGCCGCAAGGCGAGACGGATTTGACGAACGGGCACGAATCGCTCGGCGTCGTCGTGGAGGCGGACGAGGCAGCGGCTCTCGCCCCCGGCGACCTGGTCACTGCGCTCGTGCGCCGGCCGTGCAGCGATCCGGCTTGCGTGAATTGCCGCAACGAGCGGGCCGATTACTGCGAATCGGGCCAATATACCGAGCGCGGCATTAAGGGGAGACACGGCTACTTGTCCGAATTTTACGTGGAGGATGCCCGCTACTTGGTGAAAGTGCCGCCTTCCTGCCTCGCTTACGGCATGCTGGCGGAACCGCAAAGCATCGTGGAAAAAGTGTGGGATCAGGTGCAGCACATTCAGCAGCGGCTCGTCTGGGAGCCCCGCACCGCGCTCGTGCTCGGTTCCGGGCCGCTCGGCCTGCTGGCGGCATGGACGTGCCGCTGTCTCGGGCTCGACACGTACGTTTGGTCGAAGCCGCCTGAGACGAGTTTGTCCGCCGAGCTCGTACGCGCCGCCGGGGCGCAGTACAAGCAGGCGGGAGGAGGCAGCGCAACGGACGGGGCGGGCGGATCGGGCTCGGCTGCCGGCGGCGGATCGACTGGCTTGAAAGATTACGCGGCTCAGCTCGGCGGGAAAATCGACCTGATCTTCGAGTGCACGGGCTACAGCCCGCTCGCGTTCGAAGCGATCGACGCGCTCGGCCCGAACGGCGTGCTGGCGCTGCTCGGGGTGACGGCCGGAGAACGCAAGCTGGAAATCCCGTCCGACCGGTTGAACGAGGAAATCGTGCTGGAAAACAAATGCATTATCGGTTCCGTCAACGCCTCGCGCAAAAATTTCGAAACGGGCCTTTACCGGCTGCAGCAAATGGAAGAGAAGTTCCCGGGGCTGCTGGCGCGAATGGTGACGAACCGGCTCACGATGGATCAGCTGCCCGGCATCGATTTCGGCGGCATCGAGATCAAAGCCGTCGTCGACATCGTTCCTCCGGTCCAGTGGGGACAGCTCGTGAGCGAAGCGGCCGGTGCCGCCTACAGCTTTTCGGTGTGACAATGGAGGGATTCGCCATAAACGCTGCAATGCTGTCGGGTTTTCAGCCACCCGACTTGTATCACAAAGACTTGCTTCATCTGATGGTGCGGGACGCCCATTCCCTATATGCCTATTGGGAAGTGAGCAACCGGAAAAAATGGCTCGCCTCGCAGCATTTCAAATGCGACTGGGGCGTTTTACCGAAGGTGCTCAGGCTCTACGACGTCACTTATCTTCATTTTAACGGACATAATGCCAATTCCTCCCGCGACATCGAGCTGACTCCCGAGGCGAACAATTGGTACATCCACGGCGTGAACGCCAATGCGACTTATGCCGCCGACTTGGGCGTGTATACGTGGGAAAGACAGTTCGTGCCTTTGATTCGATCGAATTTCGTGCATACGCCGCGCGATGCGAAGTACGGTTGGGGGGAGCCGGCCTTGGAGATCGTTGCCGAAGCCGGAGAGAGAGAAGGCGACGGCTATATCCCGCCGTATTATTTTGAAAATTTCCGGGCGTTCAAGGCTGGCCGGTAGCGGGAGAAAGCGAGGGAGATATGCTCAAACAGTGGAAACCGAAGCCCCAGTTGAAAGGATACGTAGCTCTGGTGCTGCATGCGCACCTTCCTTACGTCCGCCATTGCGACCGGGATGACTATTTGGAGGAGCGCTGGTTTTACGAAGCGATGACGGATACGTATTTGCCGCTCATCGAGGCGATGGACCGGCTGCTGAACGACGGCGTCGATTTTCGCTTAACGATATCCGTAACGCCGACATTGCTCGCGATGTTCAGCGATCCGCTTATGCAGCAAAGATATTTGGCGCACCTGGACAAGCTGATCCGGCTGGCGGAGAGCGAGCGGCAGCGGCTGTGGGGCGACGGCCGGCTATACCCGGTCGCAGCTATGTACGCCGAGCGCTTCCGCGTGCTGAGAGCGATTTATTTGGCATGCGGCAGCAACATCATCGCCAAGCTGAAGCAATTTCAGGATTTAGGCAAAATCGAGATTATCACTTCCGCCGCCACGCATGCCTTTCTTCCGCTCGTGAAAACGGAGGAAGCGATCAGAGCCCAGCTGGCGACCGGCATCCGCGAGTACGAGCGCCATTTCGGCCTGAGGCCGCGCGGCATGTGGCTGCCCGAGTGCGGGATCACGCCCGGTATCGACCGGATGCTCGGCATGCTCGGCATCGAGTATTGCATTGCCGACGCCTCGGCCATCGAATGTGCGGCGGAGACCGCGGAAGGCGATCTGTACGCCCCGGTGAGGTCGCCGTACGGAGTGACCGTGTTTCCGCGGGACATGCGGTCGGCGGAGCAAGTATGGAGCGCCAGCGAAGGTTACCCCGGCCATTTCGATTATCGGGAATATTATCGCGATATCGGCTGGGATCTCGGCTGGCACGACCGCGAGGAATGGGAGTACATCCGCCCGTACTTGCTGCCGAACGGGGACCGGGTCAACACGGGCCTCAAATATTTCCGGATTACCGGGCACGGCCTCCATCAGGAGCCGTACAACCCCGAGTGGGCGCGGAGAGCCGCCGCCGAGCATGCGGGGCATTTTATTTACAGCTGCCGCAAACACGCCGAACAGTGGCGTTTGCCGCCGGGCAGGAAGCCGGTCATCGTCGCGCCTTACGATGCCGAGCTGTTCGGGCACTGGTGGTATGAAGGGCCGATGTGGATCGAGCTCCTGTGCCGCAAAATGTATCACGATCAGAAGCATTTGCGGCTCATCGCGCTGTCCGAATATTTGGACGCGGAGCCGCCCGCCGAACCGGGTCTCGTGAACGAATCGAGCTGGGGGCGGGGTCACTCGGCGGAAGTATGGCTGCAGGGCGCGAACGACTGGATATACCGCCATCTGCACCAGGCGGAAGAACGCATGATTCGCCTTGCCGGCCGTTATGGCGACCCGGTTAGCCGCTCCGGTATGCCGTCCTCGCTGCAGGAGCGGGCGCTGAACCAGGCGGCGCGCGAGCTGATGCTGGCGCAAAGCAGCGACTGGGCCTTCATTATGGACAGCAAGACGGTCGTAGATTACGCCTGCACCCGAATGAAAGACCATCTCGGCCGCTTTCATCTGCTATGCGACATGGCGGAGCAAGCCCGGATCGACGAGGCGCTGCTCGCGGAGCTGGAGCGGATGGACAACTGTTTTCCCGAGATCCGTTATTCGGACTATATACCTGTACATGCCGGCTCGCCGGTTTCGATTATTCCGGACAGGCAGCGGTGGCTGCGCGTTTTGGAGCAAACCGCGGACAGGCCGAACACGTTCATGCTGGCTTGGGAATACCCGCCCAAATATGTAGGTGGTCTCTCCCGCGCCGTGGCGAATTTGTCCGAAGCGCTCGCCGCGCGCGGGGAAATCGTGCACGTCGTTACTACCGAGCACGAAGACGCTCCCTCGTTCGAAGTGAGAAACGGAGTGTACGTTCACCGGCTGCCGGTTTTATGCTCAGGGGATACCGACTTCTACCACTGGACGTTTGAAATGAATGTGGCTATCGTCGATCATCTCGTCCGTTGGAAAGAAGCCGGCGGACGCATCGACCTTTTGCATGCGCACGATTGGATGGTGTTCCATGCCGCGAGGGAAATCAAGCATAGTTACGGCATTCCGCTGGCGGCTACCATCCATGCGACCGAATGGGGGCGGAACCAGGGCAAGCTCCACGGCGACTTGCAGCGCAGCATTCACGAGCTCGAGTGGCAGCTTACGTACGAAGCCGGCAGGGTGTTCGTCTGCAGCGGCTATATGAAAGAGGAGCTGCAGCGCATTTTTCAATTGCCGGAGCATAAAATCGATATTTTCCCGAACGGGGTCCATTTGCCGGAGGAGCCGCCGGACCCGGACGTATCCCGGCACGAGATCAAAAGCTCGTGGTTTTCCCCGGAAGACCGCATCGTGCTCTTCGTCGGACGGCTCGTGTACGAGAAAGGCGTGCAGCTTCTGATCGAGGCGCTGCCTGGCATTTTGGCCGAAGTGCCGCGGGCGAAGCTCGTCATCGCCGGGACGGGGCCGATGCAGGAAGAGCTGCAGCGGCAGGCCGGGCATTTGGGGGACCGGGTCGTCTTCTGGGGCTACGTCGACGACGACATCAAGGCCCGGCTGTATCAGGCCGCGGACGTGTGCGCTTTCCCCAGCTTGTACGAACCGTTCGGCATCGTCGCGCTGGAAGCGATGAGCTTCCGCAGGCCGGTCGTCGTCGCCGATACCGGCGGTTTTGCGGAAATTGTCCGGCACGGAACCGACGGCTACAAGGCGCTGCCCGGCCACGTCGAATCGCTACGCTGGCACGTGACGGACTTGCTGCATCGGCCTGAGCTCGGGCGGCAAATGGCGGACCGCGCTTACGATAAGCTGCTGGCGGAGTATAACTGGAACACGATCGCCGCAGGCATGCAGGAGGCGTATGCGAAGCTTGCGCCTGACCGCAGCGCGGCTGCGGCAGCTGCGAGGGAAGGCGTTGCGCCGGGCGTCGCCCTCACCCGCGATCCGTCATCCGACGAAAGGAGCGGGCGCATGGACAGCGGCCATTCTCGCCGGCGGCAAAGGGATGCGGCTGTTCCCTTTAACCTGCCGCCTGCCGAAGCCGAGGGTGACTTTGCCGAACCGCCCTTGCATGGAGTCTATCATTGAACTTTTACGCGGTCGGTACTGGAATGGAATGATATGCAACCTAAGGAGGCGTGCCGAATGAACATGATTCCGCTCGAATCAAAGCAGATTACGCATGTGACGTATGACGAGGAAACCGCGCGCATCGTCGCCCATTATTATAACGGGGAAGTACGCGAGTTTCCCTCCGTCTCGAAAGAGGAGTACGACTCCCTTCTGGCGGCTTCGAACAAATACGATCACTTTATGCATATAGTCAGCGGGCCGGCTGGAGAAAGCGCAGAGTGACCGCAGGTGACAGCGACAGACCTTGCTTCCGATGCTCCAGACGCTCCCGTGGAGGAAGACCGGATCGCGGCGGCCATCCGCCCCGGATTGATCGTCTTCGTATCGTGGTCGGTTTCCGCGCGAACGCAGTCGATCGTGTGCGCCTATTGCCGGGCCGCTTGGGAGTGCATGCCGAAAGTGCTGCGCCTGTACAGTGCAAAGGGAAAGGCGTACCGGGATTTCCCGTTGCCGTTTTCCATAACGGGGGCCGCTGCGGATAACGTGAAGGCGGGCGCAGCAGCCGTGGCTGGGGGAGAAAGGCGTTCCTGCTCGCTTGGTCCGCTGCAGCCGGGATGCACTTATGTAGCGGTATACGGGATCGTCACGGCAGGCCGCCAATTCGTGCCGATTGTGCATTCCGCGCCGTTTCGTCTAAGCGGGAGCCGCGTGTGGCCTCGCTATAGCCGGACAAAGTCCATCGTCCGCTGGCTGCCGTTCAAGCCTTGCGAAACCGAGCCGGAACAAGCCGTCCGGCAGCGCGCCGCATCCGGCGAGTACAAGACGGACTACCCGTATTTCTCAGCTTATACAGTCTATGCGCTTCCCCGCTCCGCGCCGGAGGCAAGCGGCGGGCAGGCTGCCGGCCGCATTACGCTGAGCGCGCCCGCTTTAAGCCCCGAAGCGTTCGAGCGCCCGCCCGAGTGGAGCCGGAGCAAGCGTCTGCTCCTCCCGGCCAAAGCGTCCCCTGAAGGGCAGGCACAGGGGCGGCTGACGGTTTTGATGCTTACTTGGGAGTACGCGCCGTGCGCAAGCGGGCAGGCGAGAGCCGTTTCGGGGCTGGCGCGGCATTTGGCGATGCTGGGCCACGCGGTTCACGTCGTTACCCGCAAGCTTCCGGGCTCAGCCGCTTATGAAGAAGCCGGGGATGTGCACGTTCACCGCGTCGGATTGCCCGTTTCCTCCGAGTGTTTTGGGTTTGCGGACTGGGTGCTGGCCGTCAACGTCGGCCTGGCCCGCCGTGCCGCCCAATTGCTCCAGTATGGGATCGTGCCGGATGTGCTCCATGCCCATGACGGGCTCGTACATCCCGCTGCGGCGGAGCTGTCCCGCTCTGCCGGCTTGCCGCTGGCGGTGACGATGCATTCGACGGAAATCGGCCGCCGCCGGGGTCAGTTGCCTTCCGAGCTGCACAGCGGCATATTGCGGCAGGAGCGCCAGCTGTGCGCCGACGCGCAGCGCATTATCGTTTGCAGCCGGGCGATGGCAAGCGAGCTGCGCTGCCATTTTCACGTGCCGGCCGACAAGATGGCATTCATTCCGAACGGCATCGATCCGGCCGCACGATCGGAGGATCGGGATGATCGGGCCCATGTACGGGAAAACCTCATAGTCTATATAGGCAGACTCGTGTACGAGAAAGGAGTGCATGTGCTCATCGAGGCGATGCAGCACATTTTGCACTGCGTTCCTGATGCACGGCTTATTGTAGCCGGGACAGGGCCTTTCCGGGAAAAGCTGGAGCGGCAAGCGGCGCCTTACGGAGAGGGCATCCGGTTTGCCGGCCGTGTGAAGGAGAAGGAGCGGGAGAAGCTTCTTGCGCGTGCTGGGGTGTGCGTCGTACCAACCTGTACGAACCGTTCGGCATCGTCGCTCTCGAAGCGATGAGGGAGGGGGCGCCGCTTGTCGTTTCGCAGACCGGAGGGCTCGGGGAGCTGGTAGAACACGGGGACACCGGCTACACCGTCCCGCCCGGCGATGCTGCGGCGCTGGCCGGCTATGTCGTTAAGCAGCTGACAAATCGCGACGCCGCCAAGCGAATGGCACAATCCGCCCAAAAGCGGCTCGCCCGCTACGACAGCCGCGTCATCGCGCGCGAAACTTTAGAGCAGTATCGCCGCTTGCTGCAGGACGGGAACGGGAACGATTCTGCTTGTTTTGGCTAGCCGGTTACAAGGAATAGAATCTCCTTATGTGGCATCTGAATGGCGGCTGGCGCGTGCGACGGATCGATTTTGCAACTGTATCATTAAAATGTTTTCTAGGGTTCCGCAGCAGCCGCCGGACTGATCTGCGAGAAAACTCGCAACTTCGGTTGCGCACACTTCTTTACGATGGTCAGCGTCCCGCTCCTGTACGGGTCGACGGTGGGGAAAAGGCACGTCAAAAAAATGGATGCGTGGACAAGGACGAAATTGACAAAGCATAGCTCCCGCGGCCCGTAAACTCGAGTGCCCCACGGCCTAATCGCCATGGGGCACCTCGAGTTTATTGAACTAAACGAAGAAAGTACGGCTAATAATTACAAGCAGGATGAAGAGTACGAGAATAACCCCTGTGCTCGTGAACATGCCAGCTCCATAGCCTGCGCAAGAGCAGCCCAAGCCACCCATATATGCCATACCGTGAACCTCCCCTCGGGAAAGAAGTTGGTTGCACTTCTATGGTATGTAGACAAAATCCCGGCTGCTTGGACGTATGGTGGAATTTATCGTAATTTACCATGCCAGTAGCGCTCTCGGATGGCCGGATTTCAACGGGCCGGGGTGCCGCCGCCCTCTTCGTCGCTCCAACGAAATGCATTGTTGATCACGACCGAAAGCAGGATGCCGATCAGCAGCCCGTTGGCAAGCAGCGGCCTGACGAGTACGGGAAGCGAGGCGAAAGCGGCCGGAGGCATGATCATGATGCATAATCCGGTCATTAGCGGAACCGCGATACGGTATATCGACTGGTAAGAAAATCGGATGCCTTCGAGCTGCTGCAGCGCGGATCCGAACAGCTGCATATAGGCGACGAACAGAACCGCGTCCCCGACGCTCACCGGCATAGTAGAGAAAAACCGGCTGAGCGGAGGGACGAAGCCTAATGCCATGAACAGCAGCGCTCCCCATATGAAAGGCGCCCTGTCCAAAATGCGCGTCGAGCGCAGAAAGCCGATGGATGACGTGTAAGGAGCGTATGGAACGAGCCCAAGCAAACCGGAAACGACGGCCAATATACTGGACCAGAAAAAAGAGAAGGCGTAGCGGAATTCCGGGACTTGGCGCTCAAATAACGGCTCAGCCGCTTTAATGCTGGAAATCGTATTCGTCGTATTCAGAAAGCCGGTGAGGACGCAAGTCACCATAATGCCAATATTGAACGCCGGCTTCCCGAGCGGAAACCATTCGATGAAGTGAAAGCCGCCTGCAGCGGCACCTGTTTTGCCGGGAAACAGCAGGGCGTGAGCGGCCCAGCCCGCGCTGATGCCGATTAAAATGGCAAATTGGCTCACTTTGCCCTTCCCCTTCAGGAGCAGCCACATAACCAGAACGATAACAGCGAGCGACAAGATAGACGTGCCGATATCGACGGTCCCTCCTTGCGACCATCCGACCATTCCTTTGAAGAAGGTCGCTGACAGCTGGCATGCGAGCAAAAACAAGTACGTCCCCATCACAACTGGCGAAAACCATTGGCGCAAGATGCGCCCAAGTCCGAGAAAGCCTAATACGGCCATAAGCACGCCCGATACGATGATGCCAACCGCCAGCTCCCCGCCCAGCTGGGCGGCGCTTTCGCCGGATGCCCCTGCTGCGGAAGCCAAAATGAGCATAACTCCCCACCATAAGCCCGACTGCCCTTCCATGAGAGGTAAACGATGCCCCCACAAAGCTTGAAGGAGACAAGCGGCCCCCGTGATAATAAAGGATCGTTCCACCAAGGCGCTAACGTTGGCGGCAGGGAGCCCGAACGCCTCCCCGATGGAAATCGGAATCACTACCGTATTCGCAAACATGAACAGCAGCCACTGAACGCCGCCTATGAAATGTCCAGCCTGAAATATGGTGCCGATGCGCAAATTTGTCATGCAGTTCCCTCGTCTCGTCGTGTTGTTTCGGCTATTGCTCATTATGTGCAATTATAGCCGGCAGCGCAAGGCGAATATTTTCATTGACGAAAACGCTTTCTTGTGCAAAAATGTTCACGGAATGTTCACATCTTACTGCAGGGAAAGGAGCTCATGCTATGACGAGTCCAAGCAAAAAAGCAAGCAGGCTCTGGTACATTCTATTGCTTATCCCGTTTATTGCGACGCTATGGCCGCCGTTTTATGCGGGGAACGAGCCGAGGCTGGCGGGGATTCCTTATTTTTACTGGTACCAATTTCTGTGGGTCATTATCAGCGCTATACTGACCGCAATCGTTTATTTCGCTACTAAATCCAAGACATGACGCATCCATGATGATGACTCGGATGAAAGGGGCAGACTGATGAACTGGACAGCGCTTACCGTTTTCTTGTTGTTCTTTTTATTTGTGACGATTCTCGGCTTCGTATCGGCCAATTGGCGCAAGGGCAATCTTGAGCTGCTGGACGAATGGGGACTTGGCGGCAGACGGTTCGGAACGATCGTGACCTGGTTTTTGCTTGGCGGGGACTTGTATACCGCATACACTTTTATCGCTGTACCTGCATCGATGTACGGCAAAGGGGCGATCGGGTTTTTCGCCGTGCCCTATACCATCATCATCTATCCGTTCGTGTTCGTTGTAATGCCGAAGCTTTGGTCTGTGGCCAAAAAACACGGTTACGTGACCGCATCGGATTTTGTGCGCGGACGGTACGGCAGCAGCTCGCTGGCGCTGGCCGTCGCCATCACCGGCATTCTCGCCACGATGCCGTACATCGCCCTGCAACTGGTCGGCATGCAGGCGGTTTTGGAAGCTATGGGGCTTACGGGCAGCGGGCTTGCCGGCGATCTGCCTCTCATTATCGCGTTCGCGGTTCTCGCCATTTACACGTACAACAGCGGACTTCGGGCGCCGGCGGCAATTGCCATCGTCAAAGATCTCATGATCTATATTACGATCATTGTAGCCATCATCTATATTCCGTATAAGCTCGGCGGATTCGGGCCTATCTTCGATGCTGCCGCTGCCAAACATAAAGCTGCGGTCGTATTAGGCGCCAAAGCGTACGCGCCTTATGCGACGCTTGCGCTTGGGTCTGCCCTCGCTTTATTCTTATACCCGCACTCGCTCACCGGTATTTTCAGCTCCAGCAGCCGCGAGGTCATTAAGCGCAACTCGGCGCTCTTGCCCGCTTATTCGTTCGTTCTGGGCATCATCGCGCTGCTCGGTTTCATGGCCATTGCTGCGGGTGTCAACGTAACGAACGGCAACGATGCCGTACCCCAGCTCTTCCTGAGGATGTTCCCCGACTGGTTCTCCGGCTTCGGCTTCGCCGCGATCGGAATCGGGGCCCTGGTGCCGGCGGCGATCATGTCCATTGCCGCAGCGAACCTGTTTACGAGAAATATTTACAAGGAATATATCAATAAAACCTGCACCGAGAAGCAGGAATCGAATGTGGCCAAGTGGTTCTCCTTGCTCGTGAAAATCGGAGCTTTGGCGTTCATCATTTTGATCAACAAGCAGGATGCGATCAATTTGCAGCTGCTCGGCGGCATTTGGATTTTGCAGACGCTGCCGGCTGTCGTTATCGGGCTGTACACCAATTGGTTGAACCGTTGGGCTTTGTTGATCGGCTGGTTCGTCGCGATGGTGTGGGGTACGTATATGGCGGCTTCCACCAGCTTCGGCAACCAGTACAAACTTCCTTTCGGACTCGGCGCCGGCACGACCATTTACTCCGGACTGTACGCGCTGATCGTCAATATCGTCGTCGCCGTGGTGCTGACCGTTATTTTCCGCGTGGTTGGACTCAAGAACGGCAAAGACGAAACGGCCGAGCAAGATTACGTGTTCGAAGGGTAAGCAAAACCGAAGCAGACTGCCGCGGGCTTGTGCTCCGGCAGTCTGTTTGTTTTGTCGGCAATGCGGCAGGCGTCTCGCCGCCGGCTTAACGTCAAGGCGTTAAGCCGGAGCTGTAACGGAGGGCAATGCGGCGGGCGACTCGCGGTCGCTTAACGCCGGTGGACGCGTGCCTCATCGAGGGCGCCGTAAGCCGATACGGTGTCTACGGATACGTTGCCCATATTCATCCGGCAGTTCTCTTTAGGGTATAAGTCGCTTGCTCTTCATCATCCTGCGTTATTGCTCGCGGCAGCACTGCATAGAGACCAAATTCTCTATGCAGAGACTGTAGGGGCGCTCTATTGGAACAAGAGGCGTATAACCCTGGTTAGGGCCCCAAAATTCGCATGCAGCGAATTTTGTACGCTATTCATGGAACTTTCGGGCGCTGAACGTATTTTCTCGTAAAATCGGCCTTGAAAAGAGTCACTGGAGTCGCAATATAGAGAAAATATTCTTTATTGCAAGTTTCGGGCGGTTCGGAAGGGGCGTTATCGCCCTATTTTGGATCTTTCTTAATAGGATAGCGAGGCGCAAAACCTTGTCCCCTCCCGGCCCCGAACAGGAATTGCGCCGAAAGGCGGGGCTGGAAACGCGATCGTCCATTAGGACGGCGTCAGCCGGCTCCTCTTTCGCGAATGCATTCACTTTGTCTCCACAGCCCCGCACTTTCACAGCCTCGCATCCTCACAGCCCCGCACCTTCACAGCCTCGCATCCTCACAGCCCCACAGCCCCACAGCCTGACAGCCTGACAGCCCAACATCGATCAATTCCTCGCAATCGCACCCGCCACAGCTTCGCAGCCCGGCACCTCCACAGCCCCGCATCTCCACAGCACTCGCTACCCCCAATCGCACCACCATCCCGAAACCGCAACGGCCATTTAGGCCTCTGCGAGCGCGTAATGGCTCACGACGGCACGTACAAGAGCCGCTAGCGCCTTATCTACCCGTGCCGCTACCTTGCTTTGATGGATCGACGAAGTCTCCAGACGCCGTATCTCGCCAAACGACCGCATGGCCACTGCATACATAGACCCGGTCCCGAAGAGTTTGGACATACCGGCCATATGTATTATAATTTTAACAAAGTGTTTCATTATGAAACAAACAACGAGGTGCACAAACATGAAAATTAACGTATTGGCGATAGCTCCCTATATCGGATTGCGAGATCTGCTAATGGAGATGGTGCGGGAAGAAACAGCGATTCGCATGGATGTGGAAGTGGCGGATTTGCAGGAAGCGCTGCCGCTCGTACAGCTTGCCGAAGAGCGCGGCTACAACATGGTCGTCAGCCGCGGCGGGACGGCGAGCCTGATTCGGCAGCATACGAGCCTTCCGGTCGTAGATATCCCTGTATCCGGTTACGATATATTGCGCGTGTTAACGCTCGTCAGGAAAACAAACTCCAAAGTAGCCATTATCGGTTTCCCCAACATCTGTAAAGCGGTCTCGGAAGTGTCGAGCCTGCTGGAGTTCGACATCCCTACCTTTTCCATCGGGGACCCGGCGGAAGTGAAGGGTGCGCTGGAGCAAGCTTTTCAATCCGACGTGAAAATTGTTCTGGGCGACGTCGTCACGGTGCGTGCCGCGCAGGAGATGGGCTATCACGGGATCCTGATTACGTCCGGCCGGGAATCGGTAAGCGATATGTTCCGGGAAGT
This sequence comes from Gordoniibacillus kamchatkensis, assembly GCF_000829455.1. GTDB lineage: Bacteria > Bacillota > Bacilli > Paenibacillales > NBRC-103111 > Gordoniibacillus > Gordoniibacillus kamchatkensis. The sequence goes on from NZ_JXAK01000030.1 coordinate 29,937, forward strand.
GCGAAGAGTGTTCGACGTGTACAGGCAAGGGCAAGCGAAAGTGGAGTTTTATCGGGAAATGATGGATAGCGACTCGAGGGCTATTTTTGCTTTGGATCGGCACAAGAATGTGATGTATCTTAATCATGCGGCCGGCAACATGATAGGCGGAAAAACGGAAGACGACGTCAGCGGCAAAGGGATCCAGCTGTTTTTCCCCATCCTGTACAAGCTGATTCAACAATTGGAGGAAACGCCGGATGCCAAAGACCTGCAGCAATTTCTCCATGTGAACGACCGGCAGTATAAAGCGAGCGTCATGGCGCGCGGAAACGCATCGCATTTCCATTATTTGGTCAGCCTCGACTCCGTTGAAAGATGGAGAAATGAGCGAAGATTCGCGGCCTACATTCCGTCAAGGCTGGTCACCTTCAATCAGTTGGTCGGGTCGAGCTCCGTCCTGAAGAAAACGATATCCCGATCGTTGAAATACGCCGAGACCGACCGCAATGTGTGGATTTCGGGAGAGAAAGGGACCGGCAAGTCGGCGTTTGCCCAAGCGATTCATTCCGCGAGCAAACGGCATGGCCAAGGATTTTATATGATTCCGTGCGGGGAAATAGCGGAGCAGGAACTGGATGCACTGCTCAAGGGGACGGCGGAAGAGCTCGCGCTGCCGGAAACGGGCTTCGCAGGGACGATTTATTTGAACAATGCGGACAGGCTGGACCGGGCGTCGCAGGACAAGTGGCTCAAAGTGATCAGGCAGTATAAAAGCATACGCTTTCTGGCATCTTCTTCGACCACGTTGAATCGGCTGAAGAGCAGGGCAGATTATAACCAAGATCTCATTGCCGCGCTGAGCGAGCTGCATATTACGGTTCCGCCGCTAAGAGAACGCATGGAGGATCTGGATGAAATCATAAGGGTGAGCATTGCGTCCTATAACTCGCAATCGGGCAAGCAAATCGTAGGTTTCCGCGATGCGGCGATGGATGAATTGATGCAATATCATTGGACGGGCAATTTGCGCGAGCTGGAAAACGCCGTTCATGAAATGCTCATCCTAACCAAAGGCAATTATGTCGAGCACAAAGATGCAGCGCTGGTGCTTCAGCGATACAAGCAATCGGCGGATTTGCATGCGGCGGCGGCTTTCGCGCCGATAGATCTAAGGGGATCTCTGGAGGAAATTGAACGGCGAATCATCATGCATGTGCTTCAGGAGGAAGGTATGAATCAGTCCAAGACATGCAAAAGGTTAGGCATCAACCGCACGACATTGTGGAGAAAAATGAACAAAACGTTGAATAATGAAACATAATATCAATTGATGTTAAGGTCGCCACTCTTTATAATGAGATGCGTAGCGCTTACAAATTCAATAACATGTTTCAAAAATAAACAACAACTAGGAGGCGCATGTTGTGAAGATTAAGGCGACCATAGAACGGATTCCTGGCGGTATGATGATCATCCCGCTGCTCGTAGGGGCGATTGTGAACACCTTGTTCCCGACGATTCCGAAAACTTTCGGTTCGTTTACCGGAGCCTGATGACCGGCGCGCTGCCCATGCTGGCTGTGTTTTACGTATGCATGGGGGCAACGATCGATTTCAAAGCAACACCGTATATTTTGAAAAAGGGCGGCGCCCTTCTGATCACCAAAATCCTTGTCGCCGTGCTCGTAGGTTTCATCGCCGGCAAGTTTCTGGGTAACGGCATGGTTGAAGGCGGCATGTTTGCCGGGTTGTCCGTGCTTGCTATTGTAGCCGCGATGAACGACACCAACGGCGGACTGTATATGGCGCTGATGGGGCAGTTCGGCAAAAAAGAGGACGTTGGCGCTTATTCGATCATGAGCTTGGAATCGGGACCTTTCTTGACCATGGTGACGCTCGGCGTCACCGGATTGGCAGCATTTCCGTGGCAAACGTTGGTGGGGGCCATCCTTCCCCTGATCATCGGCATGATCCTTGGCAACTTGGATCGGGAGCTGCGCGAGTTTTTGGCGAAAGCGGTTCCGGTGCTTGTTCCGTTCTTCGCCTTCGCCCTCGGGGCCGGATTGAATTTGGGCAACGTGTGGAAGGCCGGCGTGCTCGGAATACTGCTGGGCGTAGCGGTTGTTGTGATCACGGGCTTGGCCTTGATGGCGACGGACCGGCTAACCGGAGGGAACGGTGTAGCGGGCCTGGCCGCGGCAACTACGGCGGGTAACGCGGCGGGCGTTCCGGCAGCCGTAGCGGCAGCGAACGCGGTATATGCTCCGGTTGTACCGTCAGCCACCGCACTGGTTGCATCCTGCGTCATTGTAACGGCGATTCTGGCTCCAATCGTTACCGCTTGGTGGGCCAAGCGGCGAGGCATTACAGCAAACTAAAACTGGAGACCCATCAGTCCCGGGCCGACCGGGACTTCTCCTTTTTATACCAGGAGGCAATAAAGTGCAGCAGATATCCATTATTGCAGACGATTTGACGGGCGCATCGGACTCCGGGGTCCAATTTGCCAGAAGCGGCTTGAAGACGCAGGTCATTTTCGATTGGACGTCGATCCCGGACGAAGATAACGATTTGGATGTCATTGTCATTGATATCGACAGCCGCTCCATCGCCGGAGAGATGGCTTACGAACGGGCGAAAAGCGCGGCGCTCGCGTTAAAGAACAAAGGCTTTGCCCGGATTTATAAAAAAATGGACTCCACGCTGAGAGGGAACATCGGACAGGAAATTAGCGGCGTTATGGACGCGTTCGGGTTTGAGGCGGCTTTTATCGCGCCTGCTTTTCCGAGAATCGGCCGCACGACCGTGAACGGGATCCATTATTTGAACGGCACCCCTGTTCACGAAACGGAAATGGCAAAAGATCCGAAAACTCCGGTGCCGGATTCGGACATCGCGCGTATTCTCCGCGGTCAATCTGGAAAAGAATGTACCAATATTCGCTTATCCTTGCTTCAAGAAGGCGTAGAGGCGGTGTGCCGTTCTATTCAGGAAGCCATGCAGACGGGGACCCGGTTGTTCGTTTTCGATGCGGAAACCGACGGTGACCTTGAACTGATTGCCGCGCTAGTCCGAACGTTCGGCACGCGGGTTCTCTGGGCAGGGTCTGCGGGCTTGGCGGAGTTTGTGCTAACGATGAGACAACCGAAGAAAACCGAGTATCGCCACACGAAGCCGCCCGTCCAAGGGCCGGTCATGTTGGTCGCGGGCAGCATATCGCAAATTACGCGCGAGCAAGTAGCGGAGGTGGGCCGGCAGGCGAACGTGACTGCTGTAGAGATGGACCCGCTCGCTGCCATCGGTTCTTCCGGGGAGAGAGAGCAAGAAATCGAACGCTGCCTGGCTGAAGTAAGGGCCGCCCTGACCGAAGGGGCGGATGTTTCCTTGCACGCCGGCTCTTCGCCGGAGCAAGTCAGAGCGGCGAGAGAAAAGGGTGGGGCACTGGGCCTGGAGCCTTCAGCCGTATCCAACCGGATCGCAGACACGTTGGGGGCGATCGCCAGCAAGGCTGTTACCGCTGTGCCGGTCAAAGGGCTTGTGTTGACAGGCGGCGATACGGCCAAGGCCGTGTGCAAGTACTTGGGAGTGCACGGCATTGAACTGCTAAGCGAAGTGGAGCCCGGTATTCCATACGGAACGCTGCTTGGCGGGGCCCGTTTGGCAACGGTGACCAAAGCGGGCGCTTTTGGCAACAACATGTCTTTATGGCGGGCGATGCAATTCATTCATAATCAGATGGGAGAGCGGCAATGATGACGAAACCGGTCATTGGCATAACGATGGGAGACGGAGCGGGCGTTGGCCCTGAAATTATTATGAAGGCGCTCGGGGATAAGTCTGTCTACGATGGCTGCCGTCCTTTCGTCATAGGCGATGCGCTAATATTGGAGCGGGCCGGACGCGTAGTCCGCAGCGAATTGCAGGTTCGCTCGATATCGTCCTTGACGGAGGCGAAGTATGAGTTTGGCACCGTCGACTGTTTGGATCTGAAGCTGCTCCCCGCCGATCTCCCGTTCGGCCAAGTGTCGGCCGAAGCGGGACACGCGGCTTTCATGTACTTGAAGCAAGCGATCGAGCTGGCGAATGAAGGGCAGATCGATGCCATTTGCACGGCGCCCTTGAACAAAGAGGCTCTGCATAAAGGGGGCCATATTTATCCCGGCCATACCGAAATTTTGGCTGAACTGACAGGAACGAAAGATTTTGCCATGATGCTCTCGGCGCCTAAGCTGAAGGTCATTCATGTGACCACTCACGTAGGCATTATCGACGCTGTCAGTATGATTAACCCGCAGCGCGTATACAACGTGATCCGCATGGCTCATGAAACGCTGCAAAAGGCGGGCTATGCGAACCCGCGAATTGCCGTGTGCGGCATAAACCCGCATGCGGGAGAAAACGGCTTGTTCGGATACGGGGAAGAGGAGGAGAAAATCGTCCCGGCAGTAGAGCGTGCCAAGCAAGAAGGCATGCAGGTTCAGGGACCTCTTCCGGCCGATACACTCTTTTTCCGTACGACACGAGGAGACTTCGATATTGTGGTCGCCATGTATCACGATCAAGGGCACGGTCCCGTCAAAGTGCTCGGGCTGGAAGCGGGGGTCAATATCACCGTAGGTTTGCCGATCATTCGCACCAGCGTCGATCACGGAACGGCGTTCGATATTGCCGGCAAAGGGATTGCCGACGAGCAGAGCATCAAGGAGGCGCTGAAGCAGGCGATCGAATTGGCGCCGAAACGTGACATGTAAAGGAAGGCAACATAGCAATCGATGAGAAATCGCCGCATATGGTGCATGCTATAATCGGGAGGTGAACAAAACAAAGAGGAAGGAAGCATAGAGAAATGAACATTGTGGAGAGTAATGCCAATCCTGTAGCGGGAAGTCCCGGCATCAAGAAAAGCGTGCTGTGGATTTACTATGTCATCTTTTTTGCCGTGTTGAACGAATCGGTGTTCAACGTATCCACGCCGAGCATTGCCCAACAGTTCGGGCTTGACGCCTCCGGCGTAAGCTGGGTCGTGACCATCTTTTTTATCCTTTTCGGCATCGGCATGGTCGTGTTCGGCAAGCTTTCCGACATATATGCTGTCAGGAAGCTGATCACGATCGGCATCGTCCTTTACAGCCTGGGATCTGCACTCGGCTTCGTTTTGCAAGCGTGGTACCCCGCCGTCATAGTAGCCAGGGCGTTGCAAGGAGTCGGCGGTTCCGCCATCCCGGCGCTTGTCTTCGTTATGGTCGCCCGCTTTTTTACGGCGGAAGAGCGGGGGAAAATGTTTGGCGTCATCACGTCGACTGCTTCGTTCGCGGTCGGAATCGGCCCCGTGTTCGGCGGATATGTCGCGGGCTCGCTGCACTGGGCATATTTGTTTCTCATTCCGCTACCCGTGCTTGTAGCCGTTCCTTTTTTTCGAAAGTATTTGCCGAACGAGGAGCGCAAGGCGGGCAATCTTGATTTGATCGGGACAGTGCTGCTGGGTGTTGTCGTGTCATTGGTTGTCTTGTTTACGACGGAAGGGAGCTGGATTTATTTGCTCGCCGCCTTCGCGGCTCTCCTTCTGTTTATCGTGAGAATCCGCAGCGCGAAGGAGCCGTTCGTCGATCCGGGCCTGTTCTCCAACCCGCTGTACCGTACCGGGCTCATCATCGGTTTTCTCATTTTCGGCACCGTCATGTCCGTCATGTTTGTAATCCCGCTCATGTTGAGCAAAATGTACGGCTTGTCTACGGAAAATATCGGGCTCGTCATGTTCCCCGGAGCGATCAGCGCGGTCATCTTCGGCAGAGTGGCCGGCAATATGACGGTGAAGCGCGGCAGCCATTTTGTCGTGTATCTGGGATTGGCCTTGATCTCGCTTAGCTTGTTGGTGCAATCATCATCAATAGGCATGTGGGTATGGTATATCGGGGTCGCCCTGATCATGATGTACATCGGATTTTCGTTCGTGCAGACGGCATTGACGGAAAGCGTAACGCAAATATTGCCTTCCCACCAAATCGGCGTCGGCATGGGGTTCTTTAATATGACCTCGACGATTTCGGGGGCGGTTGTGACGGCATTGGTCGCCAAAGCGTTGGAACAGCGGCTGTTCGCCTTCCCGCTTCACCCTCTCCTGTCGGAAGCGCGCGCTTACTTGTACGGCAATCTCATTCTGTTCCTGTGCGTGGTCGTCGTGGCGAGCGCGCTCCTGTATTGGATGTCGTTCGGCAGAAAAGTGCCGCGGCCGGCGAACGAGCCGGTATAAACGCCGAAAGACAGGCCTGTGCGCCAGCTGGCGGCGCTTTACAAACCGGCTGCAGGGGCGTAATATACAGGATAAGATTGAATTCGCTGAGTCCCGCTTCGCGGCGGGAACGGGGGAACCAAAGGGCTGCGGCGTCCATCGCTTCGGCTCCAGGGGTGAATCCCGGCCGGTAACGGCCGGGTAGGGCGACTCTCACGTCCGAATCCGGCAGCTAACCTCGTAAGCGTCATACTGGAGAGGCAACAACATCGTATATGTAACACTGTGTTTCACTGTGTGCATGGAAGCTGCGAGAAGAGTTCCTCTTCGGACAGCTTCTTTTTGTTGTCTCCACAAGGAGGAGAAACGATGTCCGATAACGAAGCTGCGCGAAACCGGCCGTACATGTTAGTATCCGCTCCGAATCAAGCCGGGCTGCAATTCATTGCCGAGCTCAGGCGCAAAGGAATCGATTACTACGCGCTCGTCAACAACAATTCCGGAAAAACGCGTTTGGAAGCGATGGGCGTGAGCCGTATCATTACGGTCGACACGGCGGATGAGAAAAGCTGGACGCCGCCGGCAGTTCCGATAGGGGACATTTATTTGTTCGAGGACAGCTTCAACTTGAGCTGCCGTTATTTGCAAATTTGCCGGCCTTGGACGGACAAGAACATCTACGTCGTAACCCGGAGGGAGTATTCGCGGCTCACGTATAGAGCGCTTGGCGCGAACCGGCTCATTCATATCCACAATAACGATATTGCGTTTCTTTTAGACGATTTGCAGCGGTGAGTAAGCTATAATAGTGGCAGGAGGGGGTATCGTGGACAAGCTGCTCGTAGTGGATGACGACCCGAATATTGTGCGCATCACCAAGCTCTATTTGGAGAAAAAGGGCTATAAAGTGGATACGGCTTCAGACGGAATGGCGGCCTGCGCCTTAGCGGAGAAGGAGCGCTACAACCTCATTGTGCTGGATGTGATGCTGCCCGGCATGGACGGCTGGAACGTATGCAGAACGATCAGGCGCACCTCCGACGTGCCGATCATTATGCTGACCGCGAGAGGGGAAGTCCAGGACCGGATCGAGGGTCTTCAGCTGGGCGCGGACGATTATATGGTCAAGCCGTTCGATCCGAACGAACTGGTTGTCCGCGTCGATACCGTCCTGCGCCGCATGAGGCATACCGCACTGCCGCAAAAAGCGGCGGCGGACAAAGTTTACAGCTTCGGCAACCTGGAAGTCCGAACGTCGGCCGGCACCGTGTTCGTAGGCGGCCTTCCCGTTGCGCTGAACCGTAAAGAATACGAGATGCTGCTTATTTTCGTACAGCATGCCAACCGCATCTTTACCCGCGAAGATTTGATCGCTTTAATTTGGGGACCGGATTACGAAGGGGAAGACCGCGTCGTGGACGTCAACATACGCCGGCTGCGCGCCAAATTGGGCGATGCCTCGCAAGGCTGGCAAATTATCACCGTATGGGGGCTCGGTTATAAATTCGAGGTGGCTTCCCCGTGAACACCGTTTTCCGCAAATGGCTGACGGTGTACTTGGCACTCCTGATCGTGACGGTCGCCAGCGTGTCGCTGCTGATCGGGTATTTCCTGGAACGGGACGTCTACCAGCAAAACAGGCGAATTTTGGAAAATTACGCCGCGCACGTGGATGAGACGTTCCGGCTATACCGCCAAGGAGCGTACTCGTCCCAGGAGCTGACCAAGGAACTGAAGGGTCTGGAAAATGCCGCGGACGTACGGGTTAGCATCATCGGCAAAAAATGAATTATATGAAAGGCGATCTGCTCAATTTCGGCGAGCAGCCGGCGATCAACCGCTGGGTCAAGCAAGTGCAGGACGGCCGCGAGATGAACCTGATCGCCCCGTTCCAGGAAAACGACGAGGAACGGATGCTCATCGTCGGATTTCCGCTCCGGTACGGGAAGGTAATTGAGGCAGCGGCGTTCGTGTATACGCCCGTCAGCAACATTCAGAGTTTGACCGGACGGATCGACCGCATCCTGGTGCTCGTCTCGCTCGGTATTACGGTGCCGGTTGGCTTCATTCTTTTTTTCGTATCCCGGCGGTTCGTTCGTCCGTTCAAGGATATGAGGCAGGCGGCGGCCTCCATTGCGGAAGGCAATTTCAGCGAGCGCGTGTTGTATAAGGAGAATGACGAATTGGGCGATCTGGCGAGCTCGTTTAACGGCATGGCGGAGAAGCTGGAGCGGGTCGAAACAAGCCGGAGACAGTTCATCTCGGAAATTTCCCACGAGCTTAGAACCCCTTTGACGACCGTTCGCGCTTCGTTGCAAGGGCTGGCTGACGGCATTTTGTCGGAGGAAGAAGAGCGGGAATTCACGCAGATCGCCTTGAAGGAAACGCGCCGGATGAGCCAGCTGATCGAGGATCTTCTGCAGCTGTCCGCCTTCGAGGAAAGCCACGTCCAGCTGAACAAGGAGCGGACCGATCTTGCCGCCTTAGTCCGCGAGACGGTTCAGCAAATGCGCTCCAGGTTCGACGAGAAAACGATGGAGGTGCGCACGGATGTTGCGGGCGGCGCGTTCGCGGATGTCGATCCGGACCGGATTCGCCAAGTGCTGCTCAATTTGCTGGACAACGCCGTCAAGCACAATCCGCCCGGGACGAAGGTTTGCGTGACGCTCGCGGATCGTGCGGACGCGTGGCACATCGCCGTCTGCGACAACGGGCCGGGCGTTCCCGCAGACGTAGCGGACAAGCTGTTCGACCGCCTGTACAAAGCCGATTCGAGCCGGCATACGCAGGGCGCGGGCCTCGGTCTCACGATCGCCAAATATATCGTCGAAGCGCATGGCGGGACCATTTCGGTGGAGTCGGAAATCGGAGAGGGCACTTGTTTTCGCGTGACGCTGCCTTCGAGCTGAAATATTTTTGCAACAAGTGCGCATTACGATGTCCATGCAGGGTGGAAGCGCCCAATATCGCCAAAAGGTGGAGAAGCACATGAACAAAAAATGGATCGGCGGACTTGCCGCTGCCGCCATGCTGTTTGCCGCCGTACCGGCTTATGCGGCGGGGACGCACGGCTCCCCGGCTGCCGCCAGCAGATCAGCCAAGCAAGAGAAGCAAGCCGCGCAGCTGAAGTATTGGCAGGGGCGGGCGCAAAAGCTCGGCATCGCCATAGACGGCAAGACCGTAAGCGAGCTAAAGAAAGAAATTCACGCGGCGCTGCAGCAGAAAAAAGCGGCGCAACAGCAAAAAATAACGGCGCAGCTGCAAAAGAGAGCGGCGCAGCTCGGCATCGATACCGCGGGAAAAACGAATCAGCAGCTTCGCGACGCGATCAAGCAAGCGTTGCAGGCGAAAGCGACAGCCAGGCTGCACAAAATCGCCGCCAAGCTGCACATTAACACCGACGGCAAGACGAACGCGCAGCTTCGCGAGGAAATCAAAGCCGCCTACGCGGCAAAAAAGCAAGCGAAACAAAGTTGAAACGAGGCAAACTCCTACCGGCACTGCAGGCCGGCGGGAGTTTTATTTTTTTGGCCAAGTTATCATTGGTTGTTGAGTTCTGAGCAATAGAAAAAACGCCCAAACATCAGGCGTTTCATTCTGAGCTATCGTCTTCCATTACTTTAAACAACTTATATCGCCTTGGTGTGTAGCTTGTTAAATTCAAAACCTGCCATGGCCATCATCTGAAATATCGGTTGCTTCAACTCCTTTTTTCTTTTAAGCACCGAAATTTCGTCATCAAGTTACTTCTGCACAATCTGAATAAGGTTGCCGCATGTATCGTCGAAGACAGCTATTGTGAGCTCGCCCATTTTTGTCGGCTCCATAGTAAAATTCACGCCGGTTTCCAATAATCGTTTGTACTCTTTATTAATATCTGCAACGCCAAACATTGTTGCTGGGATGCCATCGGCAAATATTTTCTTTTGATACTCTTTGGCGGCAGGATGGTCATTCGGTTCGAGTAAAAGCTCGGTACCGTCCTGCTCATCGGGAGAAACAAGCGTTATCCACCTGAATTCTCCGACGGGAACGTCATGCTTTTTTACAAAGCCGAGCGTTTCCGTATAAAACTCCAATGCCTTGTCTTGATCTTGAACGAATATACTGGCAACAATGATTTTCATCATGTCTTCCCTCCTTTGATATTTGCGGCGTTGGTGTTCTGCTAACAATCTGGCTCTAATCAGAAAAACCCATACATTCGTCAGAAGGTTTTCATTAAAATTACTCTATCCATCCTTTCAGCAAATTTTTAAGCGGTTCGTTGTTGAAAATAAGCACTCGATATTTTCCCTTTTTTTCTGATTTTACTAGCCCTGCATCTTCCAATGCAGAAAGATGTTTAGCTATCGCCTGTCGAGAAATGGTAAGGTCGTGCTTCATAATGAGACGTACCGTAAGTTCATACAATGTCATCTCGCTGCGTTCGGATAGTTCGTCTAATATAAGCCGCCGAGTCGAGTCGCCGAGTGCTTTGAATATAGCGTCTTTATCCCAATTCATATATCGAGTATAAGCAACTCTGGGGTTGCTTGTCAACTATAAGTAACTGAAAAGTTGCGTGATCGTGGAACCGCATTATGACGTTGATGTCGTGCTTGAATACCGGTATGACAAAATGACCCGGCAGCTCCGCATGTCAGAGCTGCCGGGTCATTTTGCAGCATGGATGGCCGCTTGCGCGGTAACCCTGGTTTATCACAGTTTCTGCTCCCGGTATTGAGCATTGCGGGAGAGAGGGGCGGGGCGGCGTTGCTTTGCGGCGAGGAGGGTGACTGATCGAAACCGTTGGCTCGCAGCAAGGGGGTGAAGGGTATCAGCTGGCTCGGAGCAAGGATGTTGAAGGGTACCTGTTGGCCGCAGCCGAGTGATTGAACGATACACGCCGGCTCGCTACAAGAATATTGGATGGCGCCCGTTGGCTCGGAGCAAGGATGTTGGACGGTGCCTGTTCGCTCGCAGCAAGGATGTTGGAAGGTACCCGCTGGCTCGGAGCAAGGATTTTGAAGGGTACCTGTTGGCTCGTAGCACGGTGATTTGAACGATACACGCCGGCTCGCAGCAAGAATATTGGACGGCGCCCACTAGCTCGTAGCACGGTGGTCGAATGACATTCGCTGGCTCTGTAGGGAACAAATTCGTTAAATTGCGCATCCTCATACGCTATTAACGCCCAAAAAAGAAAAAGCGGCAAATAGCGAACGACTGTGCTCTGCAGTAAGACCAAACGACGGTATCAGCGACTCTGAGGTCTTTATTGGCCTGGTTTCTTTAAAACGCCCCCTAACAGCGTCTCCAGATTCTTTGATTAGAGAATCTGGTCGCTGTTGCTTCGTTTGCGCCTTCATATTCTTCAATTTAAGAATCACGGTCGCTATTGCTCCGTTTGCGTCTTGCCAGGCTCTTGGCCCTCATCGGAAGAAAGAAACTCGGAGGCCGCTCATCATCGAAGAACCTCCGATAGGAGTGTTTCCCGACGACCATCCCGGCCGCCGCCATCGCGCTAGCTATAACATGAAACACATGATCGAGGCTTAACTGGAATCCCTCCTGTTAGTGATGCTGATTGAAGCGATTTTATCCAACTACAGGGAAAACCCGCCGCTAATTCCGACGAATTCCCCCAAAGCAAGGACATACAGCCGATTTTACTGGAGGTTTTCCCGCTAACTACGCCTTCATTGGAGATTCTGGCCATATTAAAGGGAGGATTTCCTGTAGCAGCAGAAAGTCGGGCGACTAGAGCAGCACGATCGGTGAACCATGAATCTACGCTGCTAAAAAGATAAAGATGCGAAGTTCGGAACGTTCCCGCTAAGCAGCGATGTTTTTAAACAGCGTCATAAGGAATGTTTGAGTTCTTTAAAGCAAAGAAGCCCCGAAATGCATTGCTTACATCATGAAAACTTCCCGGCTTACGATGCGAGTTTTATCCGAAAATACTTCGATAGAAGTTTTCATAAGTAAGCAGCGCGGGATGACGCCGCGGCAGCAGGGCAAAGATAGCAATGAGTTTAACGCAAGAAAGGTTGTTTGGGATGGAACGAAAACGGACGGATTTTAAATACGTGCAGCAGCACCTTGCCAACGAGCGGACTTTTCTGGCGTGGGTACGAACGGCCATCACGATTATCGGGCTCGGGTTTTTGGCGGCGGGGGTCGTGTTTCGCACGACGACGTACGAACATATCGGCCATACGCTGGCCGCAATTGTCGGCATCGGGGCCGTGCTCGTCGGGGGCGTCGTCATCGCGATGGCGGCGGCCGGGTACAAAACCAAACAAAAGCGAATCAACGAAGAGTCGTTCGAATCGCCGTCCGCGATCATCTGGTTTGCCGCCGCGGGGCTCGCCTTGATGTCGGCGTTCCTCATCCTTCTCGTTATTTTGCTGCTCCTGTATTAAATCCCTTTACGCGCTGTTATAAAAGCTAAACCTGCGTTATATACAAAAGCTCCCATTCAAGTAAGCTGAGAATGAAAGGTTCTGATATTCAGATAAGCGAGGAGCGGGAGCATGAACATCGGATTTATCGGACTAGGGAAGATGGGCGGCGCGATGGCAGGCCGGCTACATGCCGCCGGACACCGGGTCGTCGGTTTCGACGCGAATCAGGCTGCGTTAACGGCCGCGGGAGAACGTGGACTTGAGGTGGCCGGATCCATCACGGAGCTGGCGGAAGCGCTTGAAGCCCCCCGCGTTGTTTGGATAATGACGCCTCCCGGCGCACCGACGGAAGCCGCCGTCACTGAGTTGAAGGCGGCGCTAGGCGCTGGCGATTTGGTCATCGACGGCGGAAATTCGGATTTTCGCGACACTTTGCGCCGGGCCGCCGAGCTGCGCGAGCAGGGCATCACTTTAGTCGATGTCGGGGTCAGCGGCGGGGTACAAGGAGCCCAAAACGGATGCGGGCTGCTGGTCGGCTCCGATCCGTCCGATTTCGAACGGCTGAAGCCGATTTTCGATGCGCTGGCGGCGAAGGGCGGTTGCGCGCATGTGGGCCGCAGCGGCGCCGGACATTTTGCCAAGGCCGTTCACAACGGCGTGGAATACGCCATCATGCAAGCTTATGGCGAAGGCTATGAGCTTTTGGCGGCTTCGGATATCGACGTCGATGTTCTCGCTACGCTCGAAGCGTGGCAGGCCGGCTGTTCCATTCGCTCGCATCTGCTCGAAAAGCTGATCGAGGCCCTCCGGCCGGATCCGGCCTTGGAGAGCATCCGAGGTTATGCCGCTGATTCGGGTATGGGACGCTGGACCGTCGAGGAGGCGATCCGCCTGCGCGTCCCGACTCCGACGATTTCCGCAGCGCTGCAAGCGCGGTTCAGATCGCAGCAGGACGATTCCCCGACGATGAAGAGCATCGCCGCGCTCCGGGGAGTGATCGGCGGCCACGCCGTGCTGAAGTCGGAAGGCGGGAGCAAATGAGCACCTACGATCGCACTCCGAGTCAGGAACGTCTGTCCGTCATTCTCAGCGAGCTCCGGGACATTGCCGATGCCGTCGACCCGGCTGAGCTTCAGGCTTTGACCGAGGCGCTCATCGCCGCCAAGCGGGTATTTTTCAGCGGCCAAGGCCGTTCCGGTTTGATGGTCCGGGCCATAGCGATTCGGCTTATGCATATCGGACTGACGGTGTACGTGGCCGGTGAGACCAGTGCGCCTTCGATCGGGCAAGGCGATCTGCTTGTCGCCGTATCGGCGTCGGCGAAAACCCAGGCTACATTGACCCATATGGACGTCGCGCGGCGTACGGGCGCGAAAGTTGCTCTCGTCTCGGCCGTCGCTGTTAATCCAGGGCTTAGCGACATTCTCGTGACTATTCCCGCGCGTACGGCTGTAGCTACTTTACAGCATGCCGGCTCCCTGTTCGAGCAATCTTTGCTGCTCATAGGCGATGCGATTGCATGGCAAGTCCAGCGGAGCTTGCGCGTCGAAGACCGGGAGCTTGACGAGCGTCACGCCAACTTGCAATGAAGGAGGCTGCAGCATGAAACAGCCTTCGCTCGTTCTAGCGATAGACGTTGGCTCTTCGTCGGTGCGCGCAGCGCTGTTTGACACGCGCGCCAACCAGCTCGGGCCTCTTGCGCAGCGAACCTATAAGCTTGACGTCGACTCGAGCGGCAAAGCTGCGGTCGATCCTTACGCTTTAATCGACCATGTCGCCGAAGTGATCGACGAGACGGTCCGAGCTTTGCCGGACGATAGCGCTATAGCCGGAGTGGCGCTCAGTATGTTTGGCATAGCATGCTCGGCGTCGATCAAAACATGCGGCCGACAACGCCGATCTTCACTTGGGCCGATCGCCGCTCGGCCACACATGCGGCGCGGTTGCGGAGCGCACCGGATGCCGGGCAGCTGCATCGCGAAACCGGGTGTCCGGTTCATTCGAGCTTCTGGCCGGCGCGACTGCTCTGGCTCGCCGAGGCCGAACCGGCGGCTTACGCAGCGACCCGCTTCTGGCTCTCGGCCGCAGATTATATGTATTTCCGGCTGTTCGGAACGGTAACCGCTTCGACGTCGATGGCATCGGGGACCGGCCTGTTCGACATCGGCCGGCTGATCTGGAGCGAGCGGGCGATTCGTGCGGCGAAGCTCGATCCGGCCGCTCTTCCGGACGTTTCCGACGCTCCGTGTCATGGGTTACGAGCCGAGTATGCAGAGAGATGGCCGCAGTTGCGGGACGTGCCGTGGTTTCCCGCCAAAGGCGACGGCGCATGCTCGAACATCGGCGCAGGCTGTGCGGACGACGGCCGAATGGCCTTCATGCTCGGCACCAGCGGCTCGATGCGCATCGTGTGGGAAGCCGGGAAAGCCGCGATCGCCGATCCCGGGCAGTGGTGCTACCGTGTCGACCGGCGGCGGTTCGCCGGCGGAATGGCGCTGTCGGAAGGGGGGAACGCGGTCGCATGGGCCAGGAAGTCGCTGCTGCTCGGCGCCCCGGCCGAGATCGAAGCGAACGTAGTCGCCATGCCGCCGGACGGGCACGGCTTGACCGTGCTTCCGTTCTTTCTCGGGGCGCGCAGTCCGGACTGGATTGACGGCCGTACAGCGGTGTTCGCCGGCATTACGGCAGCGACTTCGCCGCTCGACATGTACCGGGCCGTGCTCGAAAGCGTCGCCATCCGTTTCGCCCTGTTGAAGCGCCGCCTCGATGCGGCAAGACCGGGGCAGCGCCGCGTCGTGGCGACCGGAGCGGCTTTCCTGCAGTCGTCGGCCTGGCCGCAAATTGTCGCCGATTGTCTCGGGGAGGAAATTATGCTTTCCGGCGTAAGCGAAGGTTCGCTGCGCGGCGCAGCCATCCTTGCGCTGGAGGAGCTTGGCTGCATCGCTTCAATCGGCGCTCTGGAAAGCCCGATTACCGCGGTCGTCAATCCTGACGCCGAAGCCCACGCTATATACGCAAAAGCGATGGAGCGGCACAAACGGCTCGATGAGCAAATGATCTCCATGAACGTTGTCTAGGGCGGAACCATCGCAAAAATCATTTGCTCCCTCCTTTGGCGAAACGTATAATCGAACCGTACAACGATTACGAGGAGCCGAACCCGAGGGGGTATGTATCCATGACGTTCGCAGCCGATTTCCGCGCCGTCGATTTGTTTCTGGAACGTGAAATTGCCGCGGGCCACATCCCCGGCGCCGTGCTGCATATTGCGCATAAGGGCGGCGTGCTGCTGCACAAGGCTTACGGGAACCGCACGGTGCATCCGCAAGTTTCGCCGATGAACGTGGACACTGTCTTCGATCTCGCTTCATTAACGAAAGTAGTAGCCGCGCTGCCGGCAGCGCTGAAGCTTCTGGAGCAGGGCAAAATCGCTTTATCGGATACGGTCGACGCTTTCCTGCCCGATTTCCGCCAAGGTCAAGGGGAACCGATCCGCATCCTCCATCTCCTGACGCATACGTCCGGGCTGGCGGCGGACTTGACCGACAAAAAGGCGGTGCTGAAGCTCTCCCGCGAAGAGCTGCTGGCGCGCGTGATCGGCAGTCAGCCGCTTCGTCCGCCGGGGGAGAAGGTCGTCTACAGCGACCTCGGCATGATTTTGCTGTACTGCATTATCGAGACAGTGACCGGGGAACCGTTCGACGCCTTTGTGAAGCGCGAAATATTTGAGCCGCTGGATATGAACGATACCGGATTTTGCCCGTCGTTCGAACCGGAACGCTATGCGGCAACCGAATATAGCGAGGAACTGGGCGGCTACAAGCTCGGCATCGTGCACGACGAGAAGGCCGAGCGGCTCGGCGGCGTGAGCGGGCATGCCGGACTTTTTTCCACGGCTGCCGATTTGGCGAACTTTGTCTCCGTGTTCCGGCAGGGTGGCGTATACCGGGGCAGAAAACTGTTCTCCGAGGCGACCGTGGCGCTGTCCACCCGAAATTTTACGCCTTACGACCGCGAATATCGCGGCCTTGGCTGGTTATTGAAAAATCCGGCCGACATATCGTCCGGCGGCGATCTGCTGTCGAGCCGTTCGTTCGGGCATACCGGATTCACCGGAACGAGCCTGTGGCTCGATCCCGAGGTTGATTTGCAAATCATTCTGCTGACGAACCGGGTCCATTTCGGCCGGACCGACCACATTTTGCGGCTGCGGCCACGGCTGCACAATTTGATCCGATCCATGTTCTAGCTTGCTCCATCCAGCAAGTATAAGCTGCGCCTATGCTTGAACGGATACCGCTGGGGTAAACGAGCATGTCCAAATGGATGGCGTAAGCCGGATATCCTTGAAAAAGTACGAGGGAGGGCGATCAAATGAACTATGTGCCGCTGACGGAAGACCGGTTGCCGCAAATGTGCGAGCTCTGGAACCGGGAACTGGGCGAACGATTTCCGATGCGCGAGGAGCTGCTGAAGCAAAACAGCTTTCGCGATGCGAACGTGTTGCCGGAAGGATCTTGGCTGGCCGTTGACGAGGCGACGGATCAGGTCGTCGGCTTCGTCGTCGCGAAAATTTGGCGAGAGCAGCGAGAGTTCGTCTTGAGGGCTGGAGCCGGCTGGATCCAAGTGCTGCTCGTCGCCCGCGAATATCGCGGCCGAGGCATCGGAAGCGAGCTGCTGAGCCGCGCGGAACGGGCGCTCGCCGCATGCGGTGCGGAAACCATTCTGCTTGGCAAAGATCCGTGGCACTATTTCCCCGGGATCCCGCAGGAGGACGAAGCGGCTCGCCGCTGGTTCGGCGCCAAAGGCTACCAGGACGATCAGCGCGTCGAAAACGACTTGCTGGCGGTGTATGACGGCGGCACCGGCGCTGCGGAAGAGCTCCCCGCGCTCGAAGGAGGGGCGCGGGTGCGGATGCTCGAAGCGCACGAGAAAGACGAGCTGCTGGCGTTTCTTCGCCGCTGCTTTCCAGGCCGCTGGGAATACGAAGCCTTGTGCTATTTCGAATGCGGCGGAACCGGACGGGAGTTCGTCGTGCTGGAGCAGGAAGGCCGCATCGTCGGCTTTTGCCGCATCAACGACAGCCGTTCCCCGCTCATCGCACAGAACGTATACTGGGCTCCCTTGTTTCAAGAAGAGCTTGGCGGCATCGGACCGCTCGGCGTCGACGCCGCGTTCCGGGGCCGCGGGTACGGACTTGCCGTCGTGCAGGCGGGGGTGCATTTTTTGCGGCAGCGCGGAATTCGCCGTATTGTCATCGACTGGACGACGCTGGTCGACTTTTACGGGAAGCTGAATTACAAGGTGTGGAAAGCGTACGGCTCATATTCCAAGCGCCTCGAGCAGAGCGGCGCCCGTGGCCAGCTTGCGCAATGAGCCGAGCGATCAAGGCGTTTAGCAGGAGGAACGGCGTCGAGCAATTGAAGCAACGTAACTTTGCCGGCTAAACGCCAAGGCGTTTAGCCGGAGGAATGGCGTCGAGCAATTGAAGCAACCTAACACTGCTAGTTCAACGCCAAGGAGGTGTGACGAGTGAGAGTCGAAGTTTGGTCCGATTTTGTGTGCCCGTTTTGCTACATCGGCAAGCGCCGGTTCGAGGCGGCGCTGCAGCGTTTTGCCCATAAAGACGAAGTGGAGGTCGTGTTCCGCAGCTTTGAGCTCGACCCGAATTCGCCGCGCGACGTAGGCCATGACGTGCACGCTATGCTGGCCGCGAAATACGGCATGAGCCGCCAGCAGGCGATCGCCATGAACGCCAATGTGGCAGCTCAGGCGGAGGAGGCGGGCCTTACGTTCCGGTTCGATACGGCGATTTTGACGAATACGTTCGATGCGCACCGGCTGGCCCATTTTGCCGCGAGCCGCGGCTTGATGCAGCCTGTTGTCGAACGGCTGTTTCAAGCCTACTTTACCGATTCTGTGCATATCGGCGATCGCGATACGCTCGCCGAATTGGCTGCCGAAGCCGGCCTTGACCGGGCCGAGACGGCGCGCATGCTGGCCGGCGGCGATTATGCCGACGCCGTGCGCGCGGACGAAGATGAGGCCGCCCGGCTTGGCGCCAGAGGCGTGCCGTTCTTCGTGCTGAACCGCAAGTACGCCGTCTCCGGGGCTCAGTCCAGCGACATGTTTCTGAACGCCCTGCAGCAAGCGTGGCAGGAGTCGCAGCCGCTGACCGTGCTGAACGAAGCGCCGGACGGCTCTGCGTCGGCAGGTGTTTGCGATGGCGACGCGTGCGCGCCGTCGCGGGATAGTACAAATTAATTGGCACAATGCAGACCGCCTCTCGCTTTTTGCGGGGGCGGTCTTTTTGTACACCGATTCAGAATTATCGGAGCTGCCGCACTCTGATTCGCACTTCGTTCGAATAAAGCACTGCCGCCCGGAAATAATGGAAGATGATCGCTGAGAATCATTGCCAAAATCCTCCGGCACGCTGGTATCCGCGCAGCGATGGAGTATGGACGATGCGAGGGCATCCATATATGAATTACTTTTGGTCGAATACGATTTGGTATTTGGTGCTGGACGCTGTAACCATACTCGAAATGACCTTCATTCTTGTCAGAACCAAAAGACGCAAATTTGCCTTTGCGTTTTATTTGACATTATGCGGAATGGAGGTTCTTTTTTTTGAAACCGTCGTCTTTTTGCTGACGAGAGCCTACGACTACGCGCCGAAAATCATTCAGACCCAGCCTTTCGACGATAACCTGCTGGGAAAAGTCTTTTCGCAACTATCCGTCTCGGCAACCGCACTTCTCGTCGCCGTATTCCGTTTGAAATTTTTCTGGATTTTGACGTTGTCCGTCATTTACGCACTAATCGAAAACCTGTTTTTGGCTTTAGGCGTTTATAGCCATAACTGGTACCGGACCTGGATGACTCCGATAGCGCTGATTGCGTTTTTCTGGGGCGCGAAAACCTATTATGCAGCGCTGCTGAAAGGTCCTAAGCCGTTTGCGCATTATTTGAACATCTTTACCGGCTTGTTTCCCATGTTCGTCCTTACGATTCTATGGGTATTTTCGCTGTCAGGGTATCAGAATTACATCGCATCCGCTTTTCCCGATCCGGTCATTTATCGGATTCTGATTTCAACCTGGTATTTTATCGCCGTATCCATTCCCATGATGCTGATTTATTTTTTGAAACTGACGTGGCGCTGGAAGGCTGCGGTCATCATCGCTCTTCATGGCGTTAATTATTTGGCCTATAAAAAATGGAACTTGCTCTGGTTTAAAGATGAATGGTGGTATTTGATTTTCTCGACTGTGACGATTGTCTGGATGTACTTTTCTGTTCTGTTGCTGGACTATTTGTATGCGAAGCCGAAACAACAGCATTGAATTCTTTTTCTTCAGTTGAATGCTCATAACGCTCCCGAATAATGGAAAAGCTAACGCAGATGAATATTGGCTGCGGCTACAGGAGGCGGTTGTTATGAGCAGTTTGTTCGGACTCAGCCACAATGTAACATTGATCGTTTGGGCGCTCGTCGCCATCGTGTTTCTTGTCGTTCTGATCGCCAGGTTCAAATGGAACCCGTTCGTAACGCTGCTCTTGTCCTCGCTGCTGCTCGGCTTTCTGGCAGGCATGAAGCCGGCGGACATCATCAAAGCGGTAACCGGCGGCCTCGGCGGCACGCTCGCAACGATCGCGATCGTCATCGGGCTTGGCACCATGCTGGGCAAAATGATGGCGGAATCGGGCGGTGCCGAGCGGATCGCGACGACGCTCGTGGACAGGTTCGGGGAGAAGCGCGTGCATTGGGCGATGATGCTCGTCGGCTTCATCGTGGGAATCCCCGTGTTCTTCGAGGTCGGCGTCATTCTGCTCATTCCGATCGTGTTCGTCGTCGCGCGGAAAACGAAGATGTCGCTGCTGCAAATCGGCATCCCGATCCTGGCCGGACTGTCTACCGTGCACGGGCTCGTCCCGCCCCATCCGGCACCGATGATCGCCATCGACGCCTACAAGGCGGACCTTGGCACGACGATTTTGTACTCCCTGATCGTCGGACTGCCGACTGCCATCGTGGCGGGTCCGCTATTCGGCAAATATATCGGCAAACGCATCCGGGTCGAACCGCCGGAGAAGCTCGCCGAGCAGTTTACGATGAAGGAGCGCCGCGATCTGCCCGGCTTCGGAATTACGCTGCTGACGATTTTGATGCCCGTGCTGCTTATGCTGATCGGATCTATCGCGAGCATCGCTGACCCGAAGGCGAAGAGCGGCTTTACGCAGTTCGCCGGGTTTATCGGGAACGAGGTTATCGCGCTGCTGATTGCCGTCGTCTTTGCCTTTTTCACGCTCGGCTTTGCGCGCGGGTTTACGAAGGAAGAGGTATCGCGCTTTGCGAGCGAATGCTTGGCGCCGACGGCTACGATTATCTTGATCATCGGCGGCGGCGGGGCGTTCAAGCAGGTGCTCATTAACAGCGGGGTAGGCGGGGCGATTGCGGCGATTGCGACCCAGGCTCATGTGAACATCATTTTGTTCGCTTGGTTTGTCGCCGCGCTCATCCGCGTCGCCACAGGTTCAGCCACCGTCGCCATGACGACGGCCGCGGGCATTGTCGCCCCCATTTTGGCGCAAAATCCGGGGGCGAACGTCGAGCTTGTCGTGCTCGCGACGGGAGCGGGATCGCTCGTGCTGTCGCACGTGAACGATGCCGGGTTCTGGATGGTGAAGGAGTTTTTCGACATGAGCGTGCCGCAGACGTTGAAATCGTGGACGGCGATGGAGACGATTTTGTCGGTGCTGGGGTTGATCTTTATTCTTGTTCTTAGCGCGGTGGTGTAAGGGGGTCTCGGTCTGCTTTGCGGACCGGGGCTTTTTTGCTTGCGGCCGGCCGCGGGAACGTGCGGGAAAGTGGCTAACGCGAACGAACGTATGGTATGATGGTGGGAAGCTATGCTGCGCCTGCAAGCAGCACGAATTACTGGAGGGACTACCCATTACTGACGCCATCCTGAACGAAGCTATGACGATGTTGGAGCAGACGAGCCGCACGTTTTACATTCCGATCAGCCGTTTGGTATCCGGGTTGAAGGAGGCGGTGACGTCAGCCTATTTATGCATGCGGGCCATTGACGAAATCGAGGATCATCCCGAGCTGGCGGACGAAGCCAAAACGGAGCTGCTGCAGCGGCTTGGGGAAGCGGTCCGTTCTTCGGATACGATTCGGCAAATCCGGGAGGTGCTGTCTCCGTACGAGACGCTCTTGCCTCCGGTCACGATGCGGCTCCACGAGTGGGTGCTGCTGTGTCCGGAATCGGCCGCTGGGACGGTGCGCCGCTATATCGCGATGATGGCGGAGCAAATGGCAGAGTGGGTGGGGACGGGCTGGAGCATCCGCACGGAAGCCGACTTGGACCGCTACACGTACAGCGTTGCCGGCATGGTCGGCGAAATGCTGTCCGAGCTGTGGCTGTGGCACGACGATACGAAGTCCGATATGGCCAAGGCGGTCGCTTTTGGAAGAGGGCTGCAGGCGGTCAACATTATACGCAACAGAGCGGAGGATTTGGAACGAGGCGTCGACTTCTTCCCCGACGGATGGGGACTGGAAGCGATGCTGGAATATACGAACCGAAATTTGCGGCTGGCCGATGCGTATGTCGCGGAGCTGGGGCAAGGGCCGGCACTGGAGTTTTGCAGCATCCCGCTGGCGCTAGCCCACGCTACGATTCGCGTCATCGCGTCCGGCGGCAGCAAGCTGACGAGAACGGGCGTACTGGACATCGTGAGCCGGGTAACGGGATAGCCGCTGAGGCCGGGCGGAGCTAAATGAATGGGGGCATGCAGCCATACGGCGGCATGCCTTTTGTGCGCTTGGCGCGAATCGAACGAACGATTTTACGCTCATGTCGTGAAAATAAGGATTGACCTTCACGTAACGTAAAGGTGTAGCATGAAGTTGTCGGGAGGTGAGCAACATGGAATACACGGTGCAGAAGCTGGGCCGCCTCGCAGGAGTCAGCACCAGAACGCTCCGGTTCTATGACGAGATTGGCATTCTTAAGCCGGCAAGAATCAACTCGTCCGGATACCGGATCTATGGTCAGAAAGAGGTTGACCGGCTGCAGCAAATCCTGTTCTATCGGGAACTGGGAGTCAGTCTGGACCGGATCAAACAAATCGTCACCGACCCGTCCTTCAACGGAGCCGACGCCCTGAAAGAACACCGTGAGCAACTTCTCGACAAACGAAAACAGTTGGATCTGCTGATCTCTAACGTGGAGAAAACGATCGCCTTATACGAAGGGAGAATCACTATGACCGATAAAGAAAAATTCGAAGGCTTCAAACAGAAGCTGATGGAAGACAACGAGAACAAGTATGGGAAAGAAATCCGCGAGAAATACGGCGACGATGTTGTCGACAAGTCTAACGAGAAACTGATGAACATGACGCAGGAACAGCATGAAGCAGCGGCGCGTTTGGTTGCGGAAATGACGAGCACGCTGGCCGAAGCGTTCAAAACCGGCGATCCTGCCGGCGAGCTGGCCCAGAAAGCGGCGGAATTGCATAAGCAGTGGCTGATGTTTTACTGGAGCGAGTACAGCAAAGAAGGCCATGCGGGTCTCGCCCAAATGTACGTGGATGACGAACGCTTCACGGCCCACTATGACGCGGAGCAGCCGGGAACGGCAGCGTTTCTGCGAGATGCCATTCATATTTACACAAGTATGAAGAAATAAAGCGATGAATCAAAAAGAGGCTGTACCGCGGCTATTCGGCTGCGATGCGGCCTCTTTTGTTCTGGCGGATTAGTTGAAGGTGGGAAAGCATGTGGTCCACACGCGCGACTTTCCTTGGCCACCATAAAGGAACGTAGTTCCGCTATTCACGGAAAGCGGGGCTCCGGATCAATCTTAACGGAACTGTGTTCCGTTATCGGTTCAGAACAAGAGTGCTTCTCGCGTAAAAGACGGAGATAACGTACTCTCGTTCCGCTAATTTTGGGAAATACCGGGGAAATGGGACGATAACGGAACAAATTTCCGCTAACCCCCTAGCGGACATCTTCCCACCGGGTCCACATTTCGCGCGGATTGACCTCGTACCGCTCCCGCTCGCGGAACATGTACTGATGCATGATGAACTCCCGGCGAATGGTGGCAAAATCGGGATGAAACCGCTGAATGTAGTCGTTGACCTCGGCTTCCGCATACGTCTTCCCCGGCTCAAGGCCGGATACGAGCCGCTCGAGCACGATCAGCTTCTTTTTGTACTGTGCGGGAAGATGTTTGAGCTTGCCATCCTTGGTGAAAAAATTGCGGAGCACCGCTTCCTTTAACTGCTCGTTCGCGCTTGTCATCGTAACGTCCTCCTCCGGCATGCGCCGAAAATCAAGTTGACCGTAGCCGCCGAATTTTGCCGGATAAAATATTCGTTAATCGCAAAATAAATCGTATTCCGCTCGCGCCGCTCCTTAATCAAAGCTGCCTCCCGCAGCTTTGCGGCATGATGCGTCACCGTCGGCGGCGCCACGTAGAGCCTGGCGGCAAGCTCCTGGCCGCTCAGCTCGCCGCGGGCGAGCAGCACGAGCATTTTGACCCGGATCGGATCGGACAGCGCTTTGTGGAATGCGACGATTTTATCGAGCTGCATTAGGTCACCTTCTAATTTAATATATATCTAATTAGACAACAATATAATACTCAAGTCAATAGTTCCCTAACCCGACTTTGACCCCGACCAAGCCCGCGATCCAATCCGGCCTTCAATCACGCCCAAGATGCAATCTCTGTCCAGATCCAATCCCCGTCCGCGATTCACCCCAAAGTGCGGACTCCGGCTACGCCCTCGATCCAATCCCCGTCCCAATCCCGACCAACGCCCGCGATCCAATCAAAGCCCGATCATGCCTGCATGTTTCGCCGCGCCATAAACCGGAACAACCCTTTCAGCGCCGCCGAGACGACGAAATAAATGAACAGCAGCCGAAAAGTCTGGTATCCCCGACACGATGGACAAGTCAGCCCCCGACCTCATGCGCCATAATACCCATTTGATCCATGCCGCCGGGGGCCAGGCTCAGGAAGCTCGTCGGCAGCGAAATGGAATGGATGCGGCTCACGATGGTGCTAAACCATAGCGAGCCCGCGATAAGAACGGCTCCGCCGCCGAACGCCAGCGTGATCGTGCGGGCTTTGCGCTCCAGCTGCCCCGGCTGCAGCAGCAGCCCGACATAGCTGCCGATCATGAACTGCGACGCGTTAAGCAGCGGGGTAGGGAGGGCGGGACCGTGAAAGCCGGAAAGATTAACCACAGCCGTTGCGATCATCGGCCCGAGCATATAGGCGGTCGGCAGCTTGATTTTTTTTGCCGGCCCACGCGCTTGCAGCGCATATTGCCATAAACAGGACGAACTTGAGCAAAAACGCGCCCCACGCCAGCTGCGGGGCATGCGCCGCCTGAGCCGCCGCGGCAGCCGCATGCTCCCCGCCGAGAAGCGGGCTGAACAGCAGAAGCGGAACGCAAAAGACGATCATCATGACCCGGATCACCTGGAAAAACGTAACGACGGTCAAGTCGATATGCGTAAACTCTTCCGCGAGCGTAATCATTTGCGTCAGTCCGCCGGGCACGCTCGCCGTCATCATCGTCGGGAAATCGATGCCGGACAGCTTGGAGCTCACGATGGCGATGACCGTGCAAAGAGTCATTAGCAGCACCGTCATAAGCAGCATGGAGGGAAGCTCGCGGACGACTTCCGCCAGCGCGCTCTTCGTCAGCGACAGCCCCATGGAGTAGCCGACGAGCAAAATGCCGACGTCCCGGATATAACCGGGCCAGGCAAGCGGCAGCTTGAGCAATTTATTCCCGATCAGCACAGCGATCATCGGCCCGAGCAGCCACGGAATCGGCATATGAATGAGCGTAAAAACGAATACGCCGGCCAAGGCGGCGAGGCAAGTCAAAATAACAGATTTCAGCATGGCGCGTCACATCCGCTTCTTCTTTGTCGTCGAACATAAAGAGTTAGACCGGGACTCCTTGACGAGAAGGGGTCCCGGTCTTTTATCCGATTGCTTCGATTTATTTAGCCTACCGCTTTTGCGCGGCGGTTGTCAATAGTTGGCGGAAAGCCCGAACCGTTCGTCCTTCGCCTTCATAGGGATAGGATAGAGGTGAATTTGCGATGCTGAGTGTCATCATTTCCATCGTTATCGCTATAGTGATCGGATACATCGGGGAGGCGCTCGTGAAGTTCAGCATGCCGGCCGGGATACTCGGGGCGATGATCGCCGGTTTCGTCGGTTCATGGCTCGGCACGCTGCTGCTCGGCTCGTGGGGGCCGGTCATCGCCGGATTTCCCGTCGTTCCTGCCATTGCCGGGGCGGCACTGTTCGTGTTTTTATTAGGGCTGATCGCCAAGAAGCTATGAACGGCCGCACATGGATGCGGCAACAACGTTCATAGCTTCAATACATACACCAAAGCCGTCTCCACCACCGCTGCAGCCGCCATGGCCATGGCGAGAGAGCTTCTCCCGGCTGCGTACAAAGCGGCGGAAGCCAGCAGAAATACGACGAGCTTGAGCGCAGTGCGGGCAGGGATAGGGACGATGGAAAATGACGCCTTTGGAGCGAGGAACAGCCCCCAGACAATGGCGACAACGAGCGGGGCGCCGATGCCGATGGCGATTTTCGCCGCCACCCCGGCATTCACGTGGAAGCCCCAATAGCCGAAAGCGGCCAGCGATGCAAGTTCAAGCAGAAAAAAGAAACCCAGTACGATGCTTTCGATAATAATCATCAATTTTCGCTCCTTGGATGATTTGTTTCTGCTTGGCATCACGTACGGTCACGCATTCGCTCCGATTCGTTTCCACGCTTGCTGCCGGTACGCCTCGATCTGCTCCGCCGGATGCAGCACCGGTCCGCCGTGGCACACCTCAAGCCGGGCCGGGCGAAGCCGGTCGACAATGGCGCTGCTGCGCACGGCTTCCGCCATGTCCGCAGTAAACATCGCCATCGGACGCCGGATTGTGCCACGCTTGGAGGTAAAGAGGTCGCCCGCGAGCAGAACGCCGGCCTCCGGCTCGTAATAGGCGACGTGTCCCGGCGAATGGCCCGGGGTGTGGTACGGCACGAGGCCGCCGACCGGCAGCAGGCGGTCTCCTTCGCTTTCGAGCGGAAGCACGTCTCCGGGCGCGATGACGGGAACCGCTTTGCGCCGGCGCGGATAAGGAAGACGGCCTTCCATGTACGGAATCTCGTCCGGATGAGCGTACACCGGCACCCGGTGCACGGCGAGCACCCGCTTCAGGGCGCCAATGTGATCGGAATGCCCGTGAGTCAAAACGACTCGCCGCAATTGGAGCCCGGACTGTTC
This sequence comes from Gordoniibacillus kamchatkensis, assembly GCF_000829455.1. Taxonomy (GTDB): domain Bacteria; phylum Bacillota; class Bacilli; order Paenibacillales; family NBRC-103111; genus Gordoniibacillus; species Gordoniibacillus kamchatkensis. The sequence continues at coordinate 56,885 of NZ_JXAK01000030.1, forward strand.
CACGAACCGCAAAATGCCGCCCGCCATTGCCGGAATGCCGGCATCGATCAGCGTGAGCCCATCCTCGTCGGCAACGGCCCATACGGTTACAGGAATGATGATCCAGGTTTTCAAGCTCCATACCCGGTTTGAAATGGCTTCGATTTTCATTGTTTGCCAACCTCCTTGTTGGATTGCAATGCGTTAAATCCGAGCATCAACACCGCGACGGCTTCGTCGAAGGTTGGCGTCAAGCGCTCCATCAGCGCGTCCGCAGACTCTTTCGAATGGGAGTAGGTGGCCGCAATGCCGTGGATTTGGTAAAAATAAATCCGGCTGCAAGCGAGCAGCCGCTCGCCGTCGGGCAAGCCGAGCGCTTCCCCCAGCGTCCGCCGCAGCAAGTTAAACAAGCCGAGCCGCAGCCGGTTGATCTCGGAGGACGGGGAAGCCGTATCGACCCGTTCCGAGTTCACACCGAAGAAGATTCCGTACAGTCCGCGGTTGCCGAGGCAGAATTCGATAAATACCCGGCTCAGCTTCTGCATCCGTTCCACAGCGGAAGCGCCCGGCTCGCTTGCGGCTGTCTCCATCCGTCCGCGCAGCTCTTCAAGCGGCGGAACGGACAAATGATGCAGCAGCGTCTCCTTGTCTTTGAAGTAAATGTAGATGGTCGTATGGGAGCAGCCCGCTTCCTTGGCGATCTCCCGCATCGTGACCGCTTCGTAGCCTTTTTCCCCGAACAGCTGCTTCGCCGCCGCTACAATGGCGGCCTTCGTTTCTTCCGCGCGTTTTTCCTGCAGGCGTGGCATGGACGGTGTTCTCCTTTCGGCGACGAGTTGCCGCCGTTTTGTATCACTATTAATAACCTATGGTTATATAATAACCAATGGTTACTATTGCGTCAAGCGGCATGTAACCAAATGGACGGCGCAAGCCGTTTAATCTTGCGATCCCGGGGTGTTATACTTGGCGTATGGAGCGGAAAGAAGCCGTCAAAGGAGGTTGTTGCTGTGCTGTCGGAAACCAAGATCAATTTGGCTAAAGCGTACGATGAGGATGCGCATCGCAGGTCGCAGTCTACTGCAGCCGAATGGAAAGTGAGGGAGCGGGGCGCTTTTGCGGAGTTGCTGCGGCAGGAGGGCAAAACGGCAGTGCTGGAAATAGGCGCAGGCACGGGGAGGGACAGCCGCTTTTTCAAGGACTGCGGCTATGAGGTAACTAGCACCGATTTGTCTCAAGAGATGGTGCGCTATTGCCGGGAGCAGGGGCTAAACGCTATGGTTATGGACTTCTATAACCTGGAGTTCGCGGACGAAAGCTTCGAAGCGGTTTATGCCCTTAATTGTTTGCTGCACGTGCCCAAGAACGAGCTGGGGGGCGTCCTGCTGGAAATCCGAAGAGTTTTGAAACGCGGCGGCATTTTTTATATGGGGGTGTACGGAGGCCGCAAATCGGAAGAAATTTGGGACGACGATTGGTGCGAGCCGAAGCGGCTGTTTTCTTTCTATACGGATGATGCGATCCAGGCTGCCGTGAAGGAGTATTTTGACGTCGAGGATTTTCACGCCGTTCCTTTGGAAGCGGGCAAGCCGCATTTTCAATCGCTTATTGCCAGGAAGCGCTGACAAGGAGGGATCTTATGACCGCAACATTGATCCGAAACGTACGCCTGATTGACGGCCCCGATCCGCGGCCGGGATGCGTACTCGTGCGCGGCACGGCTATCGAAGCGGTTGCGGCTGGCGATCATGCGGCCGAGTATGCGGCTGACCGGGAAATGGACGGAAACGGCCATATGCTCTTGCCGGGCATGATCGACGTACATATTCACGGCGCCGATGGCTACGACATGATGGACGGCACGACCCGCAGCGTGGAGGCGGTATCCGCCGCCTGCGCGCGAACCGGCTGCACGTCGTTCCTGGCGACCTCGGTATCTTCGTCGATTGAGGACCTAATGGCGATGATTTCTAGCGTTTCACGGGTAGTCGGCAAAGAGCCGGGTGCCCGCATCGCCGGCATCCATATCGAGGGTCCGTATTTGAACGCGAAGCGGAAAGGGATGCAGAACGAACAGTTTTTGCGCCATCCCGACCTCGAGGAGATGAGTGCGATTGTACGCGCAGCCGGACCGCTCGTCCGCATGGTGACGCTGGCGCCGGAGCTGCCGGGCGGGCTGGACATGATCGCGTTTTTGAAGGAGCGCGGCATTATCGCGGCTGTCGCCCATTCGGATGCCACGTATGAGGAAGCGAAGATGGCGTTCCGGACGGGAGCGAGCCATGTCACTCATTGCTTCAACGGCATGCGGCCGATTCATCACCGCGATCCCGGGCTGATCGTGGCCGCACTTGAAGAACGCGATGTCAGCGTGCAAGCGATCGTCGACGACGTCCATCTTCATCCGGCCATCGTCCGCTTGCTGCACCGGGAAAAGGGGCCGGACAACATGGTGCTGATCACGGACGCGCTTCAAGCGATGGGGCTCGGCGACGGCACATACTCGTTCGGAGGGCATGAGGTTACGGTGTCGCACGGGGTGGCCAGGCTGGCGGACGGCACGCTCGCTTCGAGTACGGTGACGATGAACGAGGCGCTGGCGAAAGCCGTTCGCGCAGGCATCCCTTTGCGGGACGCCGCCGCTATGGCGACGCAAACGCCGGCGGACCTGCTGGGCTTGACGGCAAAAGGCCGCATCGCCCCGGGGGCGGATGCGGACCTGGTGCTTTTGAACGACCGGTTCGAGGTCATGTGGACGATGGTTAGCGGGAACACGGTTTACCGCCGATAAAAACAAGCTGGTGCACTATGAAGCGGCTAAGCGGAGCATGCCGACAGCAACGCGAGCCGCTGCGCTCAGAAGCGGCTAGGCGGAGCATGCCTGCGGCAACGCGAGTCGCGTGCGGGTTCGCCCGCGGCAGCCGGACGCTTGGAGCCGTGCTTCACGACGCCGGTTTCAGCGGCTGCGCCGGCTCATCTTCGTTTGCGGCCGGTTGATTCATCTGCTTAAACATAAACGCGCTTAACAACAGCATCGCAATCCGCACAGCAACGTCGATGGCGAACACGGCTGTCGTGCCTTGCGCCTGCGTGACGGCGCCGCCGACAATGTTGCCGACAGGCAGCGAGCACCATGCCACAAGCCGAATGCTCGTCATCGCCCGGCCCATAATGTCCGGAGCGACGGACGTCTGGCGAAGCGTGATCAAGGCGATGTTCCACACCGAAACGGCGAACCCCGACAAGCCGTAAGCGGCCGCGATGAGTCCTGTATGCGATGTTGCGGCAAGAACGGCGGGCGGGATCATCCAGAGCACGAGTACGGCGACAAGCAGCTGCTTGAGCGAAAGCAGCGCCTTGATTCGCCCGTACACGAGCCCGCCCGCCACCATGCCGGCGCTCCAGCTCGCCAGAACGTATCCGGTTACGTCCGACGCCACGTGCAGCTCGCGCTGCAGCTTGTACAAGAGCGCTACATAAGTAGCCGGGATGACGAGGTTGGCCAGCATGGAGAAGATCCCCGTCGTTCGAATCAGCTTGTGATTCCATACATACGCAAAGCCTTCGCCGATCTCTGTGAGCAATCGGCGTTTTTGCGCTGTCCGTGTCTGCTGCCGTTCGCTGCGGCGCACTTTCATGATAGATACGATGGAAATGAGGTAGGTGGCTGCCGTTAACATGAGCACTTCGCTCCCGCCGAACCACGAGACGAAAGCGCCGCCGAGCACCGGACCGAGAATCTGGCTCAGCGACGTGCCGCTTTGCATGGCGCTGTTCGCGCTGCCCAGCTTGTCTTTGTCGACGATCAGCGGCAAGTAAGCGCCGTACGCTGCGTCAAACAGCGCAGCAAATGCACTGAGACCGGCCTGAACCGCGAACAGCAGCAGGACGGGCGTCTCCCCGCTTATAAAGAAGGCGACTGGCAGGGTCGACATGAGCGCCACGCGTCCGATATCCGCCCATATCATCATTTTGCTTCGGCTCAGCCGGTCTGCCCACGCGCCCGCCGGCAAAGAAAGCAGCAAATAAGGGATGAAGCCGATAGCAAAAGCGAGCCCCGTGCTGGCTGCGGACCCGGTTTTTGCAGCAGCAGCCAGGGGATCGCAAAGGTGGCGATTGCAGCGCCGAATTGGGCCAACGTCTGGCCGCATAAAAACGATACAAAAGTTCGTTCGCGCCAAATGCTGTTCATCGTATGTACTTCCTTTCGAGGCAAGTTATGGATGCGATAGCGCTGATTATAGTACATAATTTCAGAAACGTAAAGTAGTTCGTTAAATAACGAAATATATGCGCTTTCGTTATTTTTGTTGACCGCGCTTTGCGCATTAAGTAACATAGGAGCATGAGAGCAGACGGGAATTGCCGTCATACCGCCGGATGGAGGAGCTTTTCATGCAGCTGCAGTTCACCTATAAAGACACTCACGAGTTCGTCACAAGCTTTTTAACGTACGTATGCAAAAGCGTTCTTCGCCGCTCCGACCGGGACAAGAAGTGGGAAGCCGCCATCGGGAAAAAGCTGCCCGAACCGGTCCAGGCGGCGCTTGCCCAAGATGAGAAGGCCGGCAAATTCAGCAAAATGGGGTTCATTCATCTTCTGGCGGAGGCGTGCCCGTTTGCGGAAGCGGGCCAATTCGTGTCGTGGCTTCGCGAGCAAAGCGCAGGGGACATTTACGAGCATTTGTCGCCGTATATGAAGCAGTTTCCCGAGGAGCTCGGCAGCTTGCGGGATAAAATCGCGTCCTATCTCGAAGCGTGGTACGAGGCGTATTTTGCCCATATCGACCGCGAGCCGCTGAATCTGCTGCAGCAAGAAGCCGCAGACCGGATGCGGCAGCTGAAGCGTATGGCCGACGCGGACGCTTTCGTTGAGGAAGTGACGAACGGCCTCGTATTTCAAGAGCAAGAGCGGCTGCAGAAGCTCGTTTTGACGCCGCAATATCACGCCGCTCCGCTCAACTGGATTTTTACGTTCGACCATGTCACCCTGTGCCATTACGCTTTCGATACGTCGAAGTACGACGAAGAGGAGCCGTCCCGGCTGTTGAAGGAAGCGGCGAAGGGGCTGTCCGACGTGAACCGGCTGAAAATGCTCCGTTTCCTGCGCGGCGGCCCCCAGAGCTATATCGATGTGGTGAAGCATATGGGTTTGGCCAAAAGCACGGTATACGAGCATATGCTCATACTTCGCTCCGCCGGTTTGATCCGTTCTTATGTCGTCGGGGATTCGGCCGTCGCGTACGGCTTAAGACGCGAAGGGATCAGCAAACTGCAGCAGGAGCTGGATAGCTGGCTGCGAATATAAAGGGAGGGCTTGCCGTTGGAATGCAGAGTGGGCTGTGCGGCTTGCTGTATCGTAATCTCGATCTCATCGCCCATTCCCGGAATGCCGCAAGGAAAGCCGGCGGGTGTACGGTGCGTACAACTGGCGGACGATAACCGGTGCCGTTTGTTCGGCATGCCGGAGCGTCCCGCCGTGTGCGCCAGCCTGAAGCCCGCGGAGGAAATGTGCGGCCATTCGAATGAAGAGGCCGCAGCGATCTTGTCGCGGCTCGAGCGGGAGACCAAGCCTTCGTAATGCGAGCGTTGCCCATACTTTTGAGCAGGGGGACCGAAATGGCGAAATGTAATGTGGGAGACTTGCCGGAATACAAGCATTTTCGGCTTGAGCAAGCGGCGGAGGGAGTATACGCCGCCATATCGGTGCCGGGGACAGGTTCGCTCGGCAATGCGGCTATCGTCGATCTTGGCGACGCGACGCTTGTCGTGGATACGTTTCTGACGATTCAAGCCGCCGAGCAGCTGCGGGACGCTGCGGAGCGTCTGACCGGCCGGCCGGCTTCTTACGTGTTCAACACGCATTGGCACGCGGACCATACGTTTGGCAATCAAGTGTTTGCGCCTGCGGCGCAGATCATCTCTACTTCCCGGACACGTGATATTATGGCCGCGTTCGCGAAAGAACGGTTGCCCCAGCAATTGGCCGAGCCGGAAGCTCTTCACAGAGCGATTGACGAATGGGAAGAGCAAAGCAAGCAGGTGAGCGATGCCAAGCTTCGGATGGAGATGGAATGGGAAGTCGCAAGCGATCGCGAGTATATGAGAGCGCTCCCTAATGTCGTCTATACGCTGCCGGCGATCACGTTCGAGCAGCAGATTACGCTGCATGGCAGCCGGCGGAGCGCGCAGCTGATCACATACGGCGGGGGACATACGCAAAGCGACGCTTTTGTCTACTTGTCGGAAGACAAAATCGCCATAACTGGGGACCTGGTGCTCTCCGGCCATCATCTCGTCCTGAGATTCGGCAACCCGCAAGAGTGGCTGCACATCCTGGATCAGGTGGAAGCGCTGCAAGCGGAAATTATCGTACCCGGCCACGGGCCCGTTTGCTCGCCGGACGCGATCGGTAAGGCCCGGACCTATTTGAAAGATATGTTCGCTTTGGCCGAACACCTCGTGCGAAGCGGAGGCAGCCCGGACGCGGTGCAGGTGCCGGAAGCTTATCGAAGCTGGTATTTTACATCGGACTTCAAAACGAATCTGGAAGTGCTTTGTGCGAAGCTGACTGAATCAGCCGCCGAACAATAAGGAGGAAAACGCATGCTCACGGCCAAAGACGCGATTATATACAATTTCCGGGAAACGCGCCGGCGTTCCATCCTGTGCTGGAGAGCGATACCGAAGGAGATGCTGGACTGGAAGCCGGACGGCGAAGCGATGTCGATCGGGGAGATGATCCGGCATGTATGGACCGCCACCTATTGGTACCAGCGTATATTGATGAACCGCGGTTCCTTGCAAGCGGAGGAGAGCGGCCCTTTCGACTCGATCCCGGTTACCGCCGCGGAAACGGAGATCGAGCTGTCCGAGCCGTATTTTCAAGATTTTCTGACGTATGTGTCAGGATTGGCGGAAGAAGACATCAGTGCGGCAGTCATTGACCGAAGCGACGTCGGCTACCGCCGCACCCTCGGCGACATGCTGCTCCGGATCGCTTATCACGAGTCCGTGCATACGGGGCAATTGCTGCAATATATGCGGATGGCCGGACTGGACAGGCCGAAAGTGTGGGACTAGGCCGCCGGCGCCGCTAGCCGATAATCCGATTGACAAAATGGTAAATGTCCGAATAAAGCTGATCCCGGTCATGATCCGTTAAAATGGCGTGGGTCGAATTCGGGTAATATTTAATGGCTTTAAAGGGCGAGGACGTATTGCCGTAAATGTAATCGGCGCTTCTAGGATGCACCACTTCGTCCCGGCTTCCCTGCGTAATGAGGAGCGGCGTTCTTACTTGCGCCAAGGAGCGCTTCACATGGCTCAGCAGAAACCACAGGCTGATCAAACATTGCAGCGGAGGCTTCGCGTAATAGAACGATTCGGCTGCGGCAGGAGCGGCGGGAGCGGACTTGGAGGAGTTGCCCAGCCACTGTTTCATCACTTCGACGCAAGCGAGCCGTTTCTGGATATATATCGGGGTCGACAGGCATACGGCCCCGTCCACTTTTTTTTCCACAGCGAGCTTTAGCGCCAGCAGGCCGCCCATCGAGTGGCCGACTGCGACGATTTTTTTGCCGCCGAAGCGGATGACGTCTTCATAGGAGCTCACGATGTGCGCCCACCAATCGGACCATCTCGTCCTGGTCATGTCTTTGAGCGTCGTGCCGTGTCCCGGCAGTCTTACCGCATGCACCGTGTATCCGTGCCTGTTCAAGTAATGCCCGAGCCGGCGAAATTCCAGAGGCGACCCGGTGAAGCCGTGCACCATGAGGATCATGGTCGAAGCCCGCTCTCCCGCCCCCGGCAGCAGAAAAGGCGCCGTCAGTTCTTCGATGGATTCCATAGCGACCGCTACCCCCGTTTCCTGAGCGTAATGTCTGGATGAACAGGAATATTATTGACCAGCGGCGGAAGCGGTTATGTACGGCCGGGGCAGACAGCGGCGGCGAGGAGTTGTATTGAGCTGGGAAACGTGGTATGATATCGGTAATCGCAAGTGATAACCTGATTCACATATGGTCCAAGGTTCTCATGGGATCGCGGGTGCCTTTGACAATATGTGAATTTTTATTTGTCGAAAATAAAGAGTCATGTAAATAAGGTAATGAGGAGGTAATTAGCTATGCAAGAAGGTACAGTAAAATGGTTTAACGCGGAGAAAGGCTTCGGCTTTATCCAGGTTGAAGGCGGCAACGACGTGTTCGTGCACTTTAGCGCCATTCAAGGCGAAGGCTACAAGTCGCTCGACGAAGGCCAGCGCGTACAATTCAACGTTGTGCAAGGCAATCGCGGCCCGCAAGCCGAGAACGTCGTAAAGCTGTAAGCCCCGGCAAAATGCTGCCCTTAACGACCACGTTAAGGGCAGCATTTTTTTTGCAAGTTGAAGCGTTAGAGTGCATTGAAGATCATGGTGCTGCGGCTTGAAAAGCTTCTCGGATGACGAAGCGTTACCGGGATGGATCGGCGCAGATTGGCGATGATGGAGTTAGGCTTGAATGGATTCGGACAGGCGGGGCTGTCCTGTAGGCGGGGCTGTCCTGTAGGAAAAGCTGCCCGTCTGCAAAGCTGTCCTGTAAGAAAAGCTGCCCGTCTGTAAAGCTGTCCAGCAGGGTAAAGCTGCCCGTCTGCAAAGCTGTCCAGCAGGTAAAGCTGCCCGTCTGCAAAGCTGTCCTGCAAGTAAAGCTGCCCGTACACAAAGCTATCCTGCAAGTAAAGCTGCTCGTACCCAAAGCTGTCCTGCTTAAAGAACCGATGCGCTATGCAGCGTCTTGCGGGGCGCTATTAAGCGACGATTTGACGGAATGAATGGGTAAGGCCCGATTGTGCTCTATATAGCGACGAAAATTCGCATGGAACGACTTTCACGACGCTAAAGGCTGGTCTTTCCATTTAGGCTGAAAATCAGCGTCTGTGAAGTCTCTGATTAGCGAACAAGGGCTCTATTTCCTCCTCCAGCGGCGTCTGTTCGGAACAGGGGCCGGACTCGGGGCCTTTTCTTCCGTGTTTCCATCGAACCGTCGTTACATTCCGCCATGAAGCGGAAAGAGTATCGTACTGGAAGGCGCTGGCATCTTGCGGCAAACGTGCCTCATCTCGTCAGGCGGGCACCTGTACCAAGCGGTTTCGCTTGGCAAGACACATACGTCAGTTTTTAACGTCTTACGTTCGTTTAGACCGCGATCGGCATAATCAAATCGGCGCCCGATTAGCGCCAAGGGGAATCGCCCGTTGACAAACGAAACGGGAGCGCTTACACTAATCTTGTATAATGACCGACCAGTCGGTTTGATGAAGAGAGGGTGGCGCGAGCTGTGGAATCGTTAAGCATCAAGCTAATGAGCGAATGCACGTTAACCGATGTGCTGCAGGCATGGAACGAAGGCTTCAAAGGGTACTATGCGAATGTCGCGATGACCGCCGACGCCTTCCTGGCGCGGATGGCCAACGAGAGCTTGTCGGCCGAGCATTCCGTCGTGGCGTTCGCAGACGGCGTGCCGGCGGGTATCATCGTGAACGGGTTCCGTACGATAGGCGGGGAGCGGGTGGCATGGAACGGCGGGACGGCAGTCGCCCCGGAACACAGGCGGCGCGGCGTCGCCAGGGAGCTGCTGGAGGCGTCTTTCGAGCTTTACCGCAAGCAGCAGGTCACTCTTGCCACGCTGGAAGCGATTGAGGACAACGTGAAGGCGATCGCCCTGTACAAGGACATGGGGTATTCCGTCGCAGGCAGCTTGCTGATTATGCAGCGGAAGGCCGGCAGCGGGGAACAGGCGGCGAATTCGGAGGAGGCGCCGCATGCGTCAGGCGCTACGGATGCGGCGGCAGGGATGGCAATTGCGACGGGGGCGGCAGTCCGTTACACGGTGCGGCATTGCAGGCCGCAAGAGGCCGCCCGGCTCGATTTTTACGAACCGCTGACGCCATGGCAGACGCAATGGGCGAGCGTACGGGACGGTGAGGCTGTCGTTTTGTGCGATGAGGAAGGGAACGCTGCTGCCTATGCCATTTTCAAGCGTGTTTTCGATGCCGGACTTGCCCATGCGTCGACAACGCTGTACCAATGTGCAGTGCAGGCGGGCCGGCCGGACCGTGAAGCGCTTCTGCGCCGCTTGCTGGGGCAAGTGCTCGGCGCAGAGGCGGGGCTGCCGCAGCGGGCGTTCAACATTCCGGCAGACCACGAAGCGATCGCTTTGCTGCAGGAGGCCGGATTCGAAACGAACGTGTCCCAGGTGTATATGACGAGAAGGGTGTAGGCAAGAAGACTAAGCTTGCTGCATAAACAATCGCAAACATTCAGACTGCCCGAGAAAGGCGCAGCGGAGGATGGGAATGTGGGCCCTGGGAGCTACAAGTTTTGCGTAGCAAAACTCGCTTCGTAAGTATCAGCCTTTGAACTCGTGTTCCGTCCCACTGGTTTCAAATTCAGGGGAACACGAGTGAGGGCGATGCCGGGGACCCACATTCCCATTCCGCAGCGCAGCCCTAAGCTCCCGAAACATTACAATTGCATCCAAGCAGATCGAAAACCTTGAGCGAGGACGGTCTATTTTTCTGCGCTCTTCTTTCCAAATAGTTTACAGTCCCAGGCCAGGAGCATTATCCTGCTTACCGGCCTTACGAAATCCCCGGACTCGGCTGAGGCTTATCCTTCATCCAGCGGAATCCACGTTACGCTAATGTTGAAGGCAAGCACGAATAAAAACAAAAACGCGTTCTCCTGTTTCCGAATGCTGCAGGGGGAGGTTATATACGAGGCGATAACGAACCACGTGATGTTCAAAAAAATGATGAAAGCCATAGCATGGAGTCTCTGGCCTCTCTGCCTAAACCAAGATTACTCCTAGTGTGGCGATTTCTTCCTTGCTCTAACCTTCCCAGGGGTGCGAGCAGACCATGCTCCGCCGTGAAGCACAAGCTTTCGGCGGAGCCATTTTTTCCTGCGGATCCGCCCGCATTCCGCTATAATACTAGTGACGTAAATGCGCTAGAGAGGCGGTACCCATCTTGCTCGGACTCGTCATTTTACTCGCTTTCGAGGCGGCCGGCTACGCCGTTCGCCTGCTGCTTCACGTTCCGCTTCCGGCGAACGTGATCGGCCTCATTTTGTTCACGCTGGCGCTGCAGTTCGGGCTTGTGCGGCTGGCGTGGGTCGAGGCGGCAGCGGAATTTCTCGTCAAGCATCTAATGCTGTTTTTCGCGCCGGTGATCGTCGGAACGATGGCGTTCTGGCCGTATTTGAAAACGCAGCTGCTGACGGCGGCGCTTAGCCTTACGCTCAGCGCTTTCGTCGTGCTGCTCGTGACCGGGAAGGCGATGCAGCTGATCGGGCGGCGCAGCCGGGGAGAGGAGCGCGAGCATAAGCATGAACTTTAACGATCCGCTGTTCGGCATAGTCGTTACGGGGCTCGCCTACATGGCCGGGCTTGCGGTCAACCGCAAATGGCCTGCGATCCATCCGCTGCTCGTCGCTGCCGGCGGAATTATCGTATTTCTGGCGGCCACGGGGATTCCGTACGAGGCGTACAAGGTCGGCGGCGATTGGATCGAGGTGCTGCTCGGCCCGGCGACGATCGCGCTCGGCGTACCGTTTTATAAAAATATGCGGAGGCTAAGGCACTCACTGGCGCCGCTGCTTGCTTCCGTGTCGGCGGGAACGGCGGCCGGGATGGCGAGCGCGGCTTGTCTCGTATGGGCGCTGGGCGGCGACCGGACGCTTGTGCCGGCCATGATGGCCAAGTCCGTTACGACGCCGATTGCGATGGACATCGCCCGGATGCTGGGCGGCAAGCCCGAGCTCGCCGCAGTGTTCGCCGTCATTACCGGCCTGTTCGGCAGCGTGTGCGGTCCGGCCTTCCTGAAGCTGTGCGGCGTCCGCGACGACGTATCCGTCGCCGCCGCTGTCGGCACGGCCGCGCACGGCATCGGCACCGGGCGGCTTGTGCGCGAATCGGAGCTGCGGGGCAGCGTGAGCGGGCTGGCGATGACGATCGCCGGGATCGCCGGCAGCCTTTTTGCGGCGGTGCTGGCTTTGATCGGAGGGTAACAAGGCAGGCATCCCGGATACGCCCGGCATCCCGGCCCCCGGCTTGCCACACACGCCCGGCATCACCTGCATTCCCCGCATGCCTGCGTCCTCAGCCCGGGCATTCCGACATATCTCGCAATCCTGGCGTCTCGGCCATGGACGGCGACATCGCGATTGACATCGCGCTAACCATTTATGCGGAGGGTCCTACTGAATCGCGGGAACCGTATCGGCGTATTTGAGCCGGATTTGCTCCAGATCGCGCATGGAGTCCACGCCGATGACGTTCCCGTACTGGTTGATCACGGGCTCGAACGCGCGGCGCCACTCTTCCCGCTCGGCTTTGCTCAAGCGGTATATTTGCATTTGCGAATTCGCCTGCATGTCCTGCCACTGGCTCCGGTTGACGAGAACCGCATTGCGGTTCGCCCACTCCGTCGTTTCGTCTACCGCTTCTTTGACGCTTTGCCGGATGCGGGGCGGAAGCTTGTCCCAGAACGTTTTGTTAATGAGCACTCCGTAGCCGAGGTAGCTGTGGTTCGTCATGGTCAAGTATTTTTGCACCTGGAACATTTTTTTGGAATAAATGTTCGAAATGCTGTTTTCCTCCCCGTCGACAGTGCCATTTTCCAGACTTCGGTATATTTGGTTGAACGGGATCGAGAACGTCTTCGCCTCGAACAACCGGTATTGGTCCTCGATCACTTTGCTCGGCTGGATGCGGAATTTCTGCCCTCTCAGATCGGAAGGGTGCACGATCGGACCTTTGTTGCTGGTGATCTGGCGGAAGCCGCCGTTCCAAAAAGCGAGGCCGACAATTTGTTTGGACGCAAGCGAAGCAAGCAGCCGTTTGCCGATATCGCCGCGAAACGCGTCGTTAACGGCATCGTCGGAAGGAAAGGCGAACGGGAGGTCGAAGATCATCCATGAAGGGTCGACTTCGGAAATGTTGGAGAAGCTGGGCGCAATCATTTGCACGTTGCCGTTTTGCAGAGCCTGCACTTCATCGGTCTCGTTGTACAGAATGCCGTTCGGAAACAGCTCGACCTTGACGCTTTGCTTCGTCTTCTGTTCGACCAGTTCGGCAAATTTCAGCGCCGCCTGGCCTTTCGGCGTATTTTCCGCTACCGAATAACTGAATTTGATGACGATGTTTCGGCCGAGACCGGTTTGTCGTCGTCGATGGCAACGGGGCCTGCGGAAAGCTGGTTGTAAAATCCGACGATGAACGCAGCCAAGAGCCCTATAACGACGAACAAACCGATTCCCAAATACCCCTTCATGCCTGCCTCCTGCGAATGCGAGTCGATACCCGATATTATGAATTCAGTGTAACATAAGTTATGATGGTGAAGGAAAGCGCGCTCATTTCGAGGTGGCTATAAGTGATTCGACGAATCGGCATCAAGTGGAAAATCACCCTGTTTTCGTTCTGCATCGTACTGTTCGCCATTTGCATCGGCGGAATTATGCTTACGGGCTATGTCGTCAATTTGCAGGAGGAGGAGCTTGGCGGACGGCTGCTCGTCACCGCCCGGACCGTGGCCGAGCTCCCTTCGGTGGCGCAAGGCTTGTCCGTTCCCGCCGACAGGGCGGGCCTGCAGAGCGTGGCGGAACGCATTCGCATCGTGAACGATGTCGATTATATCGTCGTCATGGATATGAACGGCATCCGCTATACGCATCCGTCGCTCTCGTTAATCGGCACGCCGTCCGGCGGCACCGACGAAAGACCTTCGTTCGCCGAGCACACGTATTTGTCCAAGGCGAAGGGGGAGCTGGGCACGGCGCTGCGGGCGTTCGTCCCGGTTATGAACGCAAACCGCGATCAGATCGGGGTCGTGCTGGTAGGAAAGCTGCTGCCGAAAATTTCCGAAATCGTGGCGCAGATGAGGGGAGAAGCGTATGTCGTCGCGCTGTTCACGCTTTTGTTCGGCGTATGGGGCTCGTGGCTGCTCGCGATCCATATCAAAAAACAAATGTTCAATCTCGAGCCGTCGGAAATCGCGCGTCTCCTCGTCGAACGGACGGCCACGTTTCAGGCGATGCACGAAGGAATCATTGCGATCGACAGCCGGGAGAACGTGACGATTTTCAACGAGAAGGCGCAGGAAATGCTCAAGATAAGCGAAGACGTGGTCGGGAAGCCGATTCGGGAAGTGTTGCCGGAGTCGCGGCTGCACGAGACGCTGCAGCTTGGCGAACCCGTTCACAACGAAACGCTGCTCATCGGTTCCGTGCCGATGATGGCGAGCCGCGTTCCGATTACGGTACGGGGCAAAGTAGTGGGGGCCGTAGCCGTCATGCAGGACCGGACGGAAGTGGCCAAAATGGCCGAGGAGCTGACCGGCGTGCAGGCTTTCGTCGAGGCGCTCCGCGTGCAGAGCCACGAGTACAAAAACAAGCTGCACGCCATCGGCGGCTTGCTGCAGCTGGATAATAAGCAAAAAGCGATGGACTATTTATACGAAATTACGGAGCAGCACGAGGAACTGAGCCGCTTCATGAACAAACGGATTCACAGCGACAGCATTACCGGGCTCCTGCTCGGCAAAATCAGCCGCGGCAAAGAGCTCGGCATCGACGTCAAGCTTGACGATCAGAGCTGGATGGAGACGCTGCCGGAAGCGCTCGATACGCACGACATGGTCGTTGTGCTCGGCAATTTGCTGGAGAACGCCTTTGAAGCGCTGCAGAAGCAGCAGGGCAAGAAGGAAGTTCTGATCAGCATCGAACAGGACGACGAAGTGTGTTCGCTGCTCGTTGAAGACAACGGCTGCGGCATGAACGAGGAGACCAAAGCGCGCATTCTGGAGCGAGGCTATTCGACCAAAGGCGAAGGCCGCGGCATCGGCATGTATTTGGTCGGCAACGTGCTGAGAAAGGGCAGCGGGCGGATGAAAATCGAGTCGACCGAGGGCGGTGGAACAAGCATTATGATCACGTTCCCGATGAAGCGGAATGGAGCGGTGACGGCTGATGATTAAAGGGCGGCCGCAGCATTTTCGCGTTGTGTTGATTGAAGACGATCCGATGGTGCGGGACATTCACCGCCAATTTATCGAGCAGACGGCCGGATTTGCCGTCGTCGGCACGGCCGGCAACGGAGCGGAGGGGGCCCAGCTCATTCGCAGGCTGCACCCGGACTTGGCGATTTTGGACATTTTCATGCCGATGCAGGACGGACTCGAGACGCTGCAGCAGCTGCGCTCCGAGCCTGTCAACGTCGACGTTATCGCCATTACGGCCGCGAACGACACGCAGACGATCCGCAAAGTGCTGCAGCTTGGGGCAGTCGATTACATCATGAAGCCGTTCAAGTACGACCGGGTGAAAAGGGCGCTCGAACACTACCGCAACCTGCGGACGCAGATCGAAGCGCGCGCAAGCTTGTCGCAGACGGACCTGGACCGCATGCTGCAGCACGGGGACGGCGGCAGTGGCGGCGGCTCTGCGCCGAATGCGCTGCCCAAAGGGCTGCAGGAGCAAACGAAGAACCAGATTATGGGCTATTTGCTCGAACAGGAGGAGGCGCGTTCCGCCGAAGAAGTGGCGGACGGCGTCGGCATTGCCAGAGTGACGGCGCGGCGGTACTTGGAGCATTTGGAGAAGAGCGGCGTGCTCGCTCTCGACGTCCATTACGGCAGCGTCGGCAGGCCTGTCAACCGGTACCGGGTGAAGCGAAAATAACGGCATACGTATTGCGAGGCGATCCGCTTTTTTGGGATCGCCTTTTTGTTGTCGTTATGGCTATTGCGGGTTATGGTGCCGGATGCGCGACTTTGTATCATGCTAGCGGGCGGTTGGCGCGGCAGTCTTTGCCCCCTTCTCCCGAGACCTAAAAGACCAAAAAGGACAATATGGCCAAATGATTCCCCGATCGGAGTGAAAGCGATATCATGTGAATCTGAAGCGCCCGCAGCTTATACGGAAAGGAGCCGGTAACCTTATGTCGATTCCGACAGGCGCGAATACGAGCGTCATTATAAGACTGGAACTGCAAAAAGAGAAGGCGTCGTTCGGATCGATCGCCACCACGATCAGCGAGTCCGGCGGAGATATCGTAGCTATTGACGTCGTGCGTACCGATAAACATGCGACCGTGCGGGATATTACGGTCAACGTTTTTGATGCGAAGCATACCGACTTGATTGTCGAATTGGTCGGGAAGCTGGACGGAGTTCGCGTCGCGCACGTCTCGGACCAAACGTTCCTGCTTCATCTGGGCGGGAAAATCGAAACGAATCCGAAATTCCCGATCAAGAACCGGGACGATCTGTCGCGGGTATACACCCCGGGTGTCGCAAGAATATGCACGGCTATTGCGGAGAAGCCGGCGCTGGCCCATTCTCTGACGATCAAGAGGAACACGGTTGCTGTCGTCTCCGACGGCTCGGCAGTGCTCGGTCTAGGCAATATCGGACCCGAAGCGGCGATGCCGGTAATGGAGGGCAAGGCGATGCTGTTCAAGCAGCTGGCTGGGGTCGATGCGTTCCCGATCTGTCTCGCTACGCAAGACACCGACGAAATCGTCCGCATCGTGAAATCGCTCTCACCGACGTTCGGGGGCATCAATCTGGAAGATATTTCGGCGCCGCGCTGCTTCGAAATCGAACAGCGCCTCATCGAAGAGCTCGACATCCCCGTGTTTCACGACGATCAGCACGGGACGGCGGTCGTTATTCTCGCCGGCCTGCTCAACGCTCTGAAGCTCACGGGCAAACAGCTCGCCGATTGCAAAATCGTCGTTTGCGGCTTAGGCGCGGCAGGCACGGCATGCGCCAAAATGCTTATCGCCGCCGGAGCCGTCAATATTGTCGGCGTCGACCGGCACGGCGCTATCCAGCGCGGCGGGACGTACGACAATCCGGGATGGCAATGGTTCGCCGAGCATACGAATCCGCACGGAGAAACGGGCTCGCTGCCCAATGTCATTCGCGGCGCTGACGTATTTATCGGCGTCTCGGGTCCGGGAGTGCTCAAAGCGCACGACGTTCGGAACATGGCGGCCGATCCGATCGTATTCGCCATGGCGAACCCGACGCCGGAAATTTTGCCCGAAGAAGCGGAGCCTTATGTGCGGGTTATGGCGACGGGAAGATCGGATTATCCGAACCAGATTAACAACGTGCTGTGCTTTCCGGGCATGTTCAGAGGGCTGCTCGATTGCCGGGCCTCCCGCGTGACCGAAGAGATGAAGCTCGCCGCGGCCAAAGCGATTGCATCCGTCGTGGAGGGCGACGAGCTGAACGAGTACTACATCATTCCGACGGTGTTCAATCACGAAGTGGCCGAACGGGTGCGCAGTGCGGTAGTGGCCGCTGCGTACGAATCGGGAGTGGCGCGGAAAAAGCGCGAGAAGAGCAATTAAATCCGAAATGGAGGGTATCCGAATGAAACTGTGGAAAAACTTATCGCTTCAAGTGCTGGCCGCCATTATTATCGGTATCGTTGTCGGCATGGCATTCCCGCAATGGGCGGATACGTGCAAGGCGATCAGCGACATTTTTATCAAAATGATCAAGATGGTCATTGCCCCGATCGTGTTCTTTACGATCGTCGTCGGCTTCGCGAACATGGGGGACATGAAAAAAATCGGCAGAATCGGCGGCAAGGCGCTGCTGTATTTTGAAATCGTGACTACGTTCGCGATGGCTATTGGAATCGCTGTCATGTATGTAATCAAGCCTGGCGCAGGGATGAGCCACAGTGCCGTCAAAGCCGCCGACGTGGCGAAATATACGAAGCAAGCGGCGGAATCGAGCCACGGCTTCATGGACTTCCTGTCCAGCGTCGTTCCCGACAACGTCATGGGCGCTTTTGCCAAAGGCGACATGCTGCCTGTGCTGTTCTTCTCCGTACTGTTCGGTCTTGCTATGGCCGCGCTCGGAGAAAAGTCCAAGCCGGTAACGGCACTGTTCGAGCGGCTGAACGAAGTGTTTTTCCGCCTCGTAGCCCTTATTATGAAAGTTTCTCCGATTGCGGCTTTCGGCGCGATGTCCTACACGATAGGCAAGTTCGGGGTCCACTCGCTGTTCTCCATCGGCAAAATGATGGGTTCCGTCTACCTGACCATGCTTCTCTTCGTCGTCATTGTTCTCGGCTCGATAGCCCGCATGGCCGGATTCAGCCTGTTCAAACTGCTCGCCTATATTAAAGAAGAGCTGCTGCTCGTGCTGGGAACTTCTTCTTCCGAATCGGCATTGCCGAGGGTCATGGAGAAGCTGGAAAAGTTCGGCGCTTCGAAGTCTGTCGTCGGTCTCGTCGTTCCTACCGGGTATTCGTTCAACCTGGACGGCACTTCGATCTACTTGTCGATGGCGGCGATCTTTATCGCGCAAGCGTACGGCATTCAGCTGACCGTAGTGCAAATGTTGGTGCTGCTCGGCGTGCTGATGCTGACGTCCAAAGGGGCGGCAGGGGTTACCGGCTCCGGCTTCGTCACGCTGGCGGCAACGCTCGCGGCAGTTCCGAACAACGTCATTCCGGTCGAAGGGATGGCGCTGCTGCTCGGCGTAGACCGCTTCATGTCGGAAGCGCGCGCGATTACGAACATTATCGGCAACAGCGTAGCCGCCGTCGTCATCGCCAAGAGCGAGAAAGAATTCAACCCGGGACAAGCCGGGAGCGAGGAACAGGATATAGCGATAACGAATCAGAACGTGGCTATATAAGGAAAATCGACAACCGCCGTTATGGCCTGCAGGGGGCCGCGGCGGTTGTTTTTCGTTTGGGTCGTGCTCGGTATGCGTTTCCCGCGAAGCGTACCGGCCAAACGTACCGGCCAAACGCACCAGCAAAACGCACCGGCTAGACCGGTAAGCACGCAAGCCGCTTCGTCTCAGCCTACTCCTCAAATCGCTTGAGCAGCTTTTGCCGGTGTGCGTCGAAAGCTTCTTCCAACGTGATGCCGTATAGGCCTGCCAGCAACGCGAGGTTTCCCAGGACGTCGCCGATTTCTCCGACAAGCTCCCGGCGTAGCTCGGCTTTCGGCTGGTCGGCTTCGTCCGGGCGTCCTCTGCCGATCTCGTACGTGCGGACAACCCGCGCTACCTCGCCCGCTTCTTCCATCAGAAAGCCGACTCGTATGAAAGGGCCGTAATCGGTCCATCCCCGTTCCCCGTAAAAACGTTTAATCCACTCCTGCGCATCGTTCAGCTCCAATTGCCGCACCTCGCTCATTAAAGATTCGTTATGCCGAAATATAGTATATACTAGTAATAATTAACGAGGCGAATAAAATGTGAGGAGCGAAAAGGACAGGGAAGAGGCGGATAACCTGATGACGATATTGCGACTGCTTCAGGCAAGGATTCGCAATAGGCAAAATGCTTCCGAAGCTGCGCATCGCGCTGGCGGAAGCATTTTGCATGGGGTTAGGCTTTGGCATTCGCGCTCTGCTGTACGGCATCCGACTGCCCGCTGCCCCCATACTCCAACCGCGGCCTGTGGCCACGGCCACTCTTTGCCGTAGCATTCCGCGCTGGCTGGAGAATTGATCTATTTCAGGCGCAACCCGCCATCGACTTCGAGTACCGTTCCGGTTACAAACGTGTTATCGATCAAATAGCAAATTGCTTTGGCAATGTCGTCCGGCTGACCGACTTTTCCGACTGGCGCCTGCAGTTCGTAAAATTTCAGCGCGGCAACCCGCTGTTCTTCCGGCATCCAATTCCACCACGGGGTGTCGACGACTCCCGGGGATACCGCGTTTACGCGAATAGGGGCCAGCTCAAGCGCCAAAATGGGAACCATAGACTCCAGCGCAGCGTTGATAGCGGCGAGTCCGGCAATACCCGGGGCGGAGCTACGAGCCGAAATAGCGGTCAGGAAAGTGATGGAGCCATTGCTGCTGAGCGTATCCAGACTGAGCTGCGCCGCCATGACTTGGGGCCAAAATTTTGCGTCAAACCCTTCGCGCAGTTCATTCAGCGAGAGCTCGCGGAAGTTTCCGGCGCCTTTGGCTCCGGAAACTGCGATTACGAGATGGTCGAAGCTGCCTTGGCGGGAATAGAAAGCTTTCAAGTCTTCATAAGACGCAGCATCCAATTGAGCTCCTTGAGCGCTCGGCCCCAGTTGCTGCAGCGCGCTATCCAGCTTGGCTTTGTCGCGTCCTGTGACGACTGCTTCCGCACCGGCTTCGGTCAGCATGCGGGCTGCCGCAAGCCCTATTCCGGAAGTTCCGCCCATAATGATGGCACGTTGGCCTTTAACGTTATTTACCATACTCATTTGCCTCCTCGAGAGAATTGTAACGTTTGATTGATTGAATTATAATACGTTACGTAACGAAATGTAAATATCGAATTTTAAATGAGGATGATGGCTAATGGATGAACGACAAGAGAAGCAGACGGGCGCCGGCCGTCCCAGAAGCCGGAAAGCTTTGGAAGCCGTTATGACGGCAACGCTGAACCTTTTGAAAACGACTTCGTATAACCAATTAACGATGGAGAGGATCGCCAAAGAGGCCGGTGTCGGCAAGCCGACCTTGTATCGGTGGTGGTCAGGCGTTCCATTCATTGTGATGGAGGCGCTCATGCTTCAGGCGGAAAGTGAAATTGGTAGTCCGGATACTGGACAGCTGATAAGCGACGTGCACCAATATTTGAAGCAAACTTTCCGTTCCCTCACGGAGGGCACAGGTGAAACCGTACGCAGTCTGATGGCGGAAGCGCAGCTCAACCCGGACTTCGCCGGCGTCTTTCGCGAAACTTTCATTTCGTCGCGGCGGCAAACGTTGATCCGAATATTGGAGCGCGGCGTGCAGCGCGGAGAGTTGCCGCAAAATGCCGATCTGGAGCTAATCGCTGATTTATGCTACGGACCGATGTGGTACCGGCTTCTGAATCGGCATGCGGCGTTAGACGAGACTTTTGCCGCTTCGCTAGTTTCTTATCTGTTCGATTCAGACGGTCGGTAACGATCGTTCCGGGGGAGCCGGCGGCGACTATGAGCGCATTTCCTTGCTGGCCAGGAAATGCGCTTCATTTTGCGAAGGGGACTAAGGGGTAAGGTTCCGCCGCTTCGCATGCCTGCAGATTCGACAAAATTGCAGTTTTTTCACGCGAAAGGAAGGATTGTCAAAGGACGGAGCCGAATACCAATCATCTGGTTCTTGGCGGCGCTGCAAAGGGGCCCGACGATGCACCGGTAGCGTCGCGACGCGCGGGCGGAAGTTTCGCAAGCCATCAATACTATGGACGAAAGCATGGGGAACGACAAGCATGGGCAAATGGATCAGAGTTATACCTTTCGCGGCGGCGGCCGTCATTATCGGACTCATCCAGACCGTACTGCTCGCGAACGAACGAATAAAACCTTATCCCAATCCTTTCGGCCGGGCGACGGTATTGGCACATCCGGCTACAGCGGCGGAAACGGTACAAATGCTTGGCGAAGGAGCTTTTGCCTACCGGTCCGGCGACTCGCTGGTTATGGTGACGACGGACGCAGAAGGCAATGCAGCCGAAACGACGAGGCCGCTGCCTGCACCCGGGCTGTTCAGCGATGCTCAGCTTACGGCGGACAGCGCGGTGTGGATCGGGGACGGGGGCAAGCTGTATGGCGCAGAATGGAGCGGAAGCGCCTGGTCGGCAATGCGGCTACTGGCGGAGGGAGGCGGAATGAAGGGACTGAGCGCGGTTGGGGGCGGCGTGCCGGGGAGCGATCGGGTGCTGCTCCGCTACGATGAGCAAGCGCTCTATGCGGGCGTATACCGGAAAGGCGCCGAAGTGACGTGGAGTAAACTCGACCTGCCTAACATCAGCAGCTTGGCTGCAGCATCAGACCCCACAGACGGGGGAGTCGGCGTCGTTTATGCGACTGAGCATAACGGGCGCGTCTCGCTCGGTTTCGTCAAACTCGCCGCACGTTCGCTGCAGCCGGTGCTGCAAAGCAAGCTGAAGGAGGTAGAACTCGCTTCCTACAACAGGCTGGAACATATCGCGGTCGGCAGCGACCGGTCCGTCTGGACAGCAGCGTATACGATCAGCTCCTCCAAATCGGGCAAAAGCTACGCCCGGCTCCTGACGTTCCCCGGCGACCGCCCGCAAGCGGCGGAAGAGATCCGGCTCGATTTGCCGGTGAAAAGGGACGCCGCTGTGCCCGCCGGTTCCGCCGCTGTTCCCGCCGGAACTAGCGATGCCGCTACAGGAGCCGACGTATCGGATACCGTTCTGCACCCGGCATTTGTTGCGAATCCGCCGGGCACCTCCGAGCTGGTCGTTTCCTCGGTGTATGTGAAAAATCGCAGGCTGACAAGCCAAGAGGTATACCGGATCGGACTGACCGGCGGTAAACCGCAGCTGCCCGCGGCGTTGGTCAGCCATAGCGCCGGCTTCGCCGATTATCCGGCGCTTGCTTACGACGGGCAAGGACATGCTTTGGCAGTGTGGCTCGAGCCGAAGGGGGACGATTCGTACCTGGTCCATTACACATCCAATCTGGAGCCGTACCGGACCCGGACCGATAAGCTCACAGGCGCCGATTACCAGCGCAGCGCCGAGACGTTGCCGCTGTTATGGGGAATCGCTCTGCTGACGGCGCTATTGTCGCTGAAGTGGATCGTGCTTCCGGCCGCTTATTTGCTTGTGCTGTACACGTTGCGGGAAGCCCACTACGATAATCATCCGGCGCTGCATTTTGGCATATCGCTCGGGCTGTATTTGGCTTCCAAGCTAGTGCTGCTCGGAGACTATCGCAAGCCGCAGGCGCTCGAGCTTATGCCGCCCGCCGTGCAGTCTGTGGCGGCGCATCTGGCCATTGTGGCGCTCATCGCCGTCCTGGCTTACGTCTCCACAAAGCTGCTGCACCGCGATGCCGACTACCGCAACGCCGGACTCGAGCTGCTGTATTTTGTTGCGCTCGACATTTGGATGACCAACCTGTGGTTTGCTTATTTTATGTCGCCTGCGTCGCTATAAGGTGCGGGGCGCTGATTCGGTGTGAAATGTTCACAACATCCGGCTTACGAAGCGAGTTTTACTGTGCAAAATTTGAAAGTCCATCTTCTAAAATACTCCTTTAGGGGTTTCTCTCCCCACGGTTAGAGAGGCGGCTTGCGATGATGAGAATTGACCGATTGGATCATTTGGTATTGACGGTGCGAAGCATCGAGGCAACGTGCCGTTTTTATACGAAAGCGCTCGGTATGGAAGAGATCACGTTCGGAGCGGGACGCAAAGCGCTGCAATTCGGCAGGCAGAAGATCAACTTGCACGAAGCGGGCAAGGAGTTCGAGCCGAAAGCGGCGACGCCGCTGCCGGGCTCTGCCGACTTGTGCTTCATCGCTGGGGTGCCGCTGCCGGACGTCGTCCGGCATTTGCAAAGCTGCGGCGTCGACATTGTGGAAGGGCCGGTGCAGCGAACGGGCGCCGTGGGGCCTATGATGTCCGTCTACGTGCGCGACCCGGACGGCAATTTGATCGAGATTTCCCATTACTGAACTTGGTGGGCGGGTCGGCATAGGGTCGCCTGTGCCGGATTTCCCCCAAAGTCCGCCCGGAAGCGGGTTTCGCACGGCAACGGACCGCGGAGGCGAAGCGCGCGGCACCGTTGGCGAACGTTCATTGTGGGAGCCGGGAAAATCGCCTGTTGGTAATGACTTCGCCACGGGCCGCACCCGGTGGAGCGTGCGCTGGACCGTGTTTGACGGTACATCACGGTGAATGCCGGTGACTGCACAGGGTAGGACCCGCAACGCAAGAGACTGTACGGAGAGGGTCGGATCTCCGGACTTGAATCAAGCGCGCGGCATAGCGGAACCCAGTTCCGTTAACAGGCGATTTCCCGAGTATTTCCCCAAATTAGCGGAACCAGAGAGCGTTATTTGTTCCGGTTGGGGGCAAATCGGGCTTATTTTCGGCATACGGAACGGTAATAGCGGAACAGTGTTCCGTTAAGTGCCAGCGATATCTCGCATTTGCACGAAATAACGGAACGTGGTTCCGCTAACGCCTGCCATCAACCTCGAATTATAATGGAGTGCCGGATTGCCGGGCATTCGGATGGAGCCGATAAGCCCGAATCCGGAGCCGGCCGGCTGCCGGAATAAGGATGGCACGTTGCGCCAGGCTGTGCAGCAGCGTGCGTGCATAGCGGTCACTCACACCAAGGCGGGCGGCTGCATCAGCCGGAGTGATGGGCTGTGGGTTGCGAGCGGCAAGACGCATCAATTCCTGCTCATAGAGCGACAGACCTTCGATCTTGAACGGCCGGTCGGCACCGTACCACCGTCCGATGAATTGCTGCACGATCTGCTGGCAGCGGCGCGGTTTGTCCTTCACATCGTCATAGGCAAACCGGATGACGTGCCAGCCGTCCAGAACAAGGTGATTTTGGCGAATTAGCTGATCGGCAAATTGCTGGCGGCTAGCGTCGCGAAAATGCGGACCGAAGCCGTCGATCTCAATGGCGACGCGCTCGCCGTTTCGAACGTAGGCAAAGTCGAGGAACCTCGATCCATCCTTAAAGTCCACTACCTCATACTCCGGGTGGAGATAGTCGAAATGCCCGACCGCCGGCCACCAAACTTGCTGCAAAAACAATTTCTCCGCATGCCCGTGTCCCTCTGCCAAACGGCGCAGCCTTTCGCCTTTTCGCAGCTGCGCATGCCGACTGACATATGCTTCATACTCCTCATGAAAGCCCATCTCTTTCCATCCTCCTTACATGAAATAAAAAAGCCGCCCGCCCTTCGATAGAAGGGGAGCGGCGTGTGCTTCACGACTCGCAGTACAGATGCTGACATGCTTATTTTACAAGGCAGCGGGTAGTCTGCGCAAGTCCGAATGTATAGCGGAACCAAACATCCGCGAGAGCGCTCCCCGACTTCCCGATGTATCGGCAGCACGGAGAGGCTCGAGTTCTCCGACCGTTTCGGCAAAGGCAATGAATAGTTATTCGCTGCAAGTTTAAAACGTGATACGAATGGAGATTCTATTTACTAGATTGATAGAATCGGATTTTTGGGGTGAGCGGCATGAGAGGGCGAGTGTCGGTGCGGCGGAACGAGTCGGATAATGGATTAGTTCTTGGTGGAAAAGGTCTGCAGGAGGCACGCTTTCTGGCGCCAACGACTTCGTGGCCGGCGTTGCGGCGCTATATCGTGGTGGGTGAAGCGGGCGTACAGGATACTCGGTCTGAATGTCGGATAAACAAACCGATGCATGCACGCGGAAAGCAATTCGGGTTGCTACTTGCCGCAGGGTTGCTACTGGCTGCAGGAGTAATAAGTGATCGGCTACAGTCAGGAGGGCTAAACTGGCCAGCGAGCACTGGCCAACTTACGACTATAGCGCACATGGTAGCGGCAACTGGGGCTGCCAACGCTGGCCCCCGGGCAATCGTAGCACAAGCGCGGACATTGGCTAGGCCTGCCAACGCCGGTCTGCAAACGGCCACAGCAAACGCCGTAGCAGCAGCTGAGGCTGGCCAGCAGGCAGCCGCGGCCGATGCGGTGGCGGCTGCCGCGGCACCGCAAGTCGTCGGCGCTAGTGCGGCGGCGGATACCGCCGCGCTGATCGCGGGGGCCGGGGCGCAGTTCGCCGCCCCGCCGGCGGTGACGCTGCGATTTTGCAGCGTCGACCTTGGCTCGGCCGAGAAGGCAAGCCCGGCCGCTATGGCGGCAGCGCACGCGCTCGGGCTGCACGCTGCCGCGACCGAAGCGGCGGCCGACGATGCCGCCTCCAACCGCCCCGCCAGCAGTGTCCCGCTCACCGTAGGCGATGCCGCCGCTTACCGCGCCACAAGCGATGTCCCGCTCGCCACAGAGGCAGCCGCCGCCGACCGCGCTGCCGGCAGCGCGTCGAGCGGACGCGCCACACTGCTGCTCGCAGGCTCCGGCGACGGCGGCTCCAGCTTCCTCATCGTGAAGCTGGACGCCCCTCGCCTGGCGGACCCGGAGTCGCTGCTTGGGTGGCAGCGAGGCGCCGAGGAGCGCCTCGCCGAGCTCGGCTTGGACGGCGCGTGGACCGCACAGCTGCAGGGCGAGCTCCCGCCCGGAGTAAAGCCGGAAACGGCGCTTGCCGCTATCGCCCGCAGCTTCACGGCGAAGCCGCTGGAGACGTACAAGGATGAGGGGACTTATAGCGTTTCATACAGCACGGAGCGGCTACACCGCACGATACGCAGCGGCAGCCATAACATTGCTTTGCAGGCGGCAGTTCATCGCGACACGACGAACGGGCATTGGCGTCTTACGGTCGGTACGCCGCTCATCACGAGCGAATATTGAGCGCATCAGGTTCCATTCAAACATCTCCCAACCGCTGGGCAGACGTCCCTTGACAGAGATAACTGTAATGCATATACTAACAGTAATAACTGTATTCGTTAGAGTAACACTTGGCCTAAAATTGGCCGATTAACGATATTTTACGATGAAGGACGGGGATGACGATGCGGAAGCTGCCGTTTGTATTAAACGAAGGCGATTGGATATCCGGCAAGACGGCCAACGACGAGAAGTTTCGGGGCTACGTGGAGCGCATCGACTCGTACGGAGGCAAAGTGAAAGTAAAAGTGCTGGAATCGGATCGCGAATCCATCATCGGCTCGACGGTGGAAGCGGCGCTCGCCGCAGTCGAACCGATTGCCGCCGAAGGGGCCCGCTCGGAAGCTGAGCTGCTGGACATGATCGATCTGGCGCTGCAGACACGCGACCGGACGTGGTTTGAAGAGCTGAGCAGCCAGTTGTCGCTGCTGCGCGGGGCCGGCACCGCTTCCCGCGGTATCCGGCCGGAAAGATTGAGCGCGCCGCCGAGATCCCGAGTCATGTAACGGTAATAGCCCGTTTTCATAACGCTCCTTTCCCAAGCTAAGCTTGGGGAGGAGCGTTTTTGCTTGCGTCAGCTGCTACCCGTTGTCCCCCCGCACCCGGCCGCGCGGCATGCAACGACCGAAGTCCCTGACGCTGCCAAACACCGCCCGTGCCCCACATCTCTAAACTCCGGCCCTTGCCTCGACCCTATTCGAGCGGTAAACGCCTTACAGCCTTACCCTCGCCCCATACCCCCAACCCCGCATTCCACCCGCCAAGCCCCAAGTAAAGCCATGCTAAC
>NZ_JXAK01000031.1 GCF_000829455.1 Gordoniibacillus kamchatkensis
TGCGAGAAGACCAGCTATCCGGTCTTAGCTACCGTTTCCGGTAGTTATCCCGGTCTTACAGGCAGGTTGCCTACGTGTTACTCACCCGTCCGCCGCTAAGCGAGCCCCGAAGGACTCACTCCGCTCGACTTGCATGTATTAGGCACGCCGCCAGCGTTCGTCCTGAGCCAGGATCAAACTCTCCAATAAAGTTTGAATCTATAGCTCTTACTTAACACTTGCGTGTTGTTTTCTTGCGAAAACCTCTCACTCGTCATTCAGTTTTCAAGGAGCAATCGTCTTGCTTTTCATCGCCAGCCGTTTCAGCGGCGACTTTTATAATATATCACATCCGCCCTGTCCGGTGCAAGTGGAAATTATTATCTCCAGCTTGCTTGTCCGGTGCTTTTGAAGCGGCGAGTAATAAAGTATCACATCCCGCGCCCAAAAGTCAACACCGCCGCAGCTTCCTTTTATCGGAAAACGCGGTTGCGGGCGTAGCGGGAAATTTCCTTCGGAGAAGCGAACCGCGCATACATGCGGAATATGACTTTGTACCGAGATTCAATCGCCCCTTTGATATCGGTGTCGATGCGCTTGTCATTCAGATCGAACAGCATCTCGTCAAGCTCTTTGCGAAGCACGTAATCAAGCTCGCGGCATTCGCGCTCATTAAACAAAAACCCTAACATAACGCTAACCTAAACTCCTTTCGCAAATCGCGCCCATAATGAGAGGCAAAAAGGGTATGCACACAAAAGCACGCTAATTCCGTTCAGGCTGCGATTCGGCGCTTTCATGCACATACCCTTCAGCAGTCGCTGCAGGTGATGGCTTTACTGTTATGTTCAGTTTTTGGCATTTTTATGATGGCTGGCCGCAAAAATATTTTCTCTATTTCACCAGCCAATACGTTACGGTGCTTTCAATAGCGGCGGCAACGAGCAATGCGCATGTCAGCAAGCCCGCGAGCGGCAGCGTCATTTTGAACGTGTGGATCAGTTCGCCGCGCACCCGCGTCCCGAGCCCCGGCACAAAAGGCGACCCGACGCCTTTGAGAACGATAAATCCGAGCCGGATTCCGTATGCGCAAGCAATGATCACCGCAGGAATCTCGATAATTCCGTGCGGCAAAATGCCTTTGGCCACGTACCACCACGACTGGTTATGAGCTTGGGCGGAGGCGACATAGCCGAGAATCATGCCGTTCACGACCAACACGCCGATCGGAAGCACTCCGAAAAACAGCCCGAAGTAGACAAAAATGAGCGATTTGCATACATTGTTCAGGAAAATGAGGACAAATAGCCACAGCTGCGGATTTGGCTTGTTTTGTACGGTGGAGGCAAGGTGCTCCAGACCTTTGAGCTGCTGCTCAATAAAGCCGGCGTAACGGCCCGAGCCTTCGATGCCAAGCACAAATCCGGCGATAAACACCGCGGCGGCTGCGACAAAGTATTTGTTCATGCGGCGGAAATCCGCAAAAAGAAGACGAAGTCTCACGGGCAGGAGCCCCTTTCGAATAGTCATAAGCGCCGAATCCCCGCATACACTTGTACAAAAACAGGAACAAGCCCTTCGGGACAACGCAAGGAGGCCGGAACAACATGAACGTGTTCTTGGTGGTGAACGGGAAGCGCATTAAGCAGTTTATTTTCATCGCGGCAGCGGTCATGTTCGCCGCAGGGATTATTTATTCCGAACAAACGAATGTCAGTGCCTTTGCCAGCGAGCAGCCGGCCGCGGTGTTTAGCGTTCCCACGGACAAAAAGATATTGGCTCTTACTTTCGATATCAGCTGGGGTGAGAAGCGGACGGAGCCGATCATCAAAGTGCTCGAAGACAAAAAGGTGAAAAACGCGACGTTCTTCCTCTCCTCGCCATGGGCAAAAGCACACCCGGAGGTGGTTGGACGAATCGTCAAGGACGGCTACGAGATCGGCAGCCACGGCCACAAGTTTACGAATTACAGCGAGCTGGAAGAGGCGGATATCCGCAAGCAAATTTTGACCGCTCATCAATTGCTGTCCGAAGCTACAGGCAAAAGCCCGACTCTCATCCGCCTGCCAAACGGCGATTTTGACAAGCGCGTGCTCACGATTGCCGACAGCCTTGGCTATACGGTCATTCAATGGGACACTGACTCCTACGATTGGAAAGACATCGGCGCCGACAGCATCGTCAAGCGCGTTGTAACCCGTGCCCACCCCGGCGATATCATACTGCTTCACGCCAGCGATTCTTCCGTGCAGACCGCCGCCGCGCTGCCGCAAATCATCGATCAGCTGCGCGCCAAAGGGTACGAATTCGTATCGGTCAGCGAGCTGCTTCAGCAGACGCAGGTGAACAACAAGCCGGTCGAAGACCAGACGTTTAAACCGTTATCATAGCCCGCGTTCGCGCAATATTATTTGGAGTCGGCTGCAGCCGGCTCTTTTTGATTTTGCAAAATGCGCGGCAAAATAAGAATTTGCCACGCGTTGCAGCCCAGCAGCGGAACGAGCATAAAGAAAATCCCCGAAGCGTTGTTCGTCCGCAGAGCCGGAATGGCTTCGAGGATCGTAACGACGTACATGTAGAACAAGGTCGGCAAAAATCCATTGGCATTCGTAAGCTTTACTTTCCAGTAAGCAACCAGAAGCGATACCGCCAACATAACAGCCGCCAAAGGCACATACGCGAACCAGCTGCCGCCGAATTGAATGTACCGCAAAGAGACGAGTTCGAACATCGCAATGACGACAAGCGCCCACTGGAGCAAATCCCACGTTTTTTTGTTGCGAATGATGCCGAGGCCGACATAGCGGACAATTAGGAATGCGAAGTATCCCATTTGGGACAAAATCGACACTGTAGCGCCGACCAGTATCATATACAACATGTTAAAGCCGATCGCGCGAAGCCCCGGCATCGCCAGCTCGAATTGGCCGACCGATAAAATAAGGCCCGCGGCGAGACCAAGCACGATGCCAAGCAGCAGCGTCGTCCAGAACAGATGAAACCATTTGCGCAGCGTCACTACATCCAGCCTCCAAAACGCCGCCGCATGCGGCAGCCGAACTTCTAATAGCTAATTGTACCAACGTTCACAACAAAATGCCACTTATGCCGCATCATAAAGCGCACGGCTCCACCGCAAACTAGATCTACAACCTACCGAAGGGAGCCTTGGCATCATGAATAAGACACTGCGGTTTATCTCCATCGCCGCTGTCTTGCTGCTGACCTCATGCGGTTCGGATACTTCGAGCGGCGGGACCGCGACCGCCACCAGCTATAAAGACACGAAATCGATGGTGATGGACATATTGAAATCCGATGATGGCCGAAGGGCAGTCCAATCTGCGGTGTTCGGGCTCGAGGATGGCACCGCCGGAGGTGCGGGCGGAAGTACAGGCGGAGGCGCGGGAGGCGGTACGTCAGGCGGTTCGTCAGGCGGGACGGGCGGAGGTTCGTCAGGAGGCGGAGGGGGCATGGGCGCTGCAGGCATGGGCGCCGCCAGATTTGGAGCAACCGGAATCAAGACGCTGGCAGTCGCAGACGCCCAGCAGCTTCAGCTCGCCGTCAAGGATGTGCTGACCGATCAGCAGAATAGTGCATTTTTGCATACTTTGATGACCGACCCGAGGTTCGCAGGCGATTTCGCCAAGGCGGTTCAGAAAGAAAACAAACAGCTGATGAAGGATCTGATGAAGGATCCGGAATACCAGAAGCTGCATCTGGACGCCATGAAGAATCCGGAATATCAGAAGCTTCTCATCGATACGATGCGCAGCATGCAGTATCGCCAATATGTCATGAACGTCATCCAAGAATCGATGCAAAGCCCGCTGTTTAAAGTGGAAATGATTAACATGCTTAAGAAAGCGATCGAACAAGGCACGGCGGCCCAACCCCCCGCGGGAGGCGCCAAGGAGATCAAGGCGGCGGAAAAGGCGGCGGTGGAAAAGGCGGTGGCGGTGGCGACAGCAGCGGCGGCGACAGCAGCGGCGGCGACAGCAGCGATAGCGGCGACAGCGGCGACGATCAAACGAAGAAAAAGGATAAAAAGAACACCGGCGGAGGCGGGGATTCGGGTACGTAAACGAACATGCCCCAAGCATGACGCATTTAGCCCGAGTCGCTCCCTAAAGCAAGAGCTCTTCCCCCACCTGGAGGAAGAGCTCTTTTTACGTCTACATATAATCCAGCACGGCATCCGCAAGCTTTAAATACAACTGTCCCGTCGGCGAATCCGCCTTGTACACGGACGGAGCGTAGTCCGGCTCGGAAGGATGATTGTCGGGGGCGCCGAGCGGCAGCTGCGCGAGCAGCTGCGTATGCAGCTCGTCGGCGAGCTTGGCGCCGCCGCCGCGTCCGAACACGTAATCTTTCTCGCCGCATTTGCCGCACTCGTAATACGCCATATTTTCGACGACCCCGAGCAGTTCGTGGTTCGTCGAGCGCGCCATCGCCCCGGCTCGGGCAGCGACGAACGCCGCCGTTGCATGCGGAGTGGTCACGATAATTTCCTGGCTGTGCGGAATCATTTGATGCACGTCCAGCGCCACGTCACCCGTCCCCGGCGGCAGATCGAGCAGGATGATCTCCACGTCTCCCCAATCGACTTCGTGGAAAAAGTTGCGCAGCATTTTGCCAAGCATCGGTCCGCGCCAAATGACGGGAGCGTTGTCCTGAACGAAGAAGCCCATGGAAATGACCTTCACGCCAAAACGCTCCACGGGCACGATGCGCTCGTTCACGAGCTGCGGCGTCTCCTCGATGCCCATCATGTCGGGCACGCTGAAGCCGTATATGTCGGCGTCGACGATGCCGACCTTCTTGCCCCGCCGCGCCAGGGCTACGGCCAGGTTGACGGTGACCGTCGATTTGCCGACGCCGCCTTTGCCCGATGCAACGGCGATGAATTCGACTCCGGATTCCGGCGACAGGATTGACGACGCGGGCTTCCCCGCCTGGGACGGCGGCGCATGCGGGTCTTTGGAGGCGCTCCGCGCTTTCTCCACCTCTTGCCGTTCGAATTCCGTCATATCGCGGAATCGAATGCGAATCTCCCCCGGCTGCAGCTGCTGCAGCGCATCCAGAACGGCGCCGCGGCGCAAATCTTTGCCTGCGTCGTTCGTCCCGGCGGAAACGATATAGGTTAGCGAAACGCTGTCTTGTTTCACGACGATATCTTTAATCAGGTTAAGTTCAACGACGCTGCGCGACCACTCGGGATCGTTCACGCTTTGCAGCGCTTGCAGCACTTGTTCTCGGGTCGTCATGGTACACCTCGGTTTACCAGTAGTGGACTTAGGCTGCGCTGGAAAGTATGGCTCCGCTGCGGATTCGGAATGTGGATCGAAGAGCTACGTTGCTATCCTCCGCACCGGCTTTCCCGGGCAGCCCGAATGGACTCCGCTCCATTATACCAATTATCCTAGAGCGATCCAACTTTCTCCCCTGAGTAGTAACGAAGCACGCCTTGGTAAATGGCCGCCGCCACTTTTTTCTGGTAGGCCGGACTTGCCAGCAGCCTGGCCTCGTCCGGATTGGACAGAAAGCCGACCTCGATGAGCGCGGCGGGCATTTTGGCGGTGCGCAGCAAATAGTTGTTGGCGTCGAGCAGCTTCGCCACGCGATCGGTGTTTTGCAGGTTCTTCTTGATTTCGTCCTGGATCAAAGCGGCCAATTTGGCGTTATCCGGGTGGTTCCCATAGAAAAACGTCTGCGCCCCGCGCCACTTGCTGGAAGGAATGGCGTTCATATGCACGCTGAGCAGCAAATCGGCTTTCTGCTTCGCGATCAAGTCCGAACGCCTGGTCAAATCCTCCGTCTTGCGCCGGCTCAGCCCTTTGGTGTCGGGATTGGCCAAGTCTCTGTCTTCCTCCCGGGTCATGACGACCAGCGCCCCGGCCTGCTGCAAGTAGTCCCGAACGTAGAAAGCTACCGCCAGATTGATATCTTTCTCGATAACGCCGTCCTTGCTGCTCGAGCCGCCGTCCGGGCCGCCATGTCCGGCGTCGAGGGCGATCGTCTTCCCGGACAGCGGCATCGTCCATTGAGTCCACGTCTTCGTCGAAGGGAGCTCGTACGTGTACACGACTACCATCAGCACGACGAGCAGAGCGGACATGGCGAGCTTGAGCACACCTTGCGGCGATAGCCAGACGACGAATCTCGATTTCTTCTTGCGCATACAAAAATCCACCTCAACTCCCCATAGACTCTGTACCATCTATATGGGACGAGGTGGACAAATATGCGTTATTGTTGAAGGGCGGAGGCGGTTTCGGCCATGCCTTCGATCAGGATTTTGGCTACTTCCGGACGGCTGAATTCCGGCGGCGGGCATTGCCCGCTGCGCAGCAGCTCCCGCACCTTCGTGCCGGACAGATGCACATGCTCGCTCTTGTCGTGCGGGCACGTTTTGCTGGAAGCCATATTGCCGCATTTTTTGCAGAAGAAGCTATGCTCGAAGAACAGCGGCGTAATGCCGAGTTCCTCTTTCGTGAAGTTGCTGAAAATTTGCTGCGCTTCGTACGTGCCGTAATAGTCACCGACGCCCGCGTGGTCACGCCCGACGATAAAGTGCGTGCAGCCGTAATTTTTTCGCACCATGGCGTGGAAAATCGCTTCCCGCGGCCCTGCATACCGCATCGCTGCCGGGAATACGCCAAGGAAGACGCGATCTTTCGGGTAGTAATTTTCCAAAAGAACGAGGTAGCTCTTCATCCGCACGTTCGCCGGCACGTCGTCCGACTTCGTCTCGCCGACAAGCGGATTCAGAAACAGGCCGTCGACAATTTCCATCGCCGATTTCTGGATGTATTCATGCGCCCGATGCACCGGATTGCGGGTCTGGAAGCCGACAACGGTTTTCCAACCTTTTTCGGCGAAGATGGCCCGGGTCTGCTCGGGAGTGAAATAAAACTCCTCGAACTTCGCCGGCTTCGGACGGTTCAGCACTTCAACAGGTCCGCCGATATACGTGGAAGGCTTCGAATAAAGCTTCTGCACGCCGGGATGAGCGGTTTCGTCCGTCTTAAACACTTTGACCGCTTCATACTTCTGGTCGGCCTCGTAAATGCTCGTTACGTCCATAATGGCATAGACGACGCCGTCTTCTTCGCCAACGAGAGCGATCCGTTCTCCGATTTTCAGCTGTGCCGCAACTTCCGGCTTAACGCCGAGCGTAATCGGGATGCTCCATACAAGGCCGTTTGCCAGCCGCATCGTATCCACGACGGACTTGTAATCTTCCTCCGCCATAAACCCGGTTAGCGGCGAGAACGCGCCTACCCCGATCAAATCCAGATCGGATATCGCCCAAGTGTTGATCTTCACCTGATTCAACTCGCGAGCTTGCCCCAGCAGCTCTTCCCGGCGCCGGCCGGTGACGAGGCGATTGATCAGGGTACCGCCGTGTGCCGCGATCGTTTGTGCTGTCATTGGAACGTTCCTCCTCTTGCGATGCTCGTTACTTGTGCAATCCGCATTCCGTCTTCTCGAAGCCGGCCCAACGTCCTGCGCGCGGATCTTCGCCGGGAGCTACCGGTCTCGTGCAATGTTCGCAGCCGATGCTCGGGAAGTTTCGATCGTGCAGCGGATTGTAAATGACATCGTTCTCTTTAATATACCGCCACACATCGTCGGACGTCCAGCTTGCCAGCGGATTGAATTTGATCAGGCCGAATTTCACGTCGTATTCGACCTTCTTCGCATTCGCCCGGGTCGGCGCCTGATCGCGGCGAATGCCGGTAATCCACGCATCGTAGCGGCGCAGCACATCGGTAAGAGGATCGACCTTGCGGATGTTACAGCACTGGTTCGGGTTGGACTTCCACAGCTCGTCGCCGTACTGCTGTGCCTGCTCCTCGAGCGTCAGCTTCGGCAGAACTTGCACGAACTTCGTACCGTAGCGCGATTCCAGCCGGTCGCGCGTCTCGTACGTTTCCTTGAAATGCACGTTCGTATCGAGATAGAAAATGTCCGTGCTCGGGCTAATTTTTTGCAGCATGTCGACGAGCACGACGTCCTCTGCGCCGAAGCTGCAAGCCAGCGTAATGCTCGGGAACGTCCGCACCGCCCAGGCTAAAATCTGTTCCGGCGAAGCGTGCTCGAACTCGGCAGCTTTCTCATTCACTAAAGCTTCTTTCTCGAACAAGTTCACGATGTTTCTCTCCTTTTTTACTAATTCCGAGTAATCAGATGCGATTTTAACTTTTTCTCTAATTATAATAAAGATCTATAGATTGTCAATGACATCCTTTATATATGTTCGAGCCTCCTTGTAATATATGGGCATCTGCCATACGGCGTTACTTGCCTACACGAAAAAAACGGACCTTTTTTGCTTTTCGCAAAAAAGGTCCGTTGCTTGATATCGTTCCGGTCTTGACGCTCCGCTCCGCTGCGCGGATTAACGCTTGGAGAACTGAGGCGCGCGACGAGCGGCCTTAAGACCGTATTTTTTACGTTCTTTCATACGCGGGTCGCGAGTCAGGAAGCCCGCTTTCTTGAGAGAGCCGCGCAGTTCCGGGTCTGCCTTCAGCAGAGCGCGGGAAATGCCGTGACGGATGGCGCCGGCTTGG
This sequence comes from Gordoniibacillus kamchatkensis, assembly GCF_000829455.1. Taxonomy (GTDB): domain Bacteria; phylum Bacillota; class Bacilli; order Paenibacillales; family NBRC-103111; genus Gordoniibacillus; species Gordoniibacillus kamchatkensis. The sequence goes on from NZ_JXAK01000031.1 coordinate 8,556, forward strand.
CCGGACATGCCGCCGCCGTGCGCAAGCACGAGCACGTCGTATTTGCTTACCGTATCGGTCAGAGCCAGCGGCTGCTTCACAATGAGCTTCAGCGTCTCCAGACCAAAGTAGTCGCCCAGATCACGCTTATTGATAATGATACGTCCTTCACCCGGTACGAGACGCACGCGCGCTACCGAATGCTTCCGACGACCTGTTCCGTAGTATTGAACTTGTGCCACGAAGGTATCCTCCCTTTTCGATTATCCGCGAAGTTCCCAAACTTCAGGCTGTTGCGCCGCGTGCGGATGCTCCGCACCTGCATACACCTTCAGCTTCGTCTGCATCTGATGGCCGAGCTTGTTCTTCGGCAGCATGCCTTTCACAGCCAGCTCGATCATGCGCTCCGGCCTCGTATTCAGCATCTCTTGCGCCGTAGTCGTACGCAGGCGCCCGGATAACCGGAATGGCGGTAGTACTTCTTTTGCAGCAGCTTCTTGCCAGTCAGGACGATTTTGTCGGCATTGATCACGATAACGAAATCGCCAGTATCCACATGCGGAGTAAATTGCGGCTTATGCTTGCCGCGAATGAGCGAAGCGACTTCGCTCGCCAGACGACCGAGCGTTTGGCCGGCTGCGTCTACGACTAACCATTTGCGCTCGGTTTCGAGCGGTTTCGCCATATATGTGGTGCGCATCATTGTTCCTCCTAAAAATTCTAAGAAACGTTCATAGTCATGGTATGGTATGGTCTAGCATGGTCCGTTGGTGCTAAGTCAACGGATTGGGGTGTATCTTGATTCGGGGCAGTGGGATAGCCATCAAGAAACGCCAAGAATCATTTTACATCATCCACCCGGCAAAAGCAACAGCGAATTAGCGTTAATATTCGACTTTCCATAGCGTAAGGCCGTGCGCAACAGCCGTCGGCCCGGCCAGGGCGCGATCGCGGGCGCGCAATATGTCGGCCATGGCGGTTCTCGGCCGCTTCCCTTCGCCGATCTCCATCAACGTGCCGACGATGATGCGGACCATATTATATAAAAACCCGTTGCCGGTAATCGCAATCGTGATCACTCCGGACGGTGCGGGCGAATCCGGAAGCTCACCGGGGTCGGGAATTTCGTCGATGCTAGCCTCGTATACCGTTCTGACGTGCGATTCCGATTCGCTATGAATGGAGCAGAACGAGGTGAAATCGTGTTCGCCGACAATAGCGGACAAAGCCTCTTGCATAGCCGGAACATCGAGCTTTCCCGGATGGTGGTATTGATAAGCGCGCTGAAACACGTCGGGAAATTTGCTGCGGCGGATCGTATAACGATACGTTTTGCGCTTGGCCGATTTGCGGGCATGGAATTCAGGAGGAGCTTCCTCCGCATGAAGCACGACGATGTCGCGCGGCAATCGCGAATTGAGCGCCAGGCTCCACCGCTCGATCGGAATGGACGACTCCGTATGAAAATTGCACACTTGTCCCCGGGCGTGCACGCCGGCATCGGTGCGTCCGGACGCCGTAGCTTGACGCTTTCCCCGGTCAGCAGGCGAATGGCGGCTTCCAGCCGGTCTTGAACCGTATTGCCGCTAGGCTGTGTCTGAAATCCCGAGTAGGCCGTACCGTCATAGCTGACGACAAACCGAATGTTGCGCACCTTCACGTTCCTCCAACTCAAATCCTACAAAAAAAAGGGCTTCATCAGAATCGCATGGATTCCGTCCACCCTTTCCCATCCGTTCCTATACTCGATCTACCAATTCCAGATATACCATCGGAGCTGCATCGCCGCGGCGCGGTCCCAGCTTCAGGATGCGGGTGTATCCGCCCGGGCGGCTCGAGTAACGGGGCGCCAGCTCGGAGAACAGCTTTTGAATCGCGTCCTGGTCGTTCTGAGCTTCCTCACGACGAACGAAAGCCGCAACTTGACGGCGAGCGGACAGATCGCCGCGCTTCGCCAGCGTAATCAGCTTCTCGGCGATGGAACGCACTTCTTTCGCTTTCGCCTCTGTCGTTTGGATGCGCTCGTGGATGAACAGGTCGGTCACCAGGTCGCGGAACAAAGCTTTCCGGGCGCTGGAGTCACGGCCTAACTTTTGGTATGCCATGTCGCTACAAACCTCCTTCTGTTTAGCGTTAGTCTTCCGTACGAAGGCCGAGGCCGAGCTCTTCGAGCTTCTCCTGCACTTCCTCCAAGGACTTGCGCCCGAGGTTACGGACTTTCATCATATCTTCTTCCGTCTTCGTAATCAGTTCTTGCACAGTGTTAATGCCTGCGCGCTTCAGACAGTTATAGGAACGGACCGAAAGATCGAGCTCCTCGATCGTCATCTCGAGCACTTTTTCCTTCTTGTCCTCTTCCTTCTCAACCATAATCTCCGCATCTTTCGCCTCGTCGGTGAGCCCGACGAACAGCATCAGATGCTCGGTCAAGATTTTCGCTCCCAAGCTGACTGCTTCTTCAGGACGAATACTTCCGTCGGTCCATACTTCGAGTGTCAGTCTGTCATAGTTGGTCACTTGGCCGACGCGCGTATTTTCCACACTGTAGTTCACGCGGGTAATGGGCGTATAGATGGAGTCGATCGGGATGACGCCGATCGGCTTGTCTTCGCTCTTGTTCTTGTCGGAGGAGACATAGCCGCGGCCGCGGTTCGCATGAATTCTCATGTGCAGGCGGGCGTCCGACGCGAGCGTAGCGATGTGCAGATCCGGATTCAGGATCTCGACATCGCTGTCGCCGCGAATGTCGGCGGCCGTAATTTCGCCTTCGCCTTCGGCGTCGATCTCGAGCACTTTTTCCTCGTCGGAATGAATTTTCAGCGACAGCCCTTTGAGGTTGAGAATAATTTCGGTTACGTCTTCCCGCACCCCGGGGATCGTCGAAAACTCATGCAAAACTCCATCAATCTGCACAGAGGTAACTGCAGCTCCAGGAAGTGAAGACAGTAAGATACGACGCAGAGAGTTACCCAGTGTTGTCCCGTAACCGCGCTCCAGCGGTTCGACCACGAACTTGCCGTACGTGCCGTCCTCGCTGACGGTTACGGTCTCTATTTTTGGTTTTTCAATTTCAATCATGAAATGTACCCTCCTCGAAAACGTCGTTTCACTCTGGATTCCAAGCATAAATATGCAGTATGCCTATCCATTCAGTATTGGCAAGCGATGGATAAATATACCACACGTGATCCGTTAGTTATACGCGACGACGTTTCGGTGGGCGGCAGCCGTTGTGCGGCACCGGTGTGACGTCCTTGATCAGGTTCACTTCGAGGCCTGCAGCCTGAAGGGAACGGATCGCGGCTTCACGGCCGGAGCCAGGACCTTTGACCATGACTTCGACAGTTTTCATCCCATGTTCCATAGCCGCTTTCGCAGCGGATTCCGCAGCCATTTGCGCGGCGAACGGCGTGCTCTTGCGGGAGCCTTTGAAGCCGAGGTTGCCGGCGCTGGCCCAGGAGATGGCGTTGCCGTGCGGGTCCGTGATCGTAACGATCGTGTTGTTGAACGTAGAGCGAATATGCGCAACGCCGGACTCGATATTTTTACGGTCACGACGCTTGGTACGGACGACTTTTTTCGTTGGTTTTGCCATTGGTTAATTGTCCCCCCTTTATTATTTCTTCTTGTTCGCTACCGTACGGCGAGGGCCTTTGCGCGTACGAGCATTCGTTTTCGTGCGTTGGCCGCGCACCGGCAGGCCGCGGCGGTGACGAACGCCACGATAGCAGCCGATCTCGATCAGGCGCTTGATGTTCAGAGCGATCTCGCGGCGGAGGTCGCCTTCCACTTTCAGCGTCTTGTCGATCACGTCGCGGATTTTGCTCACTTCGTCTTCCGTCAGGTCGCGAACGCGAGTGTCCGGGTTAACGCCAGTTTGAGCGATAATCTTTTGTGCAGTGGTGTTGCCGATACCGAAAATGTACGTCAGCGCAATAACGACGCGTTTGTCGCGAGGCAAGTCTACACCAGCAATACGTGCCATGTTTGTGCGTGCACCTCCTTATTACCCTTGTTTTTGTTTGTGCTTCGGATTTTCGCAGATAACCATGACGTTGCCCTTACGTCTGATAACCTTGCATTTTTCGCAGATCGGTTTAACCGAAGGTCTGACTTTCATAGGTATTCCTCCTAAAAGCTTTCTATAGCGAAAGCTGGCTTCGTAAGCATACGCTATTTGAAACGGTACGTGATCCGGCCGCGGGTCAAGTCGTAAGGGGACAGCTCCACGGTCACTTTGTCCCCGGGCAAAATGCGGATGAAGTGCATCCGGATTTTGCCGGACACGTGCGCTAAAATTTGATGTCCGTTCTCGAGCTCCACTTTGAACATCGCATTCGGAAGCGGTTCGATGACTTTACCTTCGACTTCAATCACATCTTCTTTGGCCACAGTCATTCTCCTTTCTCTTGCGCTTCTGCAGTCGGTTGACTCTCGACATATTTGGTTATGGCGTAACGCAGCTTTCCGTTCGTAACGCGGCCGGTTTCCCGAAGCGAGTCGGCAACCTCTTCGCTGTGCCTGGGCAGCAGCTCGAGGTGGAGCACGTTCTTCTTCTTCGGTTGGTCGAACTTTCGTTTGTCGCCGTCGGCGATGAGCACGAAACGTTCATCCTGAATGCCGACGATGACGGCAATCTTGCCCTCGTCGCGGCCTCGCAGATTGCGCACGAGCTGGCCTAGCTGCGGGGCTTGCGGCTCTTTCACTTCCACCCACCTGCACCTTCAACGGGAGCGTGCGCGGCCCGAGCCGCCGCATAACGCAAATACGTCGTAGAAGCGCATAAGCTGCCGGAAAACGTGTTCCAGATGATCATTAGGCCTGACCTCGCAGCAGAGCATGGATCTCGGCAGTCACCGTTTGAATGTCTTGTTCGCCGTTCACTTCGTGCAAGATTCCTTTCTTAGCGTAGAAATCGAGCAAAGGAGCGGTTTTGTTCAGGTATTCGTCAAGCCGGGTGCCGACTTTCTCTTCGGTATCGTCCGAGCGCTGGTACAGCTCGCCGCCGCACTTGTCGCAGACGCCTTCTTGCTTCGGCGGGTTGAACATCACGTGATACGTGGCCCCGCACGATTTGCAAATGCGGCGTCCGGTCAGCCGGGCGAGGAGCAGCCCCCGGTCAACCTTCAGGTTGATGACGTGATCGAGCGATTTGCCGAGCGAGCTCAGCATGCCGTCGAGCGCTTCCGCCTGCGCCAGCGTCCGCGGATAGCCGTCAAGCAAAAATCCGCCGCTGCAGTCCGGCTGAGCGAGGCGCTCCTTGACGATGCCGTTCGTGATCTCATCCGGAACGAGCAGTCCTTTGTCCACGTAGGATTTTGCTTCTACGCCGAGCGGAGTGCCCTGCTCATCGCCAAGCGAAAAGCGTCGCCGGTAGAGATATGGGGAATGCGAAATTCAGAAACAATTTGCTCCGCTTGCGTGCCTTTGCCTGCACCGGGAGGACCCATAAACAGTACGTTCACGTCCGCTCTCCTCCATTGCCCTATGGCGTTTGACGAACAGCACAATAGGTGCCGACGCTTTAGGTGCCCTACAGCATCAGTACCTATTGCCTATTTGTTGATAAAACCTTTGTAGTGGCGTTTGATTAACTGGCTCTCGATCTGCTTCATCGTCTCCAGAGCGACACCGACCAGGATCAGGAGCGACGTACCGCCGACCCGAATCGATTGCGGCAGCCCTGCGATATCGACGAACAGCATCGGCAGTATCGAGATGAGCGCCAGGAATAACGATCCGGACAGCGTGATCCGGTTCATGACGCGAATCAGATAAACCTGCGTCGCCTTTCCGGGGCGAATGCCCGGAATGTAGCCGCCGTTCTTTTTCATCTGTTCGGCCATCTGCTCCGGATTGATCTGCACAAACGTGTAGAAGTAAGTGAAGCCGATGATCATCAGAACGTACAGCACCATGCCGATCGGCGCCGTATAAGTGAGGTTCTGAATAATCCAGTCGGCGACAACGTTGCCTCTCCAGTAGCTTGCGATCGTCGGCGGGAAAATGAGCAGCGACGAAGCGAAGATAACCGGAATGACGCCGGCAGCATTCACTTTCAACGGGATGTGCGTCGTCTGGCCGCCGTACATTTTCCGTCCGACTACGCGCTTGGCGTATTGCACAGGAATTTTGCGAACCCCTTGCTGGACGAAAATGACGCCTGCGATGAGCAGAATGACCACGATCAAAACCACGACAAGCTTGACGATGTTCAGGAACAGCGCGTCGCCTGCACCGGCGATCTGCGTCTGGTAAATTTGGTTCAAGTTTCTCGGTATGACGGCGACGATACCGGCGAAAATGATCACCGAGATGCCGTTGCCGATCCCGTTCTCGTTAATTTGCTCGCCGAGCCACATCAGAAATGCGGTGCCGGCGGTCAAAACGACGGCAATCAGCGCATAAGTCGCAAAGCTCGGATCGAGCACGAGCCTTGCGCCATACAGCCGGTTGAAGCCGACTGCCGTGCCGAACGCCTGAACGAGACCGAGAATGACGGTGCCGTAACGGGTAATCTGCGCCAGCTTCTTGCGGCCGACTTCGCCTTCCTTCGCCCATTGCGTGAACTTCGGAATGACATCCATCGACAGCAGGTTGACGATGATCGACGCCGTTACGTAAGGCATAATCCCCATCGCGAAGATGGAGAAGTTAAACAGCGCGCCGCCGGAAAATGTGTTCAGCAAGTTGAACACATCGGCTCCGCCAGCTTGGTCTTGCATTTTGAGAATTTCCGTATCGATGTTAGGTACCGGTACGAAGGCACCGATGCGGTAAACGATCAAGATGAGCAGCGTGAAAAGAACTCTTTTCCGCAAATCCTCTACCCTAAAGATATTGGATATCGTTCGGAACATCAGATCACCTCAGTTTGACCACCGGCAGCCTGGATTTTCTCTACCGCAGATTGCGAGAACTTGTTCGCTTTAACCGTCAGCTTGACGTTCAGTTCGCCGCTTCCCAAAATCTTGATACCGTCGAGCTGATCTTTCACCAGACCGGCCTGCTTCAGCAGCTCCGGAGTCACTTCGGTACCTGCCTCGAACGCGTTCAGATCCTGAACGTTCACAACCGCGTATTCCGTGCGGAACGGGTTGTTGAAGCCGCGCTTCGGCAATCGGCGGTACAGCGGGTTTTGGCCGCCCTCGAAGCCGAGTCTTACTCCGCCGCCGGAGCGAGCGTTCTGACCTTTGTGGCCGCGAGTCGAAGTTTTCCCCATGCCGCTGCCCACGCCACGGCCAACACGCTTGCGAGTATGGCGGGATCCTTCAGCGGAGCTCAGATCATGCAGTTTCATCGCTAGCACCTCCTCTGTGTCAAAATTATACGTTACGCCTCAATTTGCTTTACTTCAATCAGGTGGCTCACTTGGTTCACCATACCGCGAATCGCTTCGTTATCGTTTTGAACGACAGTCTGGTTCACTTTGCGAAGGCCTAGAGCGTTCACCGTCGTACGCTGTGTCTGTGAACGGCCGATGAGGCTTTTCTTTAGGGTAATTTGCAATTTAGCCATCGTTACCCCTCCTTACCCTAACAGTTCTTCGACGGTTTTACCGCGAAGCTTCGCTACCTCGTCTGCGCGCTTGAGACGGCTCAGACCTTCGAGCGTAGCGTGAACCATATTGATTGGGTTATTCGAACCCAGGGATTTCGTCAAAATGTCGCCGATACCAGCCAGCTCAAGCACGGCGCGAACCGGGCCGCCTGCGATAACACCGGTACCTTCGGATGCCGGCTTCAGCAGCACTTTGCCTGCGCCGAAATGGCCTTCCACGAGGTGAGGAATCGTGGTTCCGACGATCGGAACGTGGATCAGATTCTTCTTCGCGTCTTCGATGCCTTTGCGAATCGCGTCCGGAACTTCGGCCGCTTTGCCGATGCCTGCGCCAACCCAGCCTTTGCCGTCGCCGACAACGACGAGTGCGCTGAAGCTGAAACGGCGTCCGCCTTTAACAACTTTGGCTACGCGGTTCAGGGAGACCATTTTTTCAGTAAGCTCTAATGTATTCGGATCTACGCGCAAGTCGTTAACCTCCTTCAGTTGGGATTAGAATTCAAGCCCTGCTTCGCGGGCTGCGTCTGCCAATGCTTGCACGCGGCCATGGTACAGGTAGCCGCCGCGGTCGAACACGACTTTGTCCAGGCCTTTCGCCTTAGCGCGCTGCGCGATCAGCTCGCCGACCTTTTTCGCAGCTTCTACGTTGCCGCCGCTCTCGACTTGGCCTTTCAGTTCCTTATCTTGCGTCGATGCCGAAGCCAGCGTTACGCCGGTCGTATCGTCGATGATTTGAGCATACATATGCTTCGAGGAACGGAAAATATTGAGGCGCGGACGCTCGGGCGTGCCCGCGATTTTTTTACGGACGCGAAGGTGTCTTTTCAGACGGGCCTTGTTTTTATCCTCTTTGGAAATCATCCGGTTATGCACTCCTTTCCAGATTATTTCTTCTTACCTGCTTTGCCTTCTTTACGCAGAATGCGCTCGTTCTCGTATTTGATCCCTTTGCCTTTGTACGGCTCGGGCTCGCGGACGGCACGGATTTTCGCAGCGGTTGCGCCGACCAGTTCCTTGTCGATGCCGCGCACGATAATTTTGTTGGCAGCCGGCACTTCGAATTCAATGCCGTTCTCCGGCGTAAACTCGACCGGGTGGGAATAGCCGACGTTCAGAACGAGTTTGTTGCCGGTTTTGTTGGCGCGGTAACCGACGCCGACGAGATCCAGCGACTTGGCATAGCCTTCCGTTACGCCGTTGATCATGTTCGCCACGACGCTGCGGGTCGTACCGTGCAAAGCGCGATGAAGCTTGTGCTCGGAAGGACGCTCGACCGTGATCACGTTGCCTTCCACAACAATCTTCATATCTTTGTGAAGCTCGCGGCTCAGCGTTCCTTTCGGACCTTTCACCGTGATTTGCGTATTATCAAGTTTTACGTCAACGCCATTCGGAATGGCGATAGGCTTGCGGCCAATACGGGACATGGGGACACCTCCATTCGGTTCTTAATGTATTACCACACGTAGCAAATAACTTCGCCGCCGGACTTGGACTGGCGAGCTTCTTTATCCGTCATAACCCCTTTGGACGTGGAGATGATGGCAATACCAAGGCCACCAAGCACGCGCGGGATCTCTTGGGATTTCGTATATACGCGCAGCCCCGGCTTGCTGATGCGCTTCAGGCCGGAAATGACGCGCTCGTTGTTCGGACCGTATTTAAGGAACAAGCGGATGATGCCTTGCTTGTTGTCTTCTACGTATTCGGCGTCACGGATGAAACCTTCCTTCTTCAGGATTTCCGCGATCTCCTTCTTCATTTTGGAGGCCGGGATTTCCACGGTTTCGTGACGGACAACGTTCGCATTGCGAATGCGTGTCAGCATATCTGCAATTGGATCGGACATAACCATTGGGTGAGAACCTCCTTCCCGAAATTCGATGAATTACCAGCTTGCTTTTTTCACGCCGGGAATTTGACCTTTGTAGGCCAATTCGCGGAAACATATTCTGCAAATCTTGAACTTACGGAGAACCGAGTGAGGGCGGCCGCAGCGTTCGCAGCGCGTATAAGCTTGCACTTTGAACTTCGGAGTACGTTGCTGCTTCACTTTCATCGAAGTTTTTGCCACTAAGTTTACACCTCCTAAACCTTAGGTTCCGTACTTATTTCGAAAAAGGCATGCCGAGTTGCGCGAGCAGCTCACGAGCTTCTTCGTCCGTGCGAGCTGTCGTGACGATAACGACGTCCATACCGCGCACTTTGTCGACCTTGTCGTATTCGATTTCGGGGAAAATCAGCTGCTCTTTCAGGCCGAGCGTATAGTTCCCGCGGCCGTCGAACGCTTTGCTCGAAACGCCGCGGAAGTCGCGGACGCGCGGAAGCGAAATGTTGAACAGCTTATCCAGGAAGTAGTACATGCGGTCGCCGCGCAGTGTAACTTTCACGCCGATCGGCATGTTTTCACGGAGCTTGAAGCCTGCGATGGACTTCTTCGCACGCGTGATCACCGGCTTTTGGCCTGCGATTTTTTGCATATCTTCCACGGCTGCGTCGAGGATCTTGGAATTGCCCGTCGCCTCGCCTACGCCCATGTTGATGACGACTTTCTCGATTTTCGGCACTTGCATAACCGTCGTGTAGTTGAACTTCTGCATGAGAGCAGGAGTGACTTCATTCAGGAAACGATCTTTCAATCTTGCAGACATGAATCGGTGGCCTCCTTTCCTTGGAGCTTGAAATTAGTCGATCACTTCGCCGGACTTCTTGGCGACGCGCACTTTTTTGCCGTTGTCGAGCACTTTGTAGCCGATACGGGTCGGCTTGCCGCTCTTCGGATCGATCAGCATCACGTTGGACACGTGAATCGGAGCTTCCTTCGAGATGATGCCGCCCTGCGGATTGGCCTGGTTCGGCTTCTGGTGCTTCTTGATCATGTTCACGCCCTCGACGAGAACGCGGTTTTCACGAGGATAAGCTTCCAGAACACGGCCTTTTTTGCCTTTATCTTTGCCGGAAATGACGAACACGGTGTCGTCCTTTTTCACGTGCAGCTTGTTGTTGTGGGACTCAAGAACTTTTTTCAACCTTGGCATGTGGTTTTGCACCTCCTAAAAGTTTTCCTTGCGGAAAACTTGCTTCGTAAGCAACCGCTGAACTTCGCGCCGGGCGAAGCTTATCGAATCTTGCGAATTAAATAACCTCTGGCGCCAGAGATACGATCTTCATGAAATCGCGGTCGCGCAGCTCGCGGGCGACAGGTCCGAAAATACGGGTGCCGCGCGGGCTCTTGTCGTCTTTCACGATAACCGCTGCGTTTTCGTCGAACGTAATGTAGGAGCCGTCTTTACGGCGAGCGCCTGTCTTCGTGCGCACGATAACTGCCTTCACAACGTCGCCCTTCTTGACAACGCCGCCTGGTGTTGCTTCTTTCACAGAACAGATGATCATATCGCCGATATTGCCTACGCGGCGACCTGTACCGCCGAGAACGCGGATGCACATCAGCTGCTTCGCGCCGGAATTGTCAGCCACAGCCAAACGGGATAATGGTTGAATCATTGTTGCCCCTCCTTTCGCATGTCACTTGCGTGCTTATACGATAACAGCTTTCTCTACGATTTCTACGAGTCTCCAAGTTTTATCCTTGGACAACGGACGAGTTTCCATGATTTTCACAGTATCGCCGATTTTTGCCTCGTTATTCTCATCGTGAGCTTTGAACTTCTTCGTATGCTTGATCCGCTTATGGTACAGATCGTGCTTTTTGTACGTTTCGACGGCAACGACGATCGTCTTCGTCATTTTGTCGGAAACGACTTTGCCGATAAGCGTTTTGCGTTCGTTACGCGTTACTTCGCTCATGTAGAGGACCTCCTCTCTGAATGGCTTAGCTGATGCCGAGCTCTCGTTCCCGAATGACCGTCTTTGCGCGCGCGATGCTCTTGCGGATTTCGCGAATTTGCATCGGGTTGTCCAGTTGGCCGGTAGCCAATTGGAAGCGAAGGTTGAAGAGCTCTTCTTTATATCCGTTAATTTTTTGTTCAAGTTCTGCAGTGGTTAGGTTACGAAACTCAATTGCCTTCATTTGCTTCACCACCCACTTCGTCTCTCTTCACAAACTTCGTCTTGATCGGCAGTTTGTGCGAGGCAAGGCGCATTGCTTCGCGAGCGATTTCCTCGCTGACGCCGGCAAGCTCGAACAAAATTTTGCCCGGCTTCACGACGCATACCCACTTCTCGACGTTACCTTTACCGCTACCCATCCGCACCTCGAGAGGCTTCTGGGTGATCGGCTTCGAAGGGAAAATTTTAATCCATACTTTACCGCCCCGCTTGATGTAACGGGTCATCGCAATACGTGCCGCTTCGATTTGGCGGTTCGTTACCCAAGCCGCCTCGAGCGCTTGCAGACCGTATTCGCCGAACGACACTTCCGTGCCGCCCTTCGCGCGGCCTTTCATCGTGCCGCGGTGCTCTTTGCGGTGTTTGACGCGTTTAGGCAATAACATGGCTTAGTTGCCTCCTTCCGTAGCAGCCTTTTCTCTCTTCTTCGCAGCCGGAAGAACTTCACCACGGTAGATCCATACTTTTACGCCGATCCGGCCGTACGTCGTGTGAGCTTCCGCTGTTCCGTAGTCGATGTCCGCGCGCAGCGTGTGCAGCGGAACCGTGCCCTCGCTATATCCTTCGGTACGTGCGATCTCGGCGCCGCCAAGACGTCCGCTAACCGATACTTTCACACCTTTTGCCCCTGCTCTGAGCGTCCGCTGGATCGCTTGCTTCAGCGCGCGGCGGAACGATACGCGGCGTTCCAATTGCTGCGCGATGCTCTCAGCTACGAGTACGGAGTTCAGATCGGGCGTTTTGATCTCTGCAATGTTGATGTGTACTTTCTTGCCAGTCATGCTAGCCAGATACGTACGGATCACTTCGACTTCTGCGCCGCCCTTGCCGATAACCATACCGGGCTTCGCAGTATGAATCGTGATGCTGACGCGGTTAGCCGCGCGCTCGATATCGAAGTGGGAAACGGCGCTGTCTTTCAATTTATTTTTCAGGTATTCGCGGATTTTGACGTCTTCCATGAGCAGCGAGCCGAAATCTTTGTCGTTCGCGTACCATTTGGACTCCCAATCGCGGATAATACCGATTCTAAGTCCTACCGGGCTTACCTTGTGACCCACACTTATCCCTCCTTATTTTTCAGATACCACCAGAGTAATGTGGCTGGTCCGCTTGTTGATTTTGCTTGCGCGTCCTTGCGCGCGAGGCATGAAACGCTTCATCGTCGGGCCCTCGTTCACATAAACTTGGGACACGACCAGTTTGTTCGGATCCATGGAGTAGTTATGCTCCGCATTCGCAATCGCCGAATTCAAAATCTTTTCCACGATCGGGGATGCTGCCTTCGGCGTATGGCGCAAAATTGCAATCGCATCGCCTACAGCCTTGCCGCGGATCAAGTCAATGACCAGACGGGCTTTACGAGGAGCAATGCGCACGAAATTCGCAGATGCTTTCGCTTGTTGCATGGATGTACCTCCTCCCGAGATGAGATTGTATGCCGACGATCAGCCGGAGAGCTCGATCTTAGCGTTTGCCTGTTTTCTTGTCGTCGCCGCCGTGACCTTTGTACGTGCGGGTTGGCGCGAATTCGCCGAGCTTGTGGCCGACCATATCTTCCGTTACGTATACCGGCACGTGCTTGCGGCCGTCATACACACCGAACGTATGTCCCACGAATTGCGGGAAAATCGTAGAGCGGCGGGACCAAGTCTTGATAACGACTTTTTTGCCGCCTGCGTTCAGCTCTTCTACTTTTTTCATCAGGTAACCGTCGATAAACGGCCCCTTCTTCAAACTGCGACCCATGGATGTTCCTCCTTCCATCTGAAGCTTCTATACCGCTCTCGCCGCCCGATTACTTGCGGCGGCGAATGATGTACTGGTTGGAAGCTTTTTTCTTCTTCCGGGTTTTGAAGCCGAGCGTCGGCTTGCCCCACGGAGACATCGGAGATTTGCGGCCGATCGGAGCGCGGCCTTCGCCACCGCCGTGCGGGTGATCGTTCGGGTTCATGACGACACCGCGAACTTCCGGACGCTTGCCGAGCCAACGGCTGCGGCCCGCTTTACCGATACTGATCAGCTCGTGGTCTTCGTTGCCGACGGAACCTACGGTTGCGCGGCACACTTTCAAAATTTTGCGAATCTCGCCGGAAGACAGTCGCACGATGACGTAGTCGCCGTCTTTACCGAGGAGCTGAGCTTCCGTACCTGCCGCGCGCACCAATTGGCCGCCCTTGCCAGGCTTCAGCTCGATGTTGTGGATAACCGTACCGACCGGAATGTTTTCCATCGGCAGCGAGTTGCCCACTTTGATATCCGAATCGGAACCGGAAGTGATGACGTCGTCCACTTTCAGACCTTTTGGCGCGATGATGTAGCGCTTCTCGCCGTCCGCATAATGGATGAGCGCGATGTTCGCAGAACGGTTCGGGTCGTACTCGATCGTAGCAACGCGGCCGGGTATTCCATCCTTGTTCCGCTTGAAATCGATGATGCGGTATTTGCGTTTATGTCCGCCTTGTACCTTGTTGTAATTTGCGCGCTGGAACACTTCACACCGAGCGGTCCGAAGTCGATCTGCAGCTTGATGGCCGGCTTGCGCGCCTCCGGAAAAGGCTCTGCGCTGACAATCGTGCCGATCCGCACATCGAGCCGCAAAAAATCGTCAATCGTTGCCATTCTCCTTCTCCCTTTTCCTCTATTTTCCCACGATATTGTAGCATGAACGGCTTCGTCTCGAAACTTAACGGCCCGGACCTTGTCCGCCGCTAATGGAACGGAGGCAGCTATCCACACGGTTCGAAGGACGAGGAAATTCCCATTCGCGGCCGCACTGCCGCCGATCGCGAGCATTGTTCCGATGACGTATGGAACGATGAGAAGCAGCCGTAAGGAATGGCCATCGCCTTAAGCAATCGGTTTGGCGGGCTTCATGGGGATGCTTTTCCGGAGCGCTTCCCATTCGTCGTTCGAATTGACAAGCAGAGGCAGCAGCCTCATGTCGCTGATCATGGGCGATAAGCACAAACAGCATTTCGGTTCGTGTTCAAACGCAAAATTGTATCGCATCCATCCCTTGCATCCTTCTTTGGTGCAGGACCAGATTCGGACATTTTCTTTCGGGAGATCTTCCAAATACTTGTTGCGAAAGCTATAGTACACGCTGCTTTCTCCCCCTTCGCCTTCATAGATTTAAAGAAAGAAGCTGCTCCCAACACGTCAGGAGCAGCTTCGCTTTTTGTTTGCTTAATAGATTTTTGTTACGTTTGCTGCTTGCGGTCCGCGATTGCCTTGGACCACGTTGAATTGAACACGCTGGCCTTCATCCAAGGATTTGTATCCTTCGCCCTCGATCGCGCTGAAATGCACGAAAACGTCGTTCCCGCCCTCGACTTCAATAAAGCCGAAGCCTTTTTCACTGTTGAACCATTTTACTGTACCTGTTTGCATTTGATTACCTCCAAAATAATTTTAACATGTTCATTTTCCTTAAAATAAAAAAATTCACACATTGAAAAAAGTTCCATCATTATAATGAGACCTTTTTCAAAATGTGAATTGATGTCAGTATCATTAACTGGTATTAGCTTAACACAGCCCGTGGCAAAAGGCAAGCGACCGAGCACATATGTGTCGGTTCAGCCCCACTCCGCCTCGTACCCAGCAATTACATTCCTGTTTTGAAGGCTAATCCTATGAATTATGTTACAATAAAGTCTCGATTCCATTATCCCCAAATAGGCCCTTACCAATACGGTTTTAATAAAAAGGAGTTATTTAATGGCATTGCCGGACAAGAACAGAAGCTGGAGGAAAACGATCGCACCTTATGAGAGACCGAGCGTAGCACGAAGCGTTTGGCAGCTGTTTAACACCATTGCCCCCCTCCTGCTTCTTTGGTATGGAGCGTACTGGAGTCTGTCCGTTACGTATTGGCTGACGCTTTTCCTGACCGTTATCACAGCCGGCTTATTGGTTCGGGTTTTTATTATTTTCCATGACTGTTGTCACGGTTCCTTCTTCAACAATCGCATGGCAAACGAAGTTGTAGGCACAATTTCCGGCATTTTAACTTATTGTCCGTTTTACCAGTGGCGATTTAGCCACTCGGTCCACCACGCAACCAACGGCAACCTGGATCGACGCGGCACGGGCGACGTTTGGACGTTAACGGTCCAGGAATATTTGGCATTGCCTCCGCTCAAGCGGCTAGGGTACCGGCTATATCGGAACCCGCTGATCTTATTCGGACTTGGTCCCGCTTATGTTTTCCTGATTGAATACCGGTTCAACCGCAAGGAAGCGAAAATGAAAGAGCGTCTGAACACGTATACGATAAACGTTGGGATAGCTGCCTTGGCAGGCCTGCTTTGTTGGGCGGTCGGCTGGAAGGCGTTTCTTTTGATTCAAGGACCGACTTTTCTTCTCTCGGGTTTGGCCGGCTTTTGGCTTTTCTACGTACAGCACCAGTTCGAACATACGTATTTCGAGAAGGACGAGAACTGGGATTATGTCAATGCGGCTTTACACGGGAGCTCCTTCTATAAACTGCCGAAAATTTTGCACTGGTTCACGGGAAACATTGGGTTTCACCATATTCACCACCTTAGCCCCCGTGTTCCAAATTACTATCTGGAACGCGCTCACGATGACAATGCTATGTTCCAAATCGCACCCCCCGTTACACTTTTATCCAGTTTGCGATCGTTCCGTTTCCGCATTTGGGACGAACATCGAAAGCAGCTGATGGGCTTCAGTTACATTAAACGCTTCCAGATGAGCCGCAACAACCCCTCGAACGTCTTAAAACCGAAATAATATGGCGATTCAGCCGTTTGCCAGGCTAGCTTACGGGCGATGCGCGGCGAAGAGAAGCAGTTATAAAAAAGGCAACGGCCGTCTCACGACGGCCGTTCGCTATTTTTCCAGCACGAGATCCCGGTTCACGGCTTCCCACAAATAGAACGAAGCGATGGAGCGATACGGCCTCCACTTCTCGCCCAGCTGCGCCAGATCCACGTCTCCTTCCCGCTCCGCGTAAAGCCAACGCGCAGCGCGCCGCAGGCCCGCATCGCCAAGCGACAATACGTCTTCCCGGCCGAGCGAGAAGATCAAAAACATCTCCGCTGTCCAACGGCCGATGCCCTTCACCTTCGTCAGCGCCGCAATCGCCTCTTCATCGCTCATGTTGCGCAATGCTTCATCGTCGAGCTCTTTTCGCAGCACGGCTTGTGCCAGACCTTGAATGTAGCCGAGCTTTTGCTTAGACAGACCGGCAGCGCGCAGCCCCTCCTCAGGGGCAGCCAGCAGCGCCTCGGGGGTCCATTCTCCGCACACTTCCCCAACGCGCCGCACTATCGTTGCCGCCGCCTTGACCGATAGCTGCTGCGCCACGAGCGACTTGGCGAGCGAGCCGAACAAGTCTCCGCGCTTTCCGAACGTAATCGTGCCGATCAATGCCGTCAGGCGGGCCATATAGGGATCGGCAGCGGCCAAGTGCCGCACCCTGTCATCGTCAGCATGCAATTCGAACAAGCGCACGCCCTCCTCCCGCAAAAGGTTAACGGAACACGGTTCCGTTATTCCATCGTTTACGAGCATTTTTTGGCAAATAGAGGAACACCGTTCCGTTATTCTCTCGTAAAACGGGGAACCGGGGTCCCAATCACGGAAATAACGGCACCGCGTTCCGCTATTTCGAGGAAATATCGGGAAATAACCTCATTAACGGATCCGGGTTCCGTTATGGCCGCGGGGCACGGCTTTTACGCCAGCCGCAAAGCTTCGACGCCAACGCGCCGCCAAAACCAGGTATCGCCGATGGCTCGTTTACCGCAAAGCCACCACAAACGAGCCGACCGGCTCGTCGCCCCACAGCAGCTCAAGCTTGTCGCCGTCAGCGACAGCGGCAACGCCGGCAGGGGTTCCCGTGAAGATGAGGTCGCCTTCGCCAAGGCCGTAGTGTGTGCCGATAAAATCGACGAGCGTCTGCAAGCCAAAAATCATATCCGCAGGCTTGCCCTGCTGCGCGATCGCGCCGTTGCGGCGCATGGTAAACTCGCTGTCCCGCACGGCCGCCTGGCCGGGGAACGGGCGGAACGCCCCAACTGGCGCGGAACGGAGGAAGCCTTTGGCCGGAAGCCACGGGGCGCCCTTCTTTTTGATGTCCGATTGAACGTCGCGCAGCGTAAAATCAATGCCGATCGTCATCGTGTCGACGAGCTCGTCCACACTGGCGCCGGGACGGTACGGTTTGGCAACATGAAGAACAAGCTCGGTCTCGAAGTGCAGCTCGCCCCGGCCCCCCGGCAGCTCGATTGCGCCGCCATCCATGTGCACGACAGCATACGTCGGCTTCGTAAAAATCATCGGGCTATCCGGCACGGCATTGCCGAGCTCAGCTGCGTGCAAAGCGTAGTTGCGCCCTACGCAATAAACGTTGCGAATCGTGGTTGTCATTGACATATGCCTCATTTCTTCTTAGTATTGGCGGATTGACCGGGCGAGACGGATGCGGCAGGCGCGGGAGACGCGGACGGTGCGGCGGATGCAGGTGCCATCACCGCCGGTCCCGTCACGCTGTCATCGCGAACTACGCTGCCGCCCGCCTCGATTCTGGAACGGAACGATAGCCCCGACAGCCGCTGGAGCAGCTCCGACCCGGCAGGCTCAACCATCGGCTCGGGCTTCGCCCATTTGGTCAGGATCGGCACTGCCCGCAGCGAGCAGTCGCCCGTCTTGCCGCATTCGGCCTGCAGCACGATCGTTTCCCACGTCTTCGCCACATCGTTCGTCGTAAAAATAAAATTGCCCAAGCTGTACGCAATCCATTTGCCTTTGTACGCCTCCAGCCCTTGCAGCACGTGCGGGTGGCTGGCGACGACGAGATCGGCGCCGGCATCGACGTAGCGATGAGCGAGGTCCGTCTGCACCGGATCGGGCGTATCTTTGCGCTCCGTGCCCCAGTGAGCCAGCACGACGACGAGATCGGCCTGTTCCTTCGTCTTGCGGATCGTCTCCACAGGCACGGTGTAATTGTACGTGTCGGCGACGCCCGGCTGCTTCGCGCTTGCCTTCCAGGTGTTGTCGGGAACGACCCGGCTAAAGCCGAGGAAAGCGATTTTGATGCCTTGCTTCGTTATGAAGACAGGCTTCAGCGCTTCTTCCAAATTGTGTCCCGTGCCAACATGTTCGATGCCGTTCTGATCCAGATACTTCATCGTATCGAGCATGCCCGCAGCGCCGTAATCCATGATGTGATTGTTCGCCATGTTGACGACGTCGATGCCGGATTCCTTCAGGGCCGGCAGTGCCAGCGGAGACGAGCGGTACACGTACTCCTTCGATTGCTTTGTCCCGCCTTCCGTTACCGGCGTTTCGAGGTTGGCCACCGTCACGTCCGGCTCGCTAAGCAGCTGCTTTACGTTTTGGTAAGGGTAATCGTAGCCGTTTTGCAGCAGCAGCTTCTCGACCGTGTCCGCCAGCAGCACGTCGCCGACGAACGCCATGCGCACATGCGGCCCGGCCCCCGGCGCCCCTGCGGCAGGGGTGCCTCCGCCCTCCCGAACCGGCTTGCTTCCGTCGGCCGCCGAGCCGCCGCCCGTTCCGCCGCTCGCTCCACGCCAGCGCCGGTCCCTCCGGCTTCGCCGCCGACCCGCCTTGCGCCGGCCGCTCGCAGCGCCCGCGCCCGCCTGGGCCCCGCCGCTGCCGGCGGCATGCGGGGCCGCTGCTTGCGCCGGCGGCTTCGCCCCGGGATCGCTTGGCGCGGCGAGTTTATGCGCTGCTGCGGCAACGCACACCCCGGCGACAACAGCTGCGCCGACGATGAGCAAGCCGTAAGGCCGCCGCTTTCTTTTATGCCGCTGTTGTCTCGATTGGATCATAATTGTCCCCTTATGGTAAAATCATGGGTAATGATGCAAAAGCTATCAAAAGTGTACATGAAAAATCGCGCTGCGAAAAGAGGCCTGCCATGGAAAAAATCGCAATCCTCTCCGACGTGCACGGCAATTTGCCTGCGCTTGAGGCCGTTTACAAAGACATTGCCAGACGGCGCATCCGCCGCATCGTTTGCCTCGGCGACCTCGTCGGCAAAGGACCGCAGCCGGCGCAAACCGTCGACCGCATACGCGAGCGGTGCGAGTTCGTGGCGCAAGGCAACTGGGAAGCCGGCATCGCCCGCGAGCAGGAGCTGCCGGAAGGCAAATGGCAGCAAGAGCAAATCGGCGCGGAACGCATCGATTATCTCGCGAATTTGCCCTTTTCCATCGACCTGACGCTGAGCGGACAGCTCGTGCGCCTGTTCCATGCTTCGGCAGACAGCGTATTTCGCCGCGTCCTTCGCAAAGCGCCCAAGCGCGAAAAGCTGGAACTGTTCGCCAATACGCCGCAAACCGGAACGCCGGATGGAGGCCGCACTCCCGACGTCGTCGGCTATGGAGACATCCATCTCCCCTACTTGCTGACGCTCAAACCGCGCGCAGCCGATTCGCGCCGCGAAAAAGGCCGGCAGCCGCGCGGCCGGACGCTGTTCAACGCGGGCAGCGTCGGCGTTCCGTACGACGGCATCGCGCAGCCGAGCTATGTCATCGTCGAAGGAACCGCGGGCGATGAGCCGGCTCCGCTCTCGATCCAGCTTGTTCGCGTCCCGTATGACGTCGAGCTTGCGGCCGAAGCGGCGCGAGCCGCCGATATGCCGGGCAGCGAGCGCTACATCGCCGAAGTTCGGGCCGGTTTATGCTTCAAATAGCGGCAGCACGCAGCAAAAAACCATCGGGCCCCGCTTCGTGCGGCAAGCCCGATGGTTTCTTTCACTTCATGAAAAAGCATAAGCTGCGCCTATACTTGGGCTGATTCCGCGCGAGAAACGGGAGCCCGCCCGGAACGGACGGCCCCGCCTTTTTCTTCTTGCGCACAGCCCGTTTTGCGTTATTGCGGCGAAGCCGGCTGATACGTATGCAAGTACGTTTTGGCGGTATGATCGTGCATCGTCGGAACTTGATACACGCCCATCCGGTTCATCAGCAGAAATACTTCGTAGGCGTCGTTGTTCGCCGCAATCGCGCTGCCCATGACCATCTGGCGCAAATTCGGGTCGGCGATTTCCAGCGAAGCCCGCATCGCGTTCGTCGCCGCGCATTTGTGGCAGCTGAGCATGGCCATGAGAATTTGCTGGTCGGTAAAGCCGCCCTGCAGCATCGGAGCGACGCGAGCCGGATTGTCCAGGCCGTACACGATTTGCTCCGGCTGGACGCGGGGGAACTGGCCGAGCGGATTGCCCATCCCTTGTGCTGCGCTGTAATCGTGCGTGTAAGCGACAATCTGGTCGTAATGCTGCATGCACCCGTGCAGATGCCGCCTCGCCATCTCGCGCACCCCCGGATCGCGGGCTTGCTCGGCATAGAGCATGAAGTGGTTGATCGCATTCATTTTCTCGTTCAGAATTTCATGCACTTCCATCGTTTCGTGTGCGCCAAACGGCATATCCTAACACTCCTTTGCGGTGGTTGGCAAAATTGCCCAACGGGTAGGATGTCCGTTCATGGTCAAAATATACCAATACCGAGAGGAGAATGGCCGCATGGCTCGCTGGAAAATCAATTTGCTCGTGCTCTGGTTCGGGCAATTTCTTGTATTTGCCGGCATGACGATGATCACTCCGTTCCTTCCGCTTTATATCAAAACGCTCGGCGTCACGGAGGAGCACGCCGTCGCGATGTGGGCGGGCTTTATTTTCGCCGGCAATTTCGTCACGTCGTTTCTCGCCCAGCCGATCTGGGGCAATTTGTCCGACCGTTACGGGCGCAAAGTGATGCTGCTGCGCTCCGGCTTCGGCATGGCTGTCGTCATCGCGCTGATGGGCTTGGCCACGCATCCTTGGCAGCTCCTCCTGCTGCGGCTCGTGAACGGGACGATTTCCGGCTATTCGCCGGCCGCGGTGGCGCTCATGTCGTCCAATACGCCGCGAAACAAAATGGGCTTCGCCATGGGGACGCTGCAGTCGGGATCCGTCGCCGGCTCCATTCTCGGTCCTTTCCTCGGCGGGCTGCTGGCGGATTGGATCGGCTACCGCTACATTTTTTACGTGACGGGGGCGCTGCTGTTCTCCGCTTCGGTGCTGTCGATGCTGCTCGTGAAGGAGAAATTTAATCCCGAGGAAGCGGCCAGGCAGCCGAAAGTGTCGACACTCGAAGGGCTGTCTCAGCTGCGGCACATTCCGCAGCTGCCGGCCTTGTACACCGTCACGTTCCTGATCCAGTTCTCGATGCTGAGCGTTATGCCGCTCATCCCGCTGTTCGTCGAGAAGCTCGTCGGTCCTAGCGAGCAGATCGCCTTTTTCGCCGGCCTTGTCAGCTCCGTCACCGGCTTCTCCAACATGCTGGCCGCGCCGCTGCTCGGCAAGCTCGCCGACCGGATCGGCCACGAGCGCGTGCTGCGCATCGCTTTGATCGGCTCGTCCGTCGCGTTCGTGCCGCAAATTTTCGTGCAGTCGATCTGGCAGCTGCTCGCGGCGCGCTTTTTCCTCGGCATTTTCATGGGCGGGCTGCTTCCCGCAGTCAACGCGCTCATCCGCAAATTTACGCCGAACGGCATGGAAAGCCGCGCGTACAGCTTCAATTCCAGCTCGCTTGCGCTCGGCAATATGCTCGGGCCGGTCATCGGCGGGGCCGTCTCGGGCTTCATGTCGATTCGCGCCCTGTTTGCCGTGTCCGCCTGCCTCCTTGCCTTGAACGCGCTCTGGGTGCGCCGCAACCTCGTCGCCCGCCGCCGCGGCGTTTGAATGCCGATTTCCGCACTGTTCGACACCCCCTGGCAATGTTATGATAGGATGGAAGAAAGTTACTCAACACCTGTGCGAGGTGATTGTCGTGGACTGGTTGGAGCCTTACCGGAGCGAATTGCGGGAAGTATTCGCCGAAGCCGAGCGGGTTTGCGGCCGGCTTCCGGCACCCGTTGCCAAAATGGCGGCGGCTTACCTGGACAAGTTCTCGATTCAGAACGAGGGGAGCGGCAAAAATTACATCTGCTATACGCTCCCCTTCTGGATGAAGGAAGAGACGCGCCTGAACCCGGAGCTGTACCGGCAGCTTTCGCTGGCGAACGTGTTTCTGATGCTCCATTTTTTCATCCAGGACGACCTGATGGACAGCGGCATGCCGAATTGCCGGGAGATGCTGCCTCTGGCCAATTTTATGCAGCATGAATATATGAGCGTTTACCAGATCTTGTTCCCGCCCGAATCCTCTTTCTGGAGCTATTACCGAACCTACTTGTCCGAATGGGCGGACGCAGTCCTGCACGAAAACGACCCCGGCTACTTTGCGGAGCGGCATGGGAGGCTTGCGCACAAAGCGAGCCCGGTCAAGCTGGCCAGCACCGGCAGCCTTCTTCTCGCGGACAAGCACGAGCTTATCCCGGCGGTATCGGACATCGTCGACGCTGTGCTGGATACGCTGCAGACGGTCGACGATTACGCGGATTGGCAGGAGGATCTGGCAGACGGAAACTATAACGCTTTGGTAGCGCTGGTCCGTTCTTTGCTGCCGGAGGGGGAAGCGGTTACCGAATCGGTAATGCATAAGTGGATATACGACCGGAGTGTGCTCGACCTTTACGCGCAAAACGCCGCCGACCGGCATCGTTCGTTGCGGCAACAGCCGTTCAACCTGCCTGATCTCGTTTCGTTTCATGGATCTCTTGTCGACAATCTCGTTTCTGCGGCCGCAACGATCGAAAACGAGAAAAGCAGGCTGATATCGGGCGGCTTATACTATTTATTGTCGAAGGAGGGAAAAATAGGGTAGAAATTGATAGTTTCTAATGATATACTAGAAAAGGGATATTTCCCCTAAAACTGTTGCGAGGTGATCGACCAATGACAGCAGAGGAATTGAAGCACAAAATTGTTCGCAAAGCTTGGGAGGATGCCAACTTTAAAGCGAAGTTGCTATCCGATCCGAAACGAGCCATCAACGAAGCTTTTGGCATCGAGGTTCCTGGCAATATCAAGCTTCAAGCGTTGGAAGAGACCGACAACCAGTTCTACTTAGTTGTTCCTAAAGAGCCTTCGGCAGTTTTGGTCGCAGCAGGGGTTAAAAACGAACCGACAATGGGTTGGGAATAGTTGTTCGACGTCACACAAAATAGCTTGCCCTGTCAGGGCAAGCTATTCTTATATGTCAAGACGGGACTGCGGACGGGAACGACATGATCACCTCGGTCCCCTTGCCTTTTTCGCTGACAAACTTGATATCGCCTTCCATAACTTCGATGATCCGGAACGTCACCATCAGCCCGAGCCCGGTTCCTTTCGTTTTCGTCGAAAAGTACGGCTCGCCCAGCCGGGCTACTTCTTCCGCATTCATCCCTTCGCCGTTATCGCGTATATGGATCCGCACTCGTCCCTCTTTTTCATAAGCCCAAATTCGGATGTGGCCCAGTTCCCGAAATGCTTCAATGCTGTTTTTAATAATATTGATAACCGCTTGCTTGAACTTCGACGAATTGCCGCGTATGTACAAGTCGCGGGCGATTTGCAGCTCAATTTCTCCGCCGTTCAAACGGGCAAGCGGAATGATGATGCCCTCGATTTGCTTCAACAACGATTCGACATGCATCGGCTCCACTTGGTCCAGCTGCGGCTTGGCGAACGTCAGGAAGTCTGTAATGATTCCCGCAGCCCGATCGAGCTCGGAGATCGCCAAGTTCATATACTCCTTTTCCTGGTCGCTAACTTTCATCAGCAGCAGTTGCAAAAAACCGCGCGTCACCTGCAGCGGGTTTCGCACTTCATGGGCGATGGAAGCCGCCAGTTCGCTTACAATTTCCAACTTCTCGGACCGCTGCAGCCGATTGTTATATAGCTCCACTTCACGGGAATAGTTGACGATTTGCTCGTAATATTCGGCCAGCTTCCGGCCCATGATGATGAGCAAGGTGATGACGAACAGCGTAATGCCCCACTTCCAAAGGATGAGCTCGTATTTCCCGGACGTAATGTAATAGCACAGCAGATCGACAACGATAGCCATCGCCAGCAAAGAAGTTCCCCAGGCGAATATCGCAGCGTCGCGGTTCCCCTTCATGGCGTAAGTGATCGAATGAATAGTCAACACAACAAATTGCGCAATCA
Source organism: Gordoniibacillus kamchatkensis (assembly GCF_000829455.1). Lineage (GTDB taxonomy): Bacteria > Bacillota > Bacilli > Paenibacillales > NBRC-103111 > Gordoniibacillus > Gordoniibacillus kamchatkensis. The sequence continues at coordinate 33,238 of NZ_JXAK01000031.1, forward strand.
TCATAAATCCTAAGGCGGTAACCGAGAAAAAGTAGTAAACGGGAAACAACCGGTACGAAACGAGAATATCCGTAACCATCAGCACTGCGCATAACAACGAATAGCCGACTTGAACGATTCTGAAGGTTTTGACGAAATTACGGTAGCCTTTGCCTACGATTCTTTCGAAAAAATACGTCAACGTCGGCAAAAATGTGAACAGCGCTAAATCGAAGCCCGCGAAAAAGACCGGGCCGTAATCCCCGTGTTGTCCGAACATGTACGAAGAATAGGTGATAAATAAAATCCCTGCTAAACAAATGATGGCAGTTAAGACGAGCCATACTCCGGTAGTCCTCGTTTTTCGCAGAAATAACGTACAGCATAGCATCACGAATGCAATGAGAATAAATGCAGAGCCGATAATGAAGCTTTGCATATTTTGATCGATCTGCTTTTGCAGGACGGATTCTTCTCCATACTCGACATCTCTGTTGGGGCCTGCGCGGCCGTTCATCGATTGCATCCACACGGTAACGGTGCTTCCCAGCTCTTCCTTATGCAGCGAAATCAAAAAATTGTTCGTGTTGTACGGGTAACTCCTGAAAGACTCGTACACAAGCCGGTCCTTAATATAAATTCGGACGTTCTGGGCCTTCAGCTGATTGAATAAAAGAGCGGGCCGTTCCGCTTCGAAATTCGGAATCGTAAAAGTAACCTCATACGACTTCATAGCCGGCGGCTCGCCTTTCGTTTCGGTGTCCAGCCGAGTAATTCGCAAATCCGATATGGCCCCGTTCGCCGGTCCGGCGGAAAAACGATGAACTTGAAAATAAACGTATGTTACGGCAATAATCGCAAGAAGGCCGATCAGGATGAAATACCCGCCCCTTTTGCTCATGCAACCACACTCCAGGGTAATGTTTTCGTAAACCAGTTCGACGTCCTTCTATATTTTTCCTCTAATTCCATTGCAGCAAACAATTACTTATAAAATTGTAAACAAACGAACGATGGAACAAATCCGGCAACCCCGGTAAACGCCCATGTCCATTCAGCCGCGGAGAACATAAACTGTAAAAAATGATTGACGCGCGCATTGGAAGGAGGGCAAAGCAATGGCTGGAGTCGTAGGAGTGCCGGGAGCCGCTCCTTTTGCGTGGGGCGGTACTTGGGTCATTTGGCTGCTGGTGCTCATCGTGCTCGTATTCGTATTCGTTCCGAGGTTCTGGTGGTGACGTGGTGACGCACCGCTGACGGCATATTCGGCAAAAGGCTTCGCAGCCCGCGGGCCGCAAGCCTTTTGTCTTGATTTGTCGGCTTGTAAGCGTTTTTTGTAGTCGTCATGCTGCAAATGTGCTAATATAAGTGTAGCGTGTCGTTCCTATACGACAATACATATTATATGGGGGCAAAGGTTGGTGTTGCTATGCGCCTGAATTGGCGGAAGGTCATTGTGCTTATTCTCGTCTGCGAGCTGCTCATGCTGTATTGGAGCACGCTGCAGCATAAAGAAGCCGTTCGCCAGATCCAGGAGCAGAACCTTCAGCAGGAGCGTCCGGTCTCTGCAGCGCCGCAAACTGCGGAGCGGCAAGTTTGGCAACAAGGGTGAGCCTTCGGGCCGGCCCTTTTTTTGTGCGATTGCACAATTTCATATGCAGCAACAAATGAGGGCGCACAGGCCGTTTCGACCTATGCGCCCTCAGCGATAGTTCCGGCATTCCCGAAACAAAGCGATCGCACGCCTCACATGCCGCCAGCCTGCCGCTCCGCTGCCATTCAGCCGCTGCTTTCAAGCCGGCGGCTGTCGCGTTTGCCGCAACTCATCATGATGCCGGCGCCGACGTTCCGCCCCGTCTTATTATCGATCCGCTTGCAGCGCCGTTACGCGCGCAGCCGCGCGATGGCCAAGCCGTCGTAAGCCGGGAGCATCGTGCTTTCGAGCATGGGGTGCTCCGCCATGAGCCGGTTGAACTCGCGCATTTGGCGCACATTGTTGCCCTGCTCGGCCGTATCCATCACTTTCTGATGCAGCAGCGTATTGTCGCCGACGATGATCGCCCCGGGGTTGCCAAGATTTATCGACCACTGCAAATAGTTCGGATAATTCCCTTTGTCGGCGTCGATGAAGAACAGGTCAAAGCGACGCCCTTCCGCGCCAAGCCGCTCCAGGCTCGGCAGCGCCTCGCCGGTCATATACTCCACCTTGTCGCCGAATCCCGCGGCCGTTAAGTTTGCATGCGCAAGCGCGGCATATTCGTCGCGCAGCTCCAAAGACACGAGCCGCCCGTCCGCAGGCAGTCCCCGCGCCAGGCAAATTCCGCTGTATCCGCCGAGCGCGCCGATTTCCAGCACGCTCTTCGCGCCGCTCATTTTCACGAGCAAAGTCAACAGCCTCCCGTACCCCGGTTTCACCGAGATTTCCGGCATCCCGTTCGCCCTGATCGTCTCCAGTACCCGTTCCAGCTGTTCATCTTGCGGATATAGCGATTCCGTATACTGTTCTGCAGACGGCAGCCGCGGCTCCCGATCCGTCGTCGTCATCGATTCGTCCCCCTTCGCAGGTTGCTTAACCATTACAATTTCACCTATACTAAAGCATATTGTAGCATATATGGAAGGATGAACGCATTGGCTGAGTTGGAATTGGTCGCGGCCTGCGCAATGGGGCTTGAGGCGATCGTGGCCAGGGAATTGAAGGAGCTTGGGTATGCCGAGCAGACGGTAGAGAACGGCCGCGTCGTTTTCCGCGGGGACGAGCTGGCCGTGGCGAGGACGAATTTGTGGCTGCGGACCGCCGACCGGATTCTCGTCAGAATGGGACAGTTCACGGCGACGACGTTCGACGAGCTGTTCGAGGGCGTGAAGGCGCTCGGTTGGGCCGGCTGGATACCGGAAGACGCGCAGTTCCCGGTCGAAGGGCGTTCGCACAAGTCGCAGCTGTCCAGCGTGCCGGCCTGTCAAGGCATTGTGAAAAAAGCGGTCGTGGAAAGCTTGAAGCAAGTATACGGCACGTCTTGGTTTGCGGAGACTGGCCCGCGCTACACGATCGAGGTATCGCTGCTAAACGATGTCGCCACACTGACGCTGGATACGACAGGGCCGAGCCTGCACAAACGCGGCTACCGCAAGCTCGTGACCGAAGCCCCGCTGAAGGAGACGCTCGCCGCCGCGCTCGTGCTGCTCAGCCGCTGGAGCCCGCAGCGGCCGCTGTACGACCCGTTCTGCGGCTCCGGCACGATCCCGATCGAAGCGGCGCTCATCGGCTGGAACATCGCGCCGGGACTGCGGCGCGAATTCGCCGCGGAAGCGTGGGACAGGCTGCCGCCGGAGCTGTGGGACGACGCCCGCGACGAGGCGTACGACGCCGTGCGCGACGATGTGCCGCTCGACATCGCCGGTTCCGACATCGACAGCGCCGCCATCGACGTCGCCGTGGCCGCCGCCAAGGCGGCAGGGCTGGCGCGGGAGCTTCGCTTCCGCGTAGAGCCGGTCGCCGCGGCGAAGCCGCGCGGCGACTACGGCGCGCTGATCACCAACCCGCCTTACGGGGAGCGGCTCGGCGATCAGCGCGAAGCCGAGCGGGCGCTGCGCGAGCTCGGCCAGCTGCTGCAGCAGCTGCCGACATGGTCGGCGTTCGTCATCTCCCCGGCTCGGCAGCTTGAACACTATATGGGGCGCAAATCGGACAAAAACCGGAAGCTGTTCAACGGCCGCATCGAAACGCACTTCCATCAATTTTTCGGCCCGCTTCCGCCTCGGACATAGGCAAAATGGCGACCGTACCGGCGAGAATGCAACGCCGCGGTCGCCATTGTCAGTCAGGCCGGCAACGATTTGACTCCAATCACCTGCAAGCCAAGCACGTAACGTGCAGACCGCGCAGGCAAAGCCATGAGGTCACGCTTTATGAGTAAACCCCGCCCCAGGCCGGGAATCCCCCTCCAGCTCCCTCTCCCTGCGCAAAATATCTTCCATCGAGTTGCTCAGCGCAGCTTGCGGGCCCTGGAAATGTTTGCGGTAATAAGCCAAATCCATAATGACCAGGAGCACCAACATCCCGGCCAAGGCGTAGCCGGCCATTTCGTTCGGCGGAACGATCATCATGATGCAGATAAACACGATCCAGACGAGCGCGGCGATGGATATGGCATTGCTGTATTTGCCCAGGTGCCAAGGCCCGTTGTGCTTGGCCTGGAACCTTCCCTGCGCTTTGGCCCGAAGCTTCAGCCAGACGGGAATGCCGTATGCCACATACAGCCCCACGACGCTGACGGCGGTCAGGAAGGCGATTGTCGTATACGTCGCATCCGGACTCACCAGCTTGATGATGTAATCGATGAAGGCGAGCAGAAACGAGAGCGCGACAGCGAGCCAAATCGCTTTCGCGGGTGTGCGGTACTTCTTGGAGATTTGCGCCCACTGGCGGCTGAAGGGCATGCCTTTGTCGCGGGAGAAGGCGTACATCATGCGCGAGAAGGAAGTAATCGAAGATAGCCCGCAAAACCACATCGCCGCCGTTACGAGCCAAAGCACGACGGAGCCGAACGTGCCGCCCAGCGCCTGGCTGATGACGTAAATGAAGGCGTTGTCCGAGCCGGCCGCCGCAGCCGCGTCTTTAATGGACAACGTCACGAAGGCGAGCATCAGGAAGCCGAACACGAACGAATACACGACCGACGTGAAAATGCCCCAAGGCGCCCGAACGCGGGGATTGATCGTCTCTTCGATCGTGTGGGCGGAGGCGTCGTAGCCCGTGAACGTCCACTGCGCCTGGAGAAGCCCGATCAGGAAAGCGAACATGTACGGCTTATCGGAGAACGTCTGCCCGACCTTGAACAAATAGTCGACGCTGTTCAGCCCTCCTTTGGTGAAAAACGCCAGAGACACGACAACGATAGCGACGATGGCGATATGGTACCAAGCGGAGAAGTCGTTCAGCTTCGCGACGATGCGTATCCCGATGTGATTCAGTACGCCGTGCGACAGCAAAATGACGGTAAAGGCAATCAGAATGGTCGTATCGTTGGAAGCGTACCCGAACACGCTGGCCAGCAAAGGGTCGGCGAACAAGGCGACGGAATAATCGATGCCGGCGACGATGCCGATTTGGCCGATCAGGTTGATCCATGCCGTGTACCAGCCCCAGCGCTTGTTTTTCAAAATGGCCGCCCAATGGTAGAGCGCTCCGGCCGTCGGAATCGCGGACGCCAGCTCGGACATGGAAGCGGCGACGAACATGACGAACAGCGCCACGATCGTCCAGCCGAAGCCCATCATGCCGGGTCCGCCGTATTTGAGCCCGTGTCCGTAGAGCGAAACCGCTCCGGTCAAAATGGAAATGATCGAGAACGATATGGCGAAGTTGGAAAATCCGCCCATGCTGCGCAGCAATTCCTGGGCATACCCGAATTTGTTCAAATCGCGCTTGTCTTTGTCGTGGTGGATGGCTTGTGGACGCATGCTTCATCCTCCTCTCATTTTCCAAGGAAACTTTCGTGCTCGCTCTCGTTGTATTCGCGTATGCTTTTGCCCGCAATCCGCACAATCCCTACCGCCACCAAACAGGCCGCCAGCAGCAGTGCAAACCCGATCAAAGTCGCCAAGCCTCCCACCTCCTCCTTCGGAATCAGAGCTCCAGGTTGACGCCGCTCGCCTTTTGTTCCATCATTTTTTTCAAAACGGCTCCGATGTAAGCTCCCGCTTCCACCGGCGGCGTGCCTCTGCGATGAATGTTGGAAATGACCGTGCGGTCGCTCTCCACCGTTCCTTGGCGCGGCCGATAGCACATGTAGGCGCTCATCGACCGGGACGAAACGAGGCCCGGCCTTTCGCCGATCAGCAGCACGAGCGCTTCGGGCCGAAGAAGCTCGCCGATATGGTCCATGACGGCAACCCGGCCGCCGCGCACGAAAAACGGCGTTCCCGCTGCAAGCCCATACGATTGCAGCGAATCGAGCAGCGACGGATATATATCGCGCAAATTGTCGTCTATGGCGTTAGCGCTTAAGCCGTCGGACACGACAATCTGCACCTGTGGCTTCATGCGGCATCGGCTCCGGATAAGAGCCGCGCCCTCTTCGTTCACGATGCGGCCCATATCGGGCCGTTTCAAGTAATTTTCCGTGTTCCCGAACCGCGTCTCGACCGTAAACAAGCCGAACGCCTCGAGGAGACCCGGATCGACCTCGCCGTAGATGGAATCGACGGCGGCGGCGTGGTCGCAGCGGAATTTCAGCATTTCGCTTGTCAGCGGCCTTGTGCCGGCGCGCCAAACGCCGATGCGGGCCGGCGTGCTGGACAGCAGCTCGCGCATGCCTTCCTCCCAGCGGGGATTCGGAACTTTCCGGCTTTCTCCGCCCGCCTCCGTGTCGGCTTCATCAGCCTCAGCCACGCCGGCTGCCGGCTCAGCCGGCCATGGCGGAGACGGATGCTGCGAAGCCGGGGACAGCTTGCTCTCCAGCAGCTCCATCACCCGGTCGACAAGCCGCTCCATTTCGGCCGTTCGGTCCATGCCTCATCGCCTCCTTTTGATGCCTACAGCCGCTTACATGAATAAGGTCGGATCGCCCGCCAGCGGCGTCAGCTTGCCGTTCTCCATAATGCCCATCCGCACAAGCCATCGTTCGAACTCGGGGGCGGGCCGAAGCTGCAGCATTTCCCGCAATGTGGCGATATCGTGGTAGCTGGTCGATTGGTAGTTCAGCATGCAGTCGTCCGCCATCGCCACGCCGATCAAATAGTTGACGCCGGCGGCTGCCAGCAGTACCGCCAAATTGTCCATGTCGTTCTGGTCGGCCTTCATATGGTTTGTATAGCATACGTCCACGCCCATCGGCAGCTGCTGCAGCTTGCCCATAAAATGGTCCTCCAGCCCGGCGCGGATCACCTGCTTGCTGTCGTACAAATATTCGGGACCGATAAAGCCGACAACCGTGTTGACGATAAACGGCTTATATTTCCGCGCCAGCCCGTAGCAGCGCGCTTCGAGCGTCACCTGATCGATGCCGTGATGCGCTTCCGCCGACAGCTCGGAGCCCTGCCCCGTTTCGAAATACCAGACGTTCGGGCCTGTACCCGTGCCTTCGCGGCGAATCAGCTCATCCGCTTCGTCCAACAGCGCCACGTCGATGCCGAACGCTTTGTTGCCGGCTTCCGTGCCGGCGAGGCTTTGAAACACCAAATCGGCAGGCGCCCCTTGGCGGATCGCTTTCATTTGCGTTTTGACGTGGGCGAGGACGCAGTTCTGGGTCGGAATTTGCCATTTCGCCATCACTTCCTTGGTCTCCTGCAAAATATTGCGCACGCTCTCCGCCGAATCGATCACGGGATTGATCCCGATGACCGCGTCCCCGATGCCGTAGCTCAGCGCTTCGAACAAAGACGCCTTGATGCCCTGTATGCTATCCGTCGGATGGTTCGGTTGGGCGCGTCCGGCGAGGACGCCCTTCTGCCCGATCGTGATGTTGCAGTGCGTTCTGACCTCGATCTTCGACGCCGCCTGAATCAAATCCAGATTGCTCATCAGCTTGGCGCACGCCGCCACCATTTCGCTCGTGAGCCCGCGGCTGATGCGGCGGATGTCGCTCTCGCCCGTCTCCTGCCTGAGCAAATATTCGCGCAGCTCGGCTACCGTCCAGTTGCGGATTTCCGCGTACATTTTCTCGTTGACGGACTGCTCGATCACCCGCGACACCTCATCCGTTTCCGGCGGCAGCAAAGGGTGATTCCGGATATCGGCCAGCGTCAAATCGGCGAGCACCAGTTTGGCGGCCATCCGCTCTTTGGCGTCCGCCGCCGCAATGCCTGCCAGCTGATCCCCCGACTTCTCCTCGTTTGCCTTGGCCAGCACTTCCTTCACATCGCGAAAATGATACGTCGTGCCGAACAGCGCGCTTTTGAGCTTCATACGCCTGTCACCTCCGATCTGTCGTGAAATGCCAGCGTCTTGACGACGACGGGGATCATCATTCCCGCAATCGGCTCGCCGAGATCGACGTAGTCGCCGTGCCGGGCCTGGATTTGATCGAGGCAGACGACCCGCGGAGACGGACCGCACCGCCGCTGCAGCGACTGCCCGAGCGCCTTGGCGACATCGTGCTCGCAGATGACGACCAGCACCCGGGATTCCGGAAAACATGCGGTATAGGTACTGCTAATGCATTCCGCCACAAGCTGCACCGCATCGTAAGACAAGTACGGCATGCCGGACAGCGCCAGCGCGAACGGCGGCGAGCTTTCCCGGCCGTACAAGCTTGCGGCGGCCCGCATCGTTTGCGCGAAAATGCCGCGCAGCGCAGCCGGCTGGCGAAGCGCGCCGGCATCGAGCTCGAGCTTCATGACGGGGAGGTTGCGGATCGGCAGCGCGCTCGTCCAGATGAACCGTTGCGCCGCTAATTTCCGCGCTCTGCATGCCCGCCCCGATGACGGTCGCCCTGACGTCCTGCTCCGGCTGCACAAGGCGAATGCCGTACTCCGCCGCACATACTTTTACGGCATGAGCGAGCAGCGGTCCGATATCGCCGTACACCGCCGTCTCCTCCACGTTCCGGGGGCCGGGTTCGTTCATCAGGCGGCCGATGCCGCCGGACACCATCCACTCCTCGAGCGGCGGAACCGAATCGAGCGGCGGCCCGAGCAGCAAGGCGCGAACGGCTTCCCTCCGCTGTGGCGAATCGCGCCCGGCCAATAGTCCAGCATGCAGCGGCACATCGAGACGCATACATCCTGAAGCATCGCAAAGCTCGCCACTTGCCCCTCCTCCAGCCGGAAACCGCTCGCTGCAAGCCACGGCCGTACGGATGGAGAAATATGTACAATCGTTCCGCCGCCGCCGATTTGCAGCAGCCTGCCCCCAACGTGAAACGTCACGGTGCCGGCCGGCTTGCCTCTGCGGAAAATGGCCGCGTTCGCCGTGCCGCCGCCGATGTCGATGTTCGCGACCGCGCCTCTCACTTGCGTCGAACGGCGCTCCGCGCCGGCGCCCTTGCCGGCCAGCAGCCCTTCCAGATCGGCGCCGGCCGTGGCGACGACGAAATCGCCGGACCGTTCGGCAAGCAGATGAACGATGCGGGAGGCGTTCCGCTTGTTCGCCGTTTCGCCGGTAATGATGACGGCTCCCGATTTCAGATCCTCCGGCCGGATTCCCGCGCGTCTGTATTCCTCTGCCAAAATCGCGCCGAGCCGCTCTCCGTCGATCTCATCGCTGCCGGCAAGAGGCGTCGCGTAAACCGGGCTCGCATACAGCAGCTCCCGCTCGGAAATATCGTAGCGGGGAAGGCTTAAGGCGCTTGACGTACGAACAAGCTTCAGCCGGCTGACGATCATTTTCGTCGTACTCGTTCCGATGTCGATGCCGGCGCTGGTGATCCATTGGCTCTGCATGCGGTCCGCTCACCCGTTTTTCATCGTGTCAGGCCACTGCTCCGGCTCGCCGGCCACGATCATCTCCGCAAGCTTGCCGAGCGGCAGCTGCGAGCTCATGCTGGCGGAGCGCATTTTGCGGTAGGCCGCTTCTTCGTCCAGCGCCAGCGCGCGCATGACGATGCCTTTCGCCTTCTCCACGCGCTTCCGTTCCTCGATCGACTGCTTCAGCCGGTTCAGATCCTGCTTCAGCGATTCGAACTTCTCCTTCTGGCTAAGAGCCATTTCTACGGCGGGGATTACATTTTGCTCCGATACCGGTTTGACCAGATAAGCGGTCACTCCCGCTTGCCGGGCGTCCATCACCAGCTCTCTTTGGCTGTAGGCGGTCAGCAAGAGGATCGACGTGTCCTCCCGCATGCTGCGGATAATGCGCGATGCCTTGATGCCGTCCATGACCGGCATCTTGACGTCCATGATGACAAGCGCAGGCCTCAGCCTGGCGACAAGCGCCACCGCTTCTTCGCCGTTCCTCGCTTCGCCGGCTACGAAATAGCCTGCCTCCTCCAGCATTTCGCGAATATCCATACGGATGATCGGATCGTCATCCACAACGACGATGGAGTCGTTCAAGAGGCTTCCTCCTCCTTCGGCTGCGCATTCGTTAGCGGGAAACGGATTTGCACCGCAGTACCCTGCGCCCCCGTGTCGATGCTCATCGTGCCGTTCAAGTTTTCCTGCACGAGCGTTTCCGTTATTTTGAGGCCGAGACGGTCTTTTTTGGCCGCCCGGCCGGCCGGATCGATGCCTCTCCCGTTATCGGCTACGCACAGGCTGACGATGCGGCCGCTGTGCTGCAGGGAGATGTCGATATTCCCCGCCGCTCTGTCGCTAAACGCGTGCGCAACGCAGTTTTGCACCAGCTCGTTCGTTACCAGGGCCAACGTTGTCGCCATGTCCGAAGGCAGGATCAGTTCATCGCCGCAAATGCGGGTGCGGATGTTCTGGTCCAGCTTGGCCGCTTGGGATACGATGTTTTTGACGACGCGGTCGGCAACGTCGTTGAAGCGGATCAGCTCCAGCCCGTCATACGCCAGCATCTCGTGAATGATCGCAATGCTGTTGATCCGGTTGATGCTGTCCCGGTATACGTTTTCCGCTTCGGCAATTTTCGTACGGCGCATTTGCAGGCGGAGCAGGCTGGACACCGTTTGCAGGTTGTTTTTGACGCGGTGATGAATCTCTTTCATGACTGCGGATTGGATGATGAGCTTCTTCTCTTTCTCCTTTAATTCCGAAATGTCGCGAATGAGAACGAGGCCCCCGACCGCCTGCTGCTCCCGATAAATCATGACCGCCTTCAGCTCGAGCGCCGCGCTGCCGATTTGCAGCTCCTCGCGCAAAATGCCCGCCTGCTCCAGCACCCGCTCCCGGCTCAGCTTGCCGTAAAACAGCTCGGCCACGCTTCGTCCCTCCACCGCTGCGGCGTGCCCGATTTTGCCCAGCATGTCGAGAGCTCTCGGGTTCGCGTACGTGACGGTCTCCCGTTCGTCGAACAGCACGATGCCTTCATGCATGATCGACTGCATGCGGCCTTCCGACATGGCGACGGTCAGCAGCGTTTCGCTCAGCTGCTTCGTCGTTTCCATGAGGCGCTCCACGTCTTTTTCCTGCTGCACCTTGGCGGAAATGTCTTTCTCCATAATGAGGGCGCCGATGACTTTCCCGCTGCTGCGGGATACGATAGGCACCACATTTTGCTCCATGGCGATCATCTCCTGCGAGATGCCCCGCGAGCCGATTACCTGCTGCCCCGACGCCAGGCAAAACATGACGGCGGGCTCGTTGTGCGCGTAGGCGCGCTGGCCGGTGACAGACGATTTGTACAGGGACGGGGCTGCGGACGGATGCGCCTCGGCGACGACGAGCGCCGAGCTTTTGTCGGCCAGCGGGCAATCGATGAACACGTCGGACTGCGTCACGTCGGCGATGAACTGCAGCTGCCGGGCCAAATCCTCGATCACCTCCACATCGTCCGGCGACAAAATCGTATGCCCCAAGATCAGCTCGGCAATCGATGCCATCTCCTATCTCTCCCTTTGCCAGGATACGATGCTCCACAGCCGTTCCTTCAGCTCGGCGACGCCCCGGCCTTCGAGCGACGACGTCAAGTAAATGTCGCCTTCCGGCAGCGACTGGCGCAGCAGCTTGACGGCTTTGTCCGCGTCGGCGTTCGGGTGGTCGATTTTGGTGACGGCGCCCAGCGCCGGAACCGGAAAGCCGGACGCGAAGCCCGGCGGAAACGTGCTGCGGCCGCGCGTGGCGTCTTGAACGAGCAAAATGCCGGCGGCCTCGTGGGAAGTGGCCATAAGCGAACGGTAATACATCGGGTTCTCGCTATATTCGCCGGGCGTATCGATCAGCCATTCGCGGTAGGTGAGGCTCTGCGTTTTGGCCGCCGGCCCCGGCTCTCCAAAAAGCGTTCGGACCAGCGTCGACTTGCCCGCTCCGACCGCACCGATAATCATGATCTTCTTCATGGCGGTCAAGACCTCGTCAAAGGAGCTGCGGAAAATTGAAGCTTGTGCCGCAGAAACCCGTTCACGGCTTCGACCGCCATCTCCACGGCGGCGACTTCCCCGACGATGACGAGCGAGCCGGTAAAACGGTCCAAATACCCGATATCGACGCTGGCGGCCTTCGTGGCGATATCGGCGGCGATAATGGCCGTCTCCGTCGGAGTGAGCGTCAGGATGCCGAGCGCGTTCGCCGCTTCAATGCCGAGCTTCGTGTACAGCACCGGATCGGGATTCGCGATAACGTGAGCCAGCGTGACTTGTTTGCCCGGCACGTATTCCTGAATGACCCTTTGCTTGTGCTCCTCCATACGACCTCCTTATTCGGCTTCGGGTGCGGCATCGGTCGCGTTCCCTTCCTCAACCGCTTTTGCAGCTCCGTATGCGGGAACACCGGCAGCCTCTGCCACAGGTCCGGTCTCGCTTTCGTCCTCGACCTCGAAGCTGTCCACGATGCACACAATCATGGCGTCAATCGGCACCGAGCGTCCGCCGAACAGCACCCGCGCCGGACTGCCCCGGCTGACAAGCACCTTCTCGCCTACCCCGGCCCCGATCCGGTCGGCGGCAACGACCTCGTGGCCGGCTTCCCGGCCATTCGTGCCGATGGGCTGAACGATCATGAACTTCAAGTTTTCCATGCCCTCTTCTTTCTGCGTCGCCCATACGCTGCCGATCACCCGGCCAAGCAACATGAGTCTTCACCTGCCGTCTCTGTAGTGGATGGCAACGCCTTTGTCCCTTAGCATATCGCGGGCGAGAGGCGACACGAGCGCCGTTTTGCCGAGCGTAACGCTGGAGACGCTATGCGCCGTTACGTGCCGGTTCACCCAATCGGCGGACAGCAGCTTGCCTTCGAAAGTCAGTCCCGCCTCTGCCTCGCCCTGCGCCGAAACGGCCGCTGCCCCTGCGATTGTGCCTGCGAACATGCCAGGGCCCGCGCCTACGCCGACACCCGCACCTGTATCCGCTCGTGCGTCCGCTCTTGCGCCAGCGCCTGCCCAGATCCCCGTGCCCGCTCCTGCGCTAGCGCCAGTGTCTGCACCTGCACCTGCACCTGCTCCCGCACCTGTACCTGCACCCGCACCTGCTCCCGCACCTGCTCCCGCACCCGTTCCCCCGCCTGCTCCCTCTTCCGCGCCCGGGCGGCCAGCCCGGCACTTGCGCACGACGGCTTCGGCCAAGCTTTGGCAAGGCGCGAACTCCACCCCGAACGACTGCAGCTCTTGCTTGTAGTAGGCAAACAGGCTGCGGTAAGGCCGGGGCAGCTCCAGCGTCTTCAGCGTGCGCCGGTCGGCTCTTTTCAAGCCGGCCTTGTCTTCGCCGACAAGCACGAACTTGTTCAGCACAAGCGCCGCGAACATCATTTCCGATTTGATCGTACCCTTCAGTCCCAAAGCGGCCCGGGCGGCGTTATCGAGGTCGAGCTCGGGGATGACGATGCCGTCGTATTCGAGCGGAAGCTCAAGCGGGGACGGGGCGTTTTCGTCGGCGGCGATCGTTTTGCCGGGCCCGCCGCATTCGATTTGATGTATGCCGAGCCATGACGACGTCTCGCCGTCAAGGAACAGCAAGTCGTAACAAATGCCGCAGTTTTGCAAATGAATAAAATGGTCCGCGTAAGCTTCATGGGCCGTGCTGTCGCAAAAAACGTACAGCACTTTAGGCCGTTTGGCCGTTTCCGCCCGCATCGCCTGCACGAGCTCGCGGACGATCGCTTCGACCGTTTGCTTGATTTCCACTTGCAGCTACCTCCCTGCGCCTGCCGCGAATTCGCCGTTTTTGCCGATCATCCGCACCGTATCCCCTGATCTGAGGCAGGCGGCGTTCGCTTCATCCGTATCGATATGGAAGTCCAGCGAAAACCGCTCGTCGACCCGTACAATCACATCGGCGAAAATGATCTGGCGCTCCCCCCTGCTCCGCACCATAATCCGGTCTCCGTGCGCGACACCAAAACGGGCCGCATCGGCGGGAGACATATGGACATGGTTGTGCGCGGCGATCAGCCTTCGGACAAAACGATGGCGCCCAGCTCCCCGGCGATCGTAATGCCCGGCGTGCCCGCGATGTTCCCGGACAACCTTACGGGAGGATGCACGCCGAGCGTATACCCGTCCGTACGGGAAATTTCCGCTTGCGTCGCGCCGCGCGAAGGACCGAGTATGCGCACATGGGGAATGACTCCTTTCGGGCCGACGAGCGTCACCGTCTCCTTCGCGGCGAACTGCCCTTTCTGCGACAGCTCGCGCAGCGGCGTCAGGCGGTAGCCGGCGCCGAACAACGCGGCGACATGCTCATCCGACAAATGCACGTGCCGGCCCGATACGCCGACGGGAATCGCGGGGCCGGGATCGCCGGTCCGGGCTTGCATAGCCGCCGCTTCCGCTCCCGTACGGCTGAGGGCGATCCCTCTGCTTTTCAAAAAATCGGCGGCGGCCGGCGTCAGCTTATCTTCTTTTGCAACCGGAAACGGGTTCGGGATGCCTTTGCCCTTGACCGACTGGGCGCGCAGCTGCGTTTCCGTAATGAGCGCCATAGAGACGATTACCCTTCAAGCTTCGGCAAAATGTGCTCGATGTCGGAATGAGGGCGCGGAATGACGTGGACGGAAATGAGCTCGCCGATTTTTTCCGCAGCCGCGGCGCCGGCATCGGTCGCGGCTTTGACGGCGCCGACGTCGCCCCGAACCATGACCGTGACGAGCCCTCCGCCGACATGCACCTTGCCGATCAGTTTTACGTTCGCCGCCTTGACCATAGCGTCGGCCGCCTCGATCGAGCCGACAAGTCCTTTCGTCTCCACCATGCCTAATGCGGACATTTCTCCAGCCATCGTTAATTCCTCCCTGGTATAAGTTATTCAGCTGCTTTAGCTTGTATTTCCGACAGCACGCGCCTGACGATGCTCATCACTTCGTCGCGCGTAATCCCCAGCCCGTTATCGCCCTGCAGCGCGTTCGCCGTCTTCGCGTTAGCGGCAGGCGGTTCGTCCGAGGCAACGTCCCGGATGCCGAAAGCGACCCGCTTGATGTTCAGCAGATGCTGCGGCCCGATATTGTCCGACGTGATGTTGTTGCCGAACGAGCCGCATCCGAGCGTCATCGACGGCATAATCCCCGTCGTGGCGCCGATCCCGCCGAACGTCGTACCGGCCCCCACCACGATGCGCGACGCCGGTTTTTCCAGACCGAACGCTTCCACGACCGCCATATCTTCGCAATGAATGCCCAGCGTATGCCCGAGCCCGCCCAGCTCCAGCAGCTCGATGCACTTTCGGCAGCCTTCTTGCCAATCGGCAACCGTGTAAAGCGCGAGCACAGGGCTCAGCTTTTCCACGGAAAAAGGGTGCTCCAGCCCAACCTCCGTTTCTTCCGCAATCAGGACGCGAGCTTCTGCGGGAACGGAAATTCCGGCCATGCCGCAATCGCTTGCGGCGATTTGCCGACGATTTTCGGATTTAAGCTTTTGCCGCTCATGAGCACGGCTGCGACTTGCTGCTTCTGCCGCTGGTCCAGAAAATAGGCCCCTTGCCGCGTCAGCTCCTGCATCAGCTGCGGCTTGATCGCCTGATCCGCGACGATGGCTTGCTCGGAAGCGCAGATGGTGCCGTAGTCGAACGTCTTGCTTTGCAGGATGAGGCTTACCGCTTTGGCGATGTTCGCGCTGCGGTGAATGTATACCGGCACGTTGCCGGGCCCGACGCCGTACGCCGGTTTGCCGGAGCTGTACGCCGCCTTGACCATTCCCGTGCCGCCGGTAGCGAGAATGAGATCGGTCAGCTTGTGCCTCATCAGTTCACCCGTCGCCTCGATGGACGGCTGCGTCAAGCATGAATGAGCCCCGTGGGCGCTCCCGCCTTCTCCGCCGCTTGCCGCATCAGCCTGGCCGCCTCCTGCGAGCAGCGCAGCGCCGCTGGGTGCGGGCTGATCACGATGGCGTTCCGCGCCTTCAGCGCAATCAGGCATTTGAAAAGAACGGTCGAGGTCGGATTCGTCGACGGAATGACCGCGGCCACCACGCCTACCGGCTGCGCGATTTCCCACACTTTCCGCTCCTCGTCTTTGCGGATGACGCCGACGGTCGGCATATCCTTGATCGCTTCGTACACCTGGCGCGCTACGAACAAATTTTTCGCCTTTTTGTCGGCGGCCTTGCCGTAGCCCGTTTCCTCCGCCGCCAGCGCGCCGAGCCGTTCGGCTTCCGCTTCCGCGGCCTGCGCCATGGAGGCGACGATGGCGTCGATTTGCGGCTGGGTCATTTTTTCCAGCTGCTTCTGAGCGGCTTTCGCCTCGTGCAGGCAATCGCGAACTTCCTGTATCGCTTGCAAATCCGGATCGAGCTTCATCCGGCCCGCTCACTCCTTTCTATCAAAAATATCCAAAGCGCTGCGGTCGGGGCGCGGAATGACGCGGCTGGCCAGCAGCCGGCCAACTTTGCGCGCCTCGGCCGCGCCCGCGTCCACCGCCGCTTGCACGGAGCTACGTCGCCGAGCACATATACGGTGACGATGCCCGCATCCGCTTTCTCATACGCCGCCACGCGGACGTCCGCCGCCTTCGCGGCCGCATCCGCCGCTGCAATGAGGGCGGGCATCCCCATCGTCTCCAGCATGCCTAACGCCATGCCGTCCCATTTCATCGCAATTCACCGCTTTTCCGTTATCCTGGTTTCGTCGGCTCCCGGGCGACTCTGCGGACGGCTTCGGCGAACGCCTCGGCCGCCGCCGCGCAGGCCGATTGGCTGCCCGTCAGCAGCCCGCCGGCAAAATTCGTTTCGGTGGGAGGGCCGTAAAACCGGCACAGCCGGACGTCCGCCGCCTTGAGCGCGGCATCCAGGCCGTAAACCGCCTCCAGTGGCGGAGCGATCAAATAAGCGATCGGCTCGCCTTCGGCAATCCCCGCCTGTTTGGACAAATAGGACCCGCTTCTGGAGATGACGTGGGCGTAATACGCATGAGTTCCTTCCTGGTTGAGGGCGTAAAAGCAAGCTCCGTTCTCCATCAGCTCGACCGCCGCATCCAGCCCGCTCTTCACTTCGGCCGGCGTTTCGCCGCCGATGATGCCGATAAACTCCCCCGACAGCGGACCGGACGCATGCGCCGAGCCGGCGTAAAACGAACGGGCATAGACGACTTCGACGGCCGCTTTCTTCGTCGCTTCGTCAATGGCGGTATAGCCGACATCGTCGATGCTCGACGTCAAGAGGCCCAGGCTGCGCATTCCTTTCTTCAGCTTCAGCTGCCGCGCGAGCGCCGCATCGACATTCGGTATCACCTTGACGGCAAGCGCGGCGGCGCGGATCGGTTGCTGTCTCACTCCCTTCACCTCTTTGCCAATTTGGATGTGAAAAAAAGGCGCCCGAAAGAGGGAGCGCTGCCGCGCTCCTTCCTTCAAAGGCGCCTTTGCCTTTAGCTATCCACTTGTGCCTGCCTATACCCGAATTGTAAGCGAAAGGCGCTTTTTTTGCAAGCGCTATCATCCAATTTTTCCTATTCGGACTGTACCGCTTCACGATTTGCGACAGTGCCGTCGCTTAGGCGGCACCATGTTTCGAAGCGTCGCTCTCCGGCCCGCAGCGCAATCGTTCTGGCACCGCGGAGAAACCCTTCCCGCCCATACGTGTTATATCCCGTCGCCCGGCCGTAGCACAGCCGGATGCCGTGCAGCGTCCCCGTGTAATCGTTAATATGATCGTGGCCGACGAACGTACCCATGACGTCGCCCATTTCGACCATCGCCGCGAAAAAACCGGAATTGAGCGGAGGGCAGCATACTTCCTCCCATTTGCTGCCGCTGCAGCCCCCGCCTTCCCATACCTCCTTGTATTCCGGCACAGGAATGTGGAAGAACGCAAGCGCCGGCAGCGGCGTGCCTCCGTTATCGGCGGTGAGCGGCGGGATTCCCGCATATACCAATCGATCTGATCGCGCCGAATCCAGTCGTAGCCCTTCACATGAGAGAGTTCGGACACATTTCCGGAATCCAGCACGTATAAGGCCGCCGCCGTCCGGCCATCGGCATCCGCAACGGGAAGCACGTAATTGCCGCAGCCGGATACGCCATCCGGCCCAGCTTCCGCGATAGCGTGCTTATGCCCCTTTACAACCTCCATCAATTGCCGTCTCGTAATCAGCGCTTCCGTATCGTGGTTGCCGAAGCATACCGCCCACGGAATGCCGCTCTGCTCCACCGTCGATACCGCATCGCGAAACGATTGAAACGGATCGCGGCAATGGCCGGCCGAAATGACGTCGCCCGTAAACACGACCAAGTCCGGCTTCTCCGCCTCCAGCACTTGAACCATCAGCGCTCTCGTACGCTCGTTGGCCTTGTCCGCTTCCAGTTCGGAATGCTTCCCGTCATGCCAATGAACATCGGTAAATTGCACGATGGTAAACGTTCCGTCCGCGCGAAATTGCAATGACTGCTTCATTATTCTGCCCCTTTGTCGCAATTTGGTTCAAGCGGCGCATGGAAGCGCTTGCCTCCCTCGAAATAGACGATTTCCGTATAGCCCGACCGCGCCAGTAAGCCTGCCGCCTCATCGAGAAGCGTGCCGATATCGTCCGGAAAATGGGCGTCCGAGCTCATCGTAACCGGAACGCCGTGCTTGGCCAAAACTTGCAGAAACGCGGGACTCGGACAAGCTTCCTTGACCGGATAACGGTAGGCCAGCCCCGTATTGATTTCCGTCGCGACGCCGGCCTTCTTGAGCGCTGCGGCGACTTCTTCGTACATCGGCAGCAAGACGCTCTCGTCCGGCCGGAAATTAAACACCTTCAAATTGTCCAAATGGGCGATGATATGGAACAATCCGCTGGCCGCCGCGCTTTGCACGGTAGCGAACAGCTGCTTGTATAAGGCCGCCAAATCTTTGCCTTCGAACATATATTGCGCTTCCGGGTTGTCGAAGCCCCAGCCGTCGAGAAAATGAACGGAGCCGATCACATAGTCCAGCTCGTAGTGCGCCAGCAGCCGCCGAAGCTCCGCTTCCCCGCCCGGGAAAAAGTCGGCTTCAACGCCGAGCGATACGGGATAACCGGCCCGCTTCGCATGGCGCACCGCCTGCAGGAACGGCTCTATGGAACCGACGCACACCCTGTCCAGCCAATACCGCTGCATGCGGCCAAGTGGCGTATCATCCATGACGATATGGGACTCGTAATAGGAACGAAATTCCGTAAACCGGTACAAATGATCGACCATGCCGAAGCGCTCGATGCCTCTGGCCTTGCCTTCGGCGAAATAATAGCCAAGCCATTCCTCGCTGAAACAGCCCTTCTCCATTCTGTCCCGCAGCAGCTCCGCAAGCCCGCCGGCCCACGCCAAGGAATGGGGCTCCGCCGCCTCTCCGGCTTGCGGATGCACGTGCTCCAGCGCCCTCGCGGTACGCCCGAGCCAGCTTGCCGAATACGGTCCCTCTTCCAAATGAAAGTGAAAATCAACCTTCACCCGTTTCCCTCCTGCTCTGCAATTAGCAGTTCTATACTTTTCTCCCGGAATTGGCGCACCAGCTCTTCCGGACAGCCGCGATCGGTGACGATCATCGAAACGTCCTGCAAAGAGGAGATGCGGCAAAAGGTCGATACGCCGAATTTGGAATGGTCCGCCAACACAATCGCTTCCTCCGCGCGCTCGATCATTTTCCGGGAAATACTCGCTTCGTGCAGGTCGTAGTCGGTGATGCCGTCCACCAGCGACACGCCTCCGACGGAAATAAACGCTTTGTGCACTTTAAACTGCTGCAGCGTTTGCTCGGCCAGCGCTCCTCCCGCGGATTGCAAAGCGGCGTTGATCTCCCCTCCCGCAAAATGATTGTCGCCTTTGAACGTCTCCAAGGCCAGCAGCATAACCGGCACGGAGTGCGTCACGATCGTTACGTCGGACCTGCCCTGCAGATGGCGAATAACTTCCATCGTCGTCGTCCCGTTATCGATCATGACCGTCTCGTTTTCCTTCACAAGCGAAGCTGCCAGCTTGCCGATCGCTTCCTTCTCCGCTTTGTTGATTTGGGTCCGCTGGCTGAACGGAGGCTCCCATATGTGCGTCCCCGTCTTGACGGCGCCGCCGTACACCTTTTTCAGCATCCCCTCCTTTTCCAGCCGGTCCAAATCGCGCCGAATCGTTTCCGGCGATACGGCGAGCCGCTCGGCAAGGCCGAACACCTGCACCTTCTCGTCCCGCAGCAATTGCTCCAATATCGTTTTCTTCCGCTCCTCAAACGTTAAAGACATTGCTCTCCCATCCCCTGTACCTGCTATGTATCTGTCACAAAAATCTTTCATAGAACGATATGCGCTCCAGACTCGAAACCCATGTACGGCTTTGTTCCCGGGCTTCGCCGCCCCGCCAGCCAAAAACGCTTACATGATGCCTGGCGCGATTCAGTACGGAAGCGTCTCCTTGCCGAACGCTAATTTCCCGTTTCAAGCAGGCCAACTTCCTTTTGTTGATTATTCATGACCGATGATGAACGATCTTATTGTTTATACCCATCTTATGAATTTTCACGCCCGGTGTCAAAGAAAATTTTGAATATTCGTCTGTTTTCTTGTTGTTTTCGGTGACTCTACATTCGCGAATCCAATTTGAAATCGGAGGACAAGCTCTTTATCGCTTCAATGAACTTAAACATTCCGAATCAGTAAAAAAAATCCGACCGTGGCCGCCGCAGCGGCACGATCGGATTATTCCGTTTCACGCTAAATTGATGATCAGTCGTTAGACGAGCCGCGGCGACAAGGTCGGCGCTGCCGAACGAAACAGCTCATAAGCGTTCAGCAGAAACGCCTCAATTTTCGACCAGAGCGAATCCCTGCCTTGCTTGTAACGGATCGAGAGCTTAACCTCGCCTTTCCAATAAAACGTCAGCAAACAATACCGATTGCCGTAAACGAGTTCGATGTCCCAGCAGCGGTCGTGCAGCGGAAACTGCTCGCGGCCGATGACCAGCTTCGCTTCTCCTTCCGACGTCTCGATTCGGACTTCGTGCTCCATTTTGTCTTCCCCCCCTCTTTTACCACGAATGATGTCACAAAAAAAAGAACCTTTCACACCGTCAGGAAAGGTTTGTATCGCTCCTTTCCCTTCGGCAGCTGGCTGGCTTGCGCTCATCGCGCGTAAGCCCCTGTAGCTTTGCGTCCCAAGCTTTCGCTTGGTTTGCCTTTTTCGAGAATAATCGAATGATGTCAAATGGTGTAAATTCTTTTACATTCAGGATAATAGATGGTCATGATTTTGTTTATCGTTCTTTCTCCTTATTTTGCAGAAAAATGACTAGGCCTTAAGTCCCATTTCCATGCTGATTCGACTGCCTTTCCAATAAAGCGACGTTGCCGACAGCGTTACGGCGGCCATGATCATAAACATCGGACCTCCGCCGATCGCCGTGAGCAGCATGCCGCCAAGCCAGGGCCCGACGAACTGGCCGAGCGAGCCGAACGTCTGCGCGCCGTAATACGTCCCTCGCATTCCTTCCGGCGCAATCCGGTCGATCAGCATGTTCGCCGACGGATAATTGAGAATTTCCCCTAACGTGAACACCGCCATCGACACGATCATCGCCGCCGGGCTACCGGATACAGCGAAGCCGATATCGCCGAGCGCGAACATTACGTTGCCCGCGGCGATCGCGATAAGCGGCGAGCGGCGCCGTTCCGCCCAGCGCACGAGCGGCACTTGCAGAAGGATGACGGTTATCGCGTTCACGGTCATCAACACGGCGAACAGCATAGCCCCTGCGGCAAAACGGCCCTCGACATACTGCGACAGCGTCACCGTCATTTGCGAATAGCCGATAGCGCCGATCATGCTGCCGCCGAGGTAACAGCGAAGCGCTCCGTCCCGGCGAATAACGTGCCAGGCCGAACCGATCGTAACGTTCGACTTCGCTTCGCCTTCGATCCGCTTGATGCCGAACGCGAGGAGCAGAACATAAAGCGACACCGCATACACGAAGTAAACGAGTCCCGTAAGCAGAAACGGCAGCGCGCTGCTCTTCAGGCCGAAAAAAGCGCCGAGCAGCGGTCCGACCGCTACGCCGATATTGATGGCCAAATAGCGCATCGAAAAAACGCGAAACCGCTGCTCCTTCGGCGTCAAGTCGGCCATAAGCGCCTGCGATACCGGCTCGTAGAACGAACGGCACAGACCGTTCACGGCGCTGAGCAGCAAAAAGACGAGCGGGAGCTTCGCCAGTGAGAAGCCGACGAACACGCCGGCCCAGCCGAACAGCGCCGCCAGCATAATGACGCGCCGTCCGAACCGGTCGGACAAGGCGCCGCCGAAAAAGCCGCCGAGCGTGCCCGCGAGCGGACCGGCGCCGGCGACGACACCGATGAGCGTCGGGCTCATTTGCGTCGTTTTGGCCAAGTATATCGCCAGAAAGGGAAGGCTCATCGACGATGCCGCTCTGGCGAGGACGGTGCCGAACAGGAGCGACAGCACGATTGGATGAAGGGAAGTAAGAGCGGATAACAGCTGAGCAGGCTTCCGTTTAGCCTCATTCGGTAACGGAGCGGTATTCATATCCGGCCCCCTTCTCTTTGTCGTCTAGTGTCGTCATCGCTCTAGTATACAGCTTCCCCCCGTTTTTGTCTGCCCCCGATTCGGAACTGCTGTCCGGAACGCTCGCCAGCGATGCGTACGCCTTCCCGCACAAAAAAAATGCCGCCTGCTGCCCGGCGGCATCCCTCTCTTTTTTATTTCAGCGCTTCCGCAGCAGCCAAGGCGTCCGCCAGCTTCTTCGCTTCCTGCGACAGGACCGCCTTGTCGAGCGACGACGCCTTCGTGCCTGATTCGAGCTTGCCCAGCGGGTCTTCCACTTGCTTGTACACATCTTTGGACTTATCCTTTACGCCGTCCTCGAACTTCTCCCACGTTTCGTGCAGCTCGTTCGCTTGCGCTTTCGCTTTCGCCGCATCTCCGGCGTCGATGCTCTTTTGCAGCTCGCCGAGCGTCTGTTTCATCGCCGTAACGCCCTCCGCCGGCGTCATTTTGGCGCCGCAGGCCGAAGTGACGAGCAGCAGGACCAGGGCGGCGGAAGCCGCGAGTTTTTGACCGATGTTCATGATGGAAATCCCCCTATGAAATGATTGATCGATTACGGTGTCGAAGCCGTCTCGCTCTTGCGCCACTGCCGGTCTTTGAGGGCCCGGTACGCAACCGCCGCCAAAGCGCAGATCAGCAGCGCCGCTTGCGGCACAAGATTTTGCCAGGTCGGATACAGCGCCAAAGCGGTCAGCGTCGGCACTCCGTCTACATGAGAGGCAGGAAGCCATCCCGCCAGCTGCAGGCCGTGTACGCCCATGCCGGTGAACTTGAAGCATAAATAAAACACAAGCACGCTGGAGACGAGGAAAAACGGCCGGACCGGAATGCGCACGCCGAAAAACAAAATGAGAGCGGCCAATACGGCGAGTACGGCAATTCCGATGGCGATGCCGGCGAGCAGCTCGCCAAGGCCGATCGACGACGCCATGCCGATGAAGAATAGCACCGTCTCCGTACCTTCGCGGAACACGGCAAGGAAGGAGAGCGCGGCGAGCGAGACGAGGCTGCCGGTCGCCAGCGCCTTCGTGCTCTGGCTGCGAATGTAAGTCTGCCATGCGGACAAGCTTGATTTGCTGTGCAGCCAGTAGCTCATGTACAGCAGCATGACCGCGGCGAACAAACCGGTACAGCCCGCAATAAGGAAGTTGTTGCTGCCGAACGCGCCGGATGAGAACAGCAGCTGCACCGCAACCCCCAGCGCCAGGCTGACGAGCAGTCCCGCGCCGACGCCATACCAGATCCACGCTTTCTTGTTGTCGTGGCCCGCCTTCTTAAGGAAGGCGAGCAGCGCGACAACGACGAGCAGCGCTTCCAGGCCTTCCCGCAGCAAAATCGTCGTGGCGTCGAACATCGTATAAGTCGTCTTGCCTGCGAGCGGAGCCAGGTATGCCCGCATCTGGGCGATAATTTTCGCTGCCTCGTCCGTCTTCGGCGGCGTCGACGCAATCAGGCCGTAGGCCGAGACCATATCGCGTTCCGCGTCCCCGTACACCCCAGCCGATTGCGTCAGCACAACGCCTTCGATGTCCAGCCACGATTTTTTGAAGCTTTCCATGTCGGCCTTGGCGCCTTCCGTATCGTGGCTTGCCAGCTTGGCGGACGCATCGTCCAGCAGCGCGACAAGCGAGGCGACCGTCGCGTTGCCGCCTCCCTGCGCCTCGGATTGCTTGAAGTACCCGTAATCGCCGGCTATGGCGTGCTCGTTCCGTTCCAGCAAAAGACGCAGCGCTGCCGTCAGCTTCTCTTGCTGTACAGGCTGCTGCGCGAGCAAGAAGCTGACGTCGCTCATCGACTCTTCGATGAGCCGGTAAGCCGTTTTCGAATGCTTCTTGATCCCGTCCTCGAAATCGAGCCACGCATCGCGGAATTGCCCGATCTTGTTTACCGCTTCGGCGTAATTGCCTTGCTGCGCCGCTTCCAGCGCCTGCCTGACGCTGGCGTTCGCCTGCTTCAGCGCGTCTTCGGCTGTGGCAGCGGATGCTGCAGGAACGAATGAGCAGAGGATAACAATCCCCAGCAAAATCCGGATCCACCATCGAGTCATGTTCATCGACCTGCTTTCTGTAGTCTGCATCCGCCCTGGATGCCCCCTAATTGATAACGATTATCATTGTTAACGACAAGTTGATTTTAATAGCTGCGCACCGTCCTTGTCAATATTGATTTTCATTATCATTTAGCTGCAAAAAATTCCCTGATCTAAAGCTCCAGTCATAAAAGGAGAGCCTGTACGATACATTGTAAAGTGAACGTTAGCCAAGCTCTCTACCGGCAGAAAGGAAGTGAGCGATCGGGTGAAAATCGCTTCGCGCCAGTCGCCCGTCTCCGTCCCCCGGGCCAGAAGCGCGGCAGCCGCCCCCGCCGTTCATGGCTTCGATATGCGTCTGCTGGCAAGCCGGGCTACCGTCTTTATCGTAGGCCTGGCCATTATGGCATACGGCATCGTCCTGATTGTCCAAGCCAGATTCGGTGCCGCTCCGTGGGACGTAATGCATCTCGGCATCGTGCAGCTTAGCGGTTTGTCGTTCGGCCGGGTGCGCCAGATTGTCGGGCTGGCGGTTATCACCGTTGCCTGCCTCATGCTGCGGCAGTGGCCGACTGTCGGGCTGATAGCCAACATGCTGCTTGTCGGCGAATTTTGCAATTGGCTTGTCGCGCTTCATCTCGTGCCGGTCGCGACGGATATTCCGCGGCGCATCGCCTTATTTACGGCAGGGCTCTTCGTTTGGGGCTTTGGCACAGGCGTCTACATTCAGTCGAAGCTCGGGGCCGGCCCGCGCGATCTGCTCATGCTGGCGATTCACCATCGAACCGGCTGGCCGATCCGCTGGGTTCGCACGATTCTGGAAATCGCCGCCGTTACGGCCGGCATTTGCCTCAGCGGTCCGTTTTCCATCGGCACGATCGCCTTCTCGTTCTGTATCGGGCATACGACGGAGCTCGGCATGAAGGTCGCGCAGCGGCTGCTCCGTTCGCTGACCGAGCCGGACTGAACGGGCCGCGAACGCTAACGCAAAGAAAAAACGGAGACCGCACCGCGGCTCTCCGTTGTTGTCATTTGATATATTTCGCAGCCTTTTCGATCGCTTCGTCCTCGGTCGCGCCGGTGACGTACCTGCCGTTAACAAAGATGAACGCATATCGGGAACACGGGCCGCAATACGACTTGCAGCCCACCTTAATATCGGCGTCCGGCGCGAGCTTTTGCAGCTTCGGAACTGCTGACTTGATCCGCATATGCTTGCACTTGTCGCAGACCCGAATATCGTTGGCCATCAGTGATCCCCGAGATTGCCTTTGCTCGGATTCGTAATCATGAATCCTTCTTCCGGCAAATAAAAATAGTCGACGCGAACGCCGTGAAGCATCGGCTCGTCCTTGTCGAGCAGCACATCGATGCCTTTGTCCGTCGATACGACAATATCGTTCTCGGCCTGATCGTCAAGGCCGAGCGCATAATGGACGTGGTCGCCATGGCGCTCGCTCACCTGGATGCGCACTTTCAGCCCGGCGTTCTCTTCCTTGTTCAATTCTTCCAGCAGTACTTTCGCGGCGCTACGGCTAATTTTGACTTTCATTCGGACCTCTCCTGATCATCGCGTTATAGTGCAGCTTGTTCCTATTGTAAAGAAAAGGGGCGTGGAAAGCAACTTTCCCCGCCCGCCTAGCGTCTTTCTATCAGAAAGCAGCTCGTCTGCTAGAAAGGAACGATAGCATGCACATTCAAGGCGTCAATCATCTGCTCTTCTCGGTTTCCGATCTGCAGCGCTCCATCGCCTTTTACCGCGACGCGCTCGGCGCCAGGCTGCTGGCCGAAGGCCGCAAGCTCGCCTATTTCGACCTCGCCGGCATTTGGCTTGCCTTGAACGTCGAAGAGGACATCCCGCGCCGCGACATTCACTTGTCCTACACCCATCTGGCGTTTACCGTCGCCGAGGCGGAGCTGCCTGCATGGGAGCATAGGCTTCGCGAACACGGCGTAACGATATTGGAAAGCCGCGAACGGGACCCGCGCGACCGGAATTCGATTTATTTCACCGATCCGGACGGGCACAAATTCGAGCTTCACACCGGAACGCTGCAGAACCGCCTGCAATATTACCGCAGTGCGATGCCGCATATGAAGTTCTACGAACGGTGAAAAATGGGAAGGACGCCTGGCGGGGCGTCCTTCCCATTTTCGCTAGGCAAGAATGTCTTCGATCCGCTGCAGCGTCTCTGCGGACAGCTTCACGCCGGACGCCTTCGCGTTCTCCTCCACCTGCTCCGGCCGCGACGCGCCGATGATGCAGGAGGAAACGTTCGGCAGCCGCAAAATCCACGCCAGCGCAAGCTGCGACATCGACAGCCCGAGCTCGGCCGCGACCGCCTGCAGCTTCTCGACTTTGCGCAAATTAGTGTCGGTCAGAACGCGGTTAATGAACATGTTCGACTTCGGATCGGCAGCGCGCGAGCCTTCCGGCAGCGGTGCCTCCGGCTTGTACTTGCCGGTCAGGACGCCTTGCGCCAGCGGCGAGAACACGATCTGGCCGACTCCTTCGCGTTCGGATACGGGCACGATCTCCTTCTCGATGGCGCGGTGCAGCATGCTGTAGTTCGGCTGGTTCGAGACGATCCGGTCGAGGTTCAGCTCGCGCGCCGCGGCGGCCGCATCGGCGATCTGCACCGCGCTCCATTCGCTGACGCCGGCATACAGCACTTTGCCCTGCGTAATGAGATCGTCAAGCGCGCGCAGCGTCTCGTCCAGCGGCGTTTCCGGATCGTAGCGGTGGCATTGGTACAGATCGATGTAATCCACCTTCATCCGCTTTAAGCTCGCTTCGCACTGCTCCATAATGTGTTTGCGGGAAAGTCCGCTTTCGTTCGGCTTGTCGCCCATCGGGAAAAACACTTTCGTCGCCAGCACGTACGAATGCCGCGGATATTTCTTCAGCGCTTTGCCGACGATTTCTTCGGCCGCGCCGCGGTGATACACGTTGGCCGTATCGAAAAAGTTGATACCCAGCCCGTACGCTTTGTCGATGACATCTTCCGCCTGCGCGGCTTCGACCGAGCCGCCGTACGTCAGCCAGCTGCCGAGCGAAATTTCGCTTACCTTCACGCCGCTTCTGCCAAGTCTCCGGTATTCCAACGTCTTTGTCCCTCCATCTGAACGAGCGTCGTTTGTTGCTATTTTAATCTTTGTTATTTAAAATAGAAAGTAGTGAAAAATAGTTCATGTTATTACAAAAACAAAATCTACTTACATTTAGGTAAGTAGCTCAAACGTGTGAAGCAGAAGGGAGCCGTCTTTTATGGTCGCATTGAAGAAAGAGCCGCCCGCCTCGCCGGTCCCGAACAGCTATGTGCCGCGCCAGCCGACCGTTATCGAATGCAATATCGAGAAAACGCTCGACGTCATCGGCGGCAAATGGTCGTTCCTCGTGCTTCGCGAGCTGTTTTGCGGCAAGAAGCGGTTTGGCGAGCTGCAGCGGCAAGTGAACGGCATCAATCCGAAGTCGCTTACCGACACGCTCCGCCATCTGGAGGAGAAGGGCGTCATCGAGCGCACCGCTTACCCCACTGTCCCTGTCACCGTCGAGTATTCGCTCACGCCGAAAGGCGAAGATCTGCATCAAATATTGAAGGAAATGAAGCTTTGGGCCGCCAAATGGACATGATTGGGAAGCAGGCCCTCACAGAGAGGAACAGGTGAACCGCCAGCAATGATTACGCTGAAAACGAAAGAAGAAATCGAGAACATGCACAAGGCCGGCCGCATTTTGGCGAGCTGCCATAAAGAAATTGCCGCAATGATCCGTCCGGGGATTACGACCGGGGAGATCGACCGTTTTGTCGAGAAATTTCTCGAGCAGCGCGGCGCCACGCCGGAGCAAAAAGGGTACAAAGGCTACAAATACGCCACGTGCGCTTCGGTCAACGACGTCATCTGCCACGGATTTCCCGGCGACTACGCGCTGAAGGACGGCGACATCGTAACGATCGATATGGTCGTCAATGTGGACGGCTGGCTGGCCGATTCCGCCTGGTCGTACGCCGTAGGCAACGTCTCGGAAACGGCCGACAAGCTGCTGCGCGTCACCAAAGAAGCGCTCTACCGCGGCATTCAGCAAGCCGTCGTCGGCAATCGGATCGGCGACGTGTCGCATGCGATCCAGACGTTTGCCGAGGCGCAGGGCTTCTCCGTCGTGCGCGACTTTATCGGCCACGGCATCGGCAAACAAATGCACGAGGATCCGCAGGTGCCGCATTACGGCCCGGCGGGTCGGGGCCCTCGCCTGAAGGAAGGGATGGTGTTCACGATCGAACCGATGCTGAACGTCGGCGCCTACCATACGATGGTCGATCCCGACGGCTGGACGGCCCGCACCGTCGACGGCAGCTTGTCCGCCCAATATGAACACACCATCGCCATTACTGCGGACGGTCCGCTCATCTTGACGGAGCAAGACCCTATCTCCTAAACGCTGAGGTGTCCGCATGATTCCTTTTTGGCGGAAATATTGGCGTACGGCGTTCGATATCGCGCTGCTGCTGCTTACTGTATATGTGTTCATGCTGCTGTTCAGCTTCCTGTATCGGATCGCCACGCCGATCTTTCTTTCCTTCGTCGTCTATCTTATCATCGAACCGCTGGCGCGCTTCCTGCACCGGCGCGGCATGAAAAAAACGATCGCCACGGCGATCTCAACGCTCGTCTTCTTCCTCGTCATTCTGGGGGCGCTCACCGGCGCCGGCATTTTGATGGTGTCGCAAACGATCAGTCTCACCGCCAAATTCGGCGATTACACGAAGCTGCTGCAAGAACAAATCGCCGTTCACGCTCACGAGCTGCAGGCGCGCTATTCGGCGCTGCCGGACGAAGTGACGGCCAATATCACGAAGTACGCCGGCGAAATGGCGAACTACTTGTCCGCGCTGGCCAAAAGGTTTTTGGCGAGCGTCGTCGGCACGCTCACGAGCGTATCCGCGTTCGTCGTCAATTTCGCGATCGGGATCGTGCTCGCCTTTTTTCTCAGCATCGAAATCGAAAGCTGGAAAAGGCTGGCTGGCGAGAAGACGCCCGGAACGTTCAAGAAAGTGTTTCAGTTCCTGCGCGAGAACGTCATCCGCGGCATCGCTACATATTTGAAGGCGCAGCTGAAGCTCATTTCCATTACGTTCGTTATCGTGTTTGTCGGCCTGCTCGTGCTTGGCATTTCCAACGCCTTCACGCTGGCGGTGCTTTCCGCCGTCTTCGACCTGCTGCCCTTGCTCGGGGTGCCGACGCTGTTCATTCCGTGGATTTTGTACCTGTTCATCGTCGGCGACGTTCATCTCGGCATATCGCTTTCCGTACTGCTCGTCGTCACGATTCTCATTCGCCAGTTCCTCGAACCGAAAATTACCGGCGAATCGCTCGGCGTATCGGCGTTCACGATGCTTTCGTTCATGATCATTTCACTCTCTTTGTTCGGCGTCGCGGCTTGATTTTGTCTCCGATCCTCATTATTACCATCAAGGCGCTGCTCGATCAGGGCTATTTGCAGCGCTGGATTCGTTTGCCGAACGACTGACGGACCGGCCCTTCCAACCGCCGAAAACCCGATAAAATATAGGCCTTCACGCCTCCGGATCCTCTTGATAAACCTTACATGATGTGTTATATTAGAAATGAGGAAACTCAAAGGATGATTGGATGGAGGGTGATATGGCATGAGCGAAAAACTGGAAATTGCCCAAGGCGAAGACCGTATCGTTATCGAACTCACGCTGAAGGAAGCGCTTGCGCTCGCCGGCGATAAGTTCGCCATGAATCACCAGCTCGAAACGCAAGCTGTCAAAAAAGTGAAGCGTTCCATTGAGAACAAGCTGTTAGCCGCTTCCGGCAGATGAATGACGCACACCCCCTTCTTCCGCTCCATGACGAGCGTAGGAAGGGCTTTTTTATTTTGGAATAAGTCCCCCCGCACCTTCGCACACTATCCGCGTAGTGCCGCCCGCGCCTGCCGGCGCGAGCGAGCTTAGCAAGGGAGGGAACGATATGGGCCACAAACAGCAAGGCCACGCGAACCAAAACACGACCACCCGCACGTCCGACAAAAGCGACAACAAAGGGAAATCCAAATAAGGAGCGCTGCGCGATGCTGAACAACCTGGAGAGCGACTACGATTGCGCGAACGCCGGCGCCGATTTGCACGCCTTGAAGGAGGAGCTGCAGGAGCTGCAAGCTTCCCTCGGCGCCGATCCTTCGCAGGATCAGCTGGAGCTGCGGAACCGGATCGAAAACCAAATTGCGTTCATCGAAAACAAGTGTTCCATCCCGCCCAAAGGCTCACGAACCGGCATAAAGTAAGAAAAGCTTCTTTCGAAGCCTTTGCGATGATGAGCGACCTGCAAGTTTTGCGTAGCAAAACTCGCTTCGTTAGCGAGGAAGCTTTTCATGCCGTAAAGAATGTTCTTCTGCTCGCTTTACCGCTTCACAGAACTTAAACATTCTTTAACGGTAAAAAAAGCATCCCGACCTGGTAGCGGCGCCTAAGCCGCGGGTCGGGATGCTTTTTGCCGTGAACGGTTATCGTTATTGCTCCGCCTTCGCCGTCAAGCTCTTCATCAGCTTTTCGACATCGATGCCGGACACGCTCTTCACCATCTCCGGGGCCGTCGCCATGAGCGACGTGACGTAGTTCGAAAGGCGCGCCGCGCCTTCGCCGTGGCCGGTGTCGACGACGGTCAGCTTATCGATCGCCTTGATCGGCTCGGCTACGCGGCCGGCGAGCTCCGGCAACATTTTCACAATGATGTCCAGCACCGCCGCCTCGCCGAACTTCTCGAACGCCTCGGCCAGCTTCTGCTTCGCTTCCGCTTCGGCGAGACCGCGCAGGCGGATAACTTCCGCCTCGGCCGTACCTTTCGCTTTCTCCGCTTCGGCGACGGCAAGGCCCTCGAGCCGCTTCTGCTCGGCTTGCGCTTTCGCTTCCGCTTCGATCTTATAGCGCAGCGCGTCCGCCTCCAGCAGCTTGCGCGCTTTGTCCGCTTCCGCCGCCTGCTCCACCGCATATCGGTCGGCGTCGGCTTTTTTCTTCACTTCGGCATCGTACTGCTTCTCGCGGCGCAAAATTTCCTTCGTTTCCAGGTCGATCTCCCGCTCCTTGCGCACAAGCTCGACGCGCATTTGCTCCTCGACGACGTTTTGCTTCGAGCGCGCTTCCTGGATGGCATAGGCCTGGTCCGCTTCCGCTTTGGCCAAATCTTGCTCCTTTCTGAACGAAGCGATCTTCAGCTCCTTCTCCTTCGCCGCCTCGGCGATGTTCGTGTCGCGCAGCAGCTCCGCCTTCTGCCCCTCCTCCTCGGCGCGCGCCTTCTGCACGCGGGCGTCGCGCGTCGCCTCCGCTTCGGCGATTTCGGCGTCGCGCTTCACCGCAGCGATGCGAGGTTTGCCGAGCGCGTCGAGGTAGCCTTGCTTGTCGCGCACGTCTTTGATCGTGAACGAGACGATTTGCAGCCCCATTTTTTTCAGATCCTTGGCGGCTACGCCCTGCACCTCCTGCGCGAACCTGTCGCGGTTGCGGTACACTTCCTCGACCGTCATCGAGCCGAGAATGGCGCGCAGATGGCCTTCGAGCACTTCCTGCGCTTCGCCTTTCAGCGCTTCGATCGGCTTGCCGAGAAACTGCTCGGCAGCTGTGGCGACATCTTCGACGGAACCGCCGATTTTAATGATGGCGACGGCTTCCGAACTTACGGGTACGCCCTGCTCCGTGTATACTTCAGGCGTCGTTACGTCGAGTTTATGCGACAATAGCGATAAAAACTGAGCTTGCTGGAACACCGGCAAAATGAAGGCGCCGCCGCCCCGGACGATTTTGATGCGGCGTCCGGATTCGTCTTCGGAGACGTTGCGGCTGCCGAGGAAGGAGCCGGTTACGATCATCGCCTCGTCGGCCGAAACTGTTTTGTACCGTGCCCAGAAGGCGAGTCCGAGAATGACGATAACGCCGACAACGATACTGGGAATGAGCAAAGCGGAAGATTCCATGAGATGCACTCTCCTTATGGGCTAAAGTTCGTCTCCGAGCGGAGACACGTACAGCACGCCTTCGCGCACGTCCACCACAACGGCTTTGGCGCCTTCCGGAATCGGCGCGCCGTCGAACGAGGCGGCGATCTGGTTCGTCCGCGCGGCGCCGACCTTGAGCACGATTTCGCCGCAGCCGCCGGCGGCGGGTATCGGGACCGTAATTTCGCCGACGGCGCCGGTCAGCTCGCGGATCGAGAAGCCGGTCGAGTTTTCGCTGCGCTGCATCGGGCGTACATAGAGGAAAGCGAAGGCAACCGAGAGAGCGAGCGCGCCAAACAGCGACAGAAGCGCGACGGGAAAAGCCGGCCAGACGGTGTACCGCGTCAGCAGCAAGCCGCAGGCTCCAAACGCGGTTATGCCCCCGACGAGCGAAACCGGCTGCAGCACCGGCAGCGCATGGGCGCCGGCTGCGCCGTCAAACGCCGCGCCGAACAAGTGGCCGATCAGCTCGCCGAACAGCAGCGTGACGAGCGCGAACAAGACGCCGGTAATGAGGCAAATCCAGTAGAGAGTAACCACTCGAGCGCTTGCACCTCCTCCTTCAGACTTCCGGTTTCAAACAAAGTGTAACGGTTGAATCTTATCTTCTATACGTGAAGCAGGCGGATAATGTTTCAGAACGCGCAAGCAGTGGCGGCGGGTACTTCTAGGCGGCATGTATAAAATTCACTTTGATTCAAATGCTTAAATTGAGGTGATGAAAATGGCAAAATTCGATCCGTACACAAACGAAGAGATCGTGTCCCCGGAAGACGACGCCATTCAGGAGACGGAAACGCCGGAGGACGAAGAAGAGGACCACTGGTTTTTCAAACATTTTCAATATGGGCCGATCAATTGGTGGATTTAGGGGTGAAGGAACGAAAACGGCCGGATTGTCTCGCACTGAATCCGGCCCCTGGCCGCAAACGGTCGCTTCTAACGGATGAAATACAGCCCGTGTTCGATAAACTGAGACTTTTTGGACGCTGATTTTGAGCCGGAATAAAAAAATTAGCCGGAAGCGACTCGAAGGTCGCTCCGTGAGCGAATTTTCGTCGCTATTCATGGAACAATCGGTCCTTGTGCATCCATTCCGTCAATTCGGTGCCTAATAACGCCCCGCAAGACGCTGTACAGCGAACCTGTTCCTAAACTGGATAGCCCTGCTTACCGGAACAAATCCCGTCTACTTGTCTAAAAAGCCTTTTCGCTTCCGCGCTTTCCCATATTTCATAGAAAAAAAAACTTTCCGCCGACTGTGCCGGGGGAAAGTTTTTGCATGCAGCGTTATTTTTTGCGGCTGAAATCGATCCGGTGCCACTCGTCGCCCGCGTCGTCTTTGCGCTTGTCGAGCACGATCGTCACCAGCCCGTCGTCGTACCGGACCGCGGACGGCTTCCGTTCGACCGGAGCGGGCAGCGGGACGATTTTCGTAAACTGCTCATCGCGCCGTTCGCTGTAGGTTCGTCCGTAATCGCTCCGCGCCGACTGGTCGATATGCAGCTGGCCCCGCAGCACCAGATTGTGATCGATGACGCGCACCGCCCACTGGTGCCTGCTTGCCGCATTCATGAGGCCAGGGGCTTCGATGACGACCTTGACTTTATCCCCCGTGTCGTATACGTCCACACGCGGGCCGCTGTTCCACAGCGCATGCACCTGCTGGAAAAATTGATCGCCGGACTGCAGCCATTGCTTCATCCGCTCCAATCCTTCGAACATGGCAAGTTTCACCTCATTGTCGGGTATGTGATCTGATATACACATACGCCGGCAAAGGCCTATTGGTGTGGGCGGGAGCGGAGACTAAGCGGCTGCGCAAAACAAAGCACGGGCCCGGAACGGAAAGCTCTGCCCCTCTGCCACTTGAGGCGTCAGGCGGTGCTCATTCGATGATCACGGCATACACTTTGCCCGGGCCGTGCACGCCGATCGTCAGGTCGTTCTCGATATCGGCGCTGCGGCTCGGTCCGGTGACGAAATTGATGGACGAAGGCAGCGAAGGCGCGTCCGGGAACCGCCTGCGAATGAGCTCGAACGCTTCGCCGAGCCGGGTGACGAGTTGGTCGGCGCGGAACACGGCGAACAGAATGTCCGTCACCAGCGAGACGGAACGGCCTTGGCCGCCGCGAGCGAGCAGAGCGAGCGTACCTGTGTTGGCGATGGCACAGTCCGGCCAGACGAGGCCGAGCTGCGCCCGCTCCGTCATCCGCAAAAGCGGCGAGCGGTTCGCCCACATGGGACCGCCGGGCGAAGCTGCGGCATCGCGGGCCGCTCCCTCCGGATCGTCCTCGCGTTCGCGCCACGGCACCGTTTCGATGCCTGCGGCAGCGAGCGTTTCGTCCAGCCCGAGCGCCTCGAGGCCGTCGTGATCCCAGCGAGCGATGCGGGTGACGCCGTGTTCCGCGGCGATTTGCCGCAGCCAGGCGCCGATCGCTTGCGGCGCTTCGGCCTCCTTGACGACGAGCGCCTGACCCTTCAATGCGGACCAGCTTTCGAGGAACAATTGCACGTTGTCGCTCATGCCAAGCTTGACTACGGCGTAATGCTCCGGCACGCCGCGCACGTCGCGCTGCGGCGCCGAGGCAAGCGGCTCGCCGCGGCCAAGCCGGTTCGCGATGCGGCGCATGAACGCCTCGCGGCCGTTAATGCTGCCTTGCAGCATTGTATGCTTATCCATCATGCTTGATCCGCCCCTTTTCGACTTGCTGCCCCGCAGCTTTCGCCGCCTTCGTCTGCGGCGCCGCCTGCAGCTCCCGCTGCAGCGCCTCCCAACGGTCGCGGAACGACTGCTTCGGCTTCATCGGGAACAGGCGCGACTGCGTCCAGCCGGCTCCCGGCCCCGGCAGCCGTCTTATCGCACCGCCGCGCGCGAATGGCTTCAGGCCGAAATAGGCCGATTTTGCCGCCATTCGGTACAGCTTCACGCTGCCGAACGTCGTGGCGTACACTTTGAATGCCAGCTTTTCCAGTGGCGGCGCGTAGCCCATTTTCACTTTGCGGTGGCGCAGGTGCACGAGCATGTCGTGCAGCGGGATTTTGACCGGGCATGCTTCGTAGCACGCTCCGCACAAGCTTGATGCATAGGCGAGCTGCCCGGCTTCCTTCATGTCCTGCTTCAGCAGCGGCGTCAAGACGGCGCCGATCGGCCCGCTGTACACGCTGCCGTACGTATGGCCGCCGACTTGCTTATAAACCGGGCACACGTTCAGGCACGCCGCGCAGCGAATGCAGTTCAGCACTTCCTGGAACATCGGGTCGCCGAGCTGCGCCGACCGCCCGTTGTCGAGCACGATGACGTGCAGCTCCTCGGGTCCGTCCAAATCTTCCGGCCGCCGCGGGCCCGTAATCAAGGACGTATATACCGTCAGCTTCTGTCCTGTAGCGCTGCGTGCCAGCATATTCAGCACGACCTCGAGGTCCTCCAGCGTCGGTACAAGCCGCTCCATGCCCATAATGACGACATGCGTTTTCGGCAGCGTCGACACCATCCGGCCGTTGCTTCATTCGAGACGAGCGTAATCGAACCGGTCTCCGCCACGCCGAAGTTGCAGCCCGTAAGGCCGATGTCCGCCTCCAGAAAATATTGCCGCAGCTTGCGCTTGGCGTACGCCGCCAGCACCTGCGTCTGCGGCTCCATCGGCTCGCCGCCGTCGGCGGTAAACAGGTCGGCGATCTGCTGCTTGTTTTTGTGAATTGCCGGAATAATGAGGTGCGACGGCGTCTCCCTGGCCAGCTGCAAAATGTACTCGCCAAGGTCGGTTTCTATCGCCTCGATGCCGAGCTCCTCCAGCCGGTGATTGAGATGCATCTCTTCGGACACCATCGATTTGCCTTTGGCGACGAGCTTCGCCTTTTTCGCTTCGGCGATAGCGATGAACTGCCGCACCGCTTCTTCCGCGGAGGCGCAAAAATGGACATGCCCTCCCGCCCGGGCGACGTTGTCGGAAAACTGCGTCAAATAGTAGTCGAGGTGCGCGATCGTATGCGAGCGAATGGCTTTGGCCCGCTCGCGCCAAGTTTCCCAATGGCCGATATCGGCGATAGCGCTTAGCCTGCTGTTTTTCAGCTTCTCTGTCGTGAACTTGACGGCCTTGCGCAAAAACTCGTCGGCCAGGGCCCGCTCCGTCCGTTTCTTCAGCCCGCTGCCGATCGGCTCCAGCTCGGGATCGGCCATGCTATACGCGGTTTCGCTCACGCCTGTTCACTCCTTCCTCCAGCAGCTGAACGAGGTGCATGACGCGGATCGGCCGGCCTTCCTTGTTCAGCCTGCCTTCGATATTCATCAGGCAGCCCATGTCCATCCCGACCAAAACGTCCGCCCCGGTTGAAACCACATTGTTTGCTTTGTCGCATATCATCGCTTCCGACATGTCGGCCATTTTCACCGCGAAAGTACCCCCGAAGCCGCAGCAATCTTCCTTATGCGGCAGCTCCACAAGCTCCAGGCCGCGCACTCCTTTCAGCAGCGCCGCCGGCTCGTCCTTGATGCCGAGCAGCCGCGAGCCGTGGCATGAAGGATGGTACGTAGCCTTCGCAGGGAATTCCGCATCGAGATCGGTTACGCCGAGCACGTTCACCATAAACTGCGAAAACTCGTACGTCTTGGCGATGAACGCTTCCGCCTTCGCCGCCCATTCCGGCTCGTTCCGGAACAAATGCGGATAATAATGGTGAATCATGCCGTTGCACGAGCCAGACGGCGAGACGACGTAGTCGCTGTGCTCGAAAGCGCGGATTAGCCGCCGCGCCACCTCGCGCGCCTCGTCCTGATAGCCGCTGTTGAACGCCGGCTGCCCGCAGCACGTCTGGCCCTCCGGAAAATCGACCTCGCAGCCGTACCGGTGCAGCAGCCGCACCATGCTCTCCCCGACCTCGGGGTAAAACATGTCGGCCAAACACGTAATGAATAGCGATACTGTCAAAGGGGTTCGCCTCCTAAAATGATCCTGTTATCAGGTTATCAGATAAGTTGAATGTTGGGAAGCCCCTTTTCCGCGAACACGGCCGCTCCGCGAATGCGAATGCGAGAGGAAGCGGCATGCGCCGTCTTAGGGCGGGCGCGTTTATCGCAGCGGAACCGGGCGATTCTATGAGCGGCTAATGCTTATGACGCAGCAAGAGGAACCGGCTTACGCCGTCCGTTAGGACGAGCGCGTTTCCCGGCTTTAAGCTGGCTGAGAGACGCCCCGCACATTGGCTTGCCGCTACTCTCCCAGCTTAACGCCGATGCGATAAGCTGGCTGTGCGACGCCTGCCCGTTGCTCGCCGTTTACTCCTCCAGCTTAACGCCTAGTGGCGGAATCAGCCTGAGTATAGGCGATGCTTATACTTTCTGCTGGAGCAAAAAAGGCTCCAACATCCGCTCCACATGAAGCAAATGATCGCGCATCGCCTGCTGCGCCGCTTCCGGAGAGCCGTCCCGCACCGCGCAGTAAATCGCGCTATGCTCCATCCACAGCTGCTTCGAGACCGCTTTGTCGGCGTACATCTGCAGCCGTCTCGTTTCGCGGATCGCAAGCTCCATCTGGCCGGATATCGACTCGAGCAGCCGCATCATAATCGAGTTGTGCGTTGCCGCCGCGAGCGTCCGGTGAAACTCGACGTCGGCCCGTTCTCCTTCTTCTTCGTTGCCGAGGTTCGCCTCCATCGTCTTCAGCACGCGCTCGAACGAGGCAGATCGGCTTCCGTCCGCTTGGCCGCAGCGATGCCGGCGTTCGCCGTCTCCAGCGCCTTGCGCGCTTCCAGCAGCTCCAGCACCGACTCCTTGCTGAGCAGCAGCGTTGCCAATTTCGGCAGCTGCACGTCGCCAGGCTCAACCTTGCGCACGTAGCTCCCTTCGCCCTGATGAATGTCCAGCAGCCCTTTGGCTTTTAACGCGCTCAGCGCTTCACGAATCGTGGAGCGTCCGACTTGGTACGACTCGGACAGCTCTTTCGTCGACGGCAGCTTGTCCCCGGGCTTCAGGACGCCGCCGGCAATTTGTTCTTCCAAATGCGCGGCAATTTTTTCGTAAATTTTGCGGTTTTCGAATTTTGGATATTCCATCAAAGCCATGACCTCATACTTTCTCCCGTTACAAATGCGGATATTTGCGTTCCGTATAGGAAGCGAACCAGCCCGTCAGCAGCAGCGTCACGGCAATGTCGTCGAACGGCAGGCCCGGCAGCGCATCCGGCAGCACCCAATAAAGGAGCACGGGTACGACAAACAGCAGCTTCACGCGGAGCGGCACTTGCGGCGACCGGATGATGCGCCACACGCGAGCGACGGCCCGTCCCCATCTGCGCAGCGACCACCACCGCACCGTTTTGAACATTCGCGTTCCCTCCTTATTGCGGGCAAGAAGTGTATCCGTAGTATAGGCTTCCGGGAGCGACGGTAAACTTGGCGCGTGCCGGGCTGCTGTTCATGCGTGTTGCTTGGTTAAATGCATGCTTCGGTTGATCTTCATGCGTGTTGCTTGGTTCTGGCTTGCTTCGGTTGTCCCGCATGCGTGTTGCTTCGGTTGCTTGCTTGCTTCGGTTGTCTCTCATGCGTGTTGCTTGGTTCTTGCTTGCTAAAGCTACGGTTCAGGCTATCATTCAGTCCTTATCGTTCGACAATCGCCGTCGCAAATCCTGCCTCCGCCCGGTTTTGCCTGCAAATCGCATGAATATCCCAAATGCAGGGGGAATCCGGCTCGCAGTTCCGAGTCGACGTGATCTAGGAAGTTACCCAAGCGCCCAACCGCATATCCGTTCGACATTGCGGTGAAATAACGAACATGTTCGTTAGTTAGCGACTTTCATGACGGATCCGGAGCCGGTTTTATGGGGAAAAGACGATCAGCGACTGAAAATTCCATGCAGAGAGAACAAACGTCTTAGCTAGCGAATGTCAGGGCTTTAAACGCCGTTATTCGTCGTTTCATTCCCAATCAGCGCCCCCCAAGTCGTTGAATTAAGAACCTTGGACTTTGTGAAGATTGCTCCTGTCCGGCCCCATCGTCTTCTGTTTCACCATCGTACAGAGGCGAGGCCTTCCTTGCAACCTCATGCAACAACACCATGCCGGCCCCAAGAGCATATCCGGCTCCATAATAAGAAGCTCGCCCACCAAACCCCGCCCTGCAGCCGGCGCTCGCTCTGCCCAATAAAAGACAAGCGAGTTGCCCGATGAATACAATTTTCAAAAAAGACCGGTCTGCACAGCCTCGAGGCGGCAGACCGGTCTTTTTGCCGCGCTGCTTGCGGCCTTGCCCTTCAGTTGACCCGCTTGCGCGTCAGTATGCAGGGTACCCCTCTGCCGACCGCGCCCGGCTGCGACATCCGCGCCAAATAATCGAGGCCGCGCGCGCACGGCGTTTTGCATACGGCGCACGT
Organism: Gordoniibacillus kamchatkensis; assembly: GCF_000829455.1. Lineage (GTDB taxonomy): Bacteria > Bacillota > Bacilli > Paenibacillales > NBRC-103111 > Gordoniibacillus > Gordoniibacillus kamchatkensis. Next base: position 73,115 of record NZ_JXAK01000031.1, read on the forward strand.
GGCCGAATCGACAATCCTCATCGTGTATTGGGCCCGTCCAGAAGCGCCTTCCTTTTTCTTTTTCGGTTTATGCCCGCCCTTGCTTCCCGCCATCTCTGTGCCCTCCTCCGAAACGTGTATGCAGCAATATATGGTGAGCGGGAGCCCATTGGTGCAAGGGCGGCTCGGACATTTTTGCCGGGACTGGCCGCATCGGCGTCAATCTTCCAGCAGTTCGCCGATGATCGCCCTAGCGGCTCCCAGCAGCTGCGGAAGCTGCGATACGGGAAGCGGGTTGACGCCACAGCCGAGCTCGATCGTAAAGCCGGGCCGGCGGTATAGCTGAATGAACCAATCTTTGTACCCGGCGTCGCTGTCCGCCAGCTTCACGGCTTTATAGCCGCTGGCGGCGGCCATCCGCGCGGCGAGAACTTCCGCTTCCGGCGGTTCGCATTCGCGGTAATTCCAATAAATTTCTTCGCCCTGCGTGTGCAGCGCCATAGCCCGGTGAAAATCCACGTCGAGAGTAAGCAGCGCGATCGCCTGCGCCTCCGACTCGGTGAGCGGCGCTTCTCCGCCGTAATCGCGCGGGCCAGGCTCCGGCACAAAGCGGCGGGCACGCTCCTCCTCCCAATGGGCCGGAAACTGATCGTTCAAATCAATCCCGCGAATGTTCGCTTTCCAGCCGCTAAAATCGCAAGAGCCTCCATTCTGCGCGAGCAGCCCGCACTGCAGCGGGGGCGCAGAACAAGGGCCATGCAGCACAAGTTCGACCCCGTCCGGATTCACCATCGGCACAAGCCACAGCGTATTGTTTGCCAGCAGCCGCCGGGCGGACCGTCCGGCGAACAAGGAATTTTGCTCGTCGGCGCCGGCCAGCTCCTCCAACACGCTCATGAGCACGAGGGAAGTAATCCATTCGTTGGCATGGAACGCCGCATTGATATGGACGCGCCTAGGTCCCGAGCCGAGCCGCACGCACAGCAGCTCTCTCCCCATCACGCTGCAGCCGAGCATTTCCGTCCGCAGCTGGCCGTACCGCTGCGCCAGCAATGCCAAATCGCGCCGAAACGCGCCGTAATCGTAAGCCGCTGCCGACTCGACAATAGATCGTTCCACCTCGCCCGATCCTCCCCTGCAACGTTTCGTTGTGCTACAGTGTATTCCGCCGGCAAGCAAGAGGAGACGGTTTACGCCGTCCTTAAGACGAACGCGTTTCCCGGCGTTAAGCAGGCTGTACGACGTTAGGTGCGTTGTTCACCATTTCTCCTCCAGCTTAACGCCAAAGCGTTGAGCTGGCTGTACGACGTTAGCCTTGTTGTTCACCATTTTCTCCTCCAGCTTAACGCCAAAGCGTTAAGCAAGCTGTACGAAGTTAGCCTTGTTGCGCGCCATTTCTCCAGCTCAACGTCTCGTAGCGGATTCCGCCTACGTATAGGCGCAGCTTATACTTACCGATGGAGCGATAAAAAAACCGGCATAGAGCCGGTTCATTTCCTATGATTGGTACGTGCGATTCGCGTCAGCCGCGCCTGTCCTTCGGCAGCAAAAAGGCTACGATGCCCAGCAGCGGCAAAAATGCGCAAAGCCGGATGACGAGCGTCACGGAAGTCGCATCCGCAAGCCATCCGAGAGCGACGGATCCGATGCCGCCCATCCCGAACGACAGCCCGAAAAACAGTCCCGCCACGGTGCCCACTTTGCCCGGAAGCATTTCTTGCGCGTAGACGATAATGACCGAGAAGCCCGACATCAAAATCAGGCCGATCGGCACGCAAAGCAGCAGCGAGGCGGTTGGACCGGCGTAAGGCAGCAGCATGGCGAACGGCGCGGTGCCGAAAATCGAAAACCAGATGACGCTCTTCCTGCCGATCCGGTCGGCCAGCGGACCGCCGAGCAGCGTACCGAGCATGCCGGCAAACTGCAGGACGAACAGGCACAACTGGGCGTTAGCGAGCGGCAGCCCGTACCGGTTCATGTAATAGAACGAATAGAACCCGTTCATTCCGGCCAAATAAACGAACTTGGAAAACAGCAGCAGGATGAGCACGCCGATGACAAAAACGGTCGTTTTCCGGTCGGCTTGTCCGCTTAGTTTTGCCGGCTGCCGTACCGTCTTCTCTTTATGGCCCACGCGGTCTATCGCGATTCCGGACTTATACCAACGGCTGACCCCGATTTGGATTGCAATGCCCGCCAAGGCAAGAAGCGACAGCCACACAAATCCTTGCTGGCCTTTTGGAACGAGAAGAAGGGCCACCAGCAACGGTCCGAGCGCCTGGCCCGTATTCCCCCCGACCTGGAAAACGGACTGGGCAAGCCCTCTGCCTTTGCCTGCGGCCAAATGGGCGACGCGCGAAGATTCCGGATGAAGCACGGACGAGCCGATACCTACAGCCATGACGGACAAAAGCAGCGCGGTCATATTCGCGGAACTGGCCAAGCCGATCATTCCGGCAAGCGAAAATATCATTCCTGCCGGAAGCATGGCGGGCATCGGCCTTTTGTCCGTATAGTAGCCGATGAGCGGCTGAAGGAGCGATGCCGTGACATTCAGAACGAACGCCACCCATCCGATTTGGCTGAAGCTCAAATTCATTTGTTGCTGAAACAGCGGGAACCCGGCCGGAATGACCGTTTGCATCGCGTCGTTGAACAAGTGTGCGAGGCTCACTCCGACAAGGGCGTACATCGAGTACGTCCGCGTCCGTTCGGCCGCTTGCTCCATGCGGAATTGCGGCGCATCCGTTGACGATTGCGGCAGCATAAGCGTCTCTCCTCCTTCTTTTTTCTATATCTTAAAAAAGCGAGAGGTTGATGTCGTCGCGAATGTTGCTACGAAATCAAGCAATTTTTGCTATACTGTCATCAGGTGAACGTCTATGCAAATCCGAATCAAGACGCCCGCGATGGAGCTGTGGCGCATCGAGGACGAGTTTACGAACGACCCCCACTTTCATGACGACCGCGTTCAATTGACCGTGCCCATTCACGGCACGTGCCAGTTTACGCAGGAACGCCGCGAATATCGGCTCGGCGAAGGGTGCGCCCGCGTGCAGCACCCACGCGAAGAGCACCATTTTCGGCTCGGCGGCAAGTCCGGCGTCATCATCATTCAGCTGCAGTCGGACCGGATGCCCGAGGGCTTCCCGGCAGACGGGCTGGCTCCGAGGCCGTATATTAACGCACAAGAGCTGCAGGTCCGGTTCCGGGCATGGGCCGAGCAGCTGCTCATGCGCGATGCTGCGGACCCGCTCGCCCAGCAGGAGACGGAATCGCTTGTGGTCTCCTACATGAGCCGCGTTCTGACAGGAAGCATCCCGCCAAGCGACGGCCCCCTTTCCACGCCAAACAAGAACGATCCGCACATCGCCCGCGCAATCGAGTATATCCGGGCCCGCTTCCGCTCTTGCTTGACCGTTGACGAGCTGGCGTCGGTCGCGCTGCAAAGCCGGTATCATTTTATACGCTCGTTCAAATCGGCCACCGGTTTGTCGCCTTACCAGTACGTGCTGCAAGTGCGGATCGAGGAAGCGAAGCGCCAGCTGCGGACAACCCGGATGTCGGTTACGGACATTAGCTTGAGCCTCGGATTCGCGAGCACGAGCCAGTTATACCGGGCGTTCCGGACCGCCGTGGGCATGAGCCCGGAGCAGTTCAGGTCGCTTTAAAGCCAAAAACCCCGCTCGCTCGAGCGGGGTTTTTGAGCTTGCCGTCGCGCTCCGGGAGCGGCGGGGGCAGCTCAGGATTATACGATATTGGGCACTTGCCAGATGACGGGCGTGATCGAGATTTGCTCGGACAGCCACGTTTGGGCGATTTGTTTGAACAGCGCGGGATCGCCGCTGCAAAAAAACTGATGAAGCGGAATGTCCGCCGACTCCGATAGCAAGCCCTTATGATAAAGGATGGCGCTCACTTCGCGCGCCGTTTCGTCTGCGGAAGAAATGAGCTTTACCCCTGGCCCCATCACCTGCCCGATCGCATCTGCCAGAAACGGGTAATGGGTGCAGCCGAGAATGAGGCAATCCATCGGCACATTCATGATCGGCTCCAGCGAGCTGCGCACGACGTCTTCCGCTTCATCGGCGCCGAACAAGCCGCGCTCGACGAAGGGTGCCAGCCGCGGGCACGCCAGGCTAAACACCTGAAGCCCCGGCGAAATACGCTTTAGAGCTTGCTCGTAGGCGCCGCTGCGAATCGTGCCTTCGGTCCCGATAACGCCGATCATGCCGCTTCGGGTCGACTTGATGGCCGCCCGTGCGCCAGGGTGGATGACGCCGACGACCGGAATGCCGACATGCCGGCGAATATCGTCCAGCGCTACCGCAGTGGCGGTATTGCAGGCGATCACGATCATTTTCGGCGCAAATTGCGCGAGGTAGTCAACGATTTGCCGGGTGAACAGGCGCACCTCGTCGGCGGGACGCGGCCCGTAAGGCGAGCGGGCGGTGTCGCCGAAATAGATGATTTTCTCTTGCGGAAGCTGCCGCATAATTTCTTTCACAACGGTTAAGCCCCCGACGCCTGAATCTAAGATGGCTATCGCATGCTGCACGGGTCCACGCTTCCTTCTCCACTTTGATGGTGAGGCATCCCTGTAACATATGCCTGACGGCCCGGCAACGTACCGGAGGCACGTTCGGGCGGCGCATGTCGGATTGCTGTCACAAAGAGACAATACGATATGTTACCTCATCGCCGCCCGGGAGGCAATACGCCGTTATATCCAGAACATTGCCTGCGCGGAGTGCGCGCCCGAGACTTAAGACCGGGGCGGGGCTTGCAAATGGTCCACCGTATCGAATTCGTATCCTTTGTCCTTGATCGCCTTGATGATTTTGTCCAGCGCCTCGATGTTTTCCTTCGACCCTTGATGCATGAGGATGACGTTGCCGTCATGCAGATTGGCCATGATATCGTTCAGCGGATCGTCGGGATGCTTGCGCGGCTCCCAATCTTTCATCGCCGTCGACCAAAATACGGACGTATAACCGAGATCGGATACGAGGCTCAGCACATGGCGGTTGTAACGACCGTAAGGAAAGCGGAAAAACGGCTTAACGGCGCTGCCCGTAATGTCCTTGTACAGCTTCTCGAAATCGGCGATCTCCTTCTTGATCTCGTCGTCGGAAAGCGTATTGAAATCGCGGTGCGTCATCGTATGATTGGCGACAAGGTGCCCGTCCGCGACGAGCTGCTTCAGGAACGCGGGATCTTTCTTGAGGTTATACCCGGCGAGGAAAGCTCCCTTCGCGGCCCGTGGCGGCGCAAGGAGGTGATTTTCGTGTGCGTCAATTCCACTCCTCACGCCGATCGTTTGATTCGCCGCGGATTTCGCACCGCCTACAGGCTGAAAGCCGCCTGGTATGTCAATTATGTGCATGCAGGAGGACCGTTATCCGAGGAACTCAAGTTAAGACTCGAGGCGTTTAAGAAGCTGACGGTTCGCCTCGGCGGAAAATTCATCGTTCACGAGGGCCAGTACGCGCAGAAAATTGCCGAAGTGCTGCGCATAAAGGCGGATGAAGTGGAAGCTACGCAGCTGGTAATCGGCCAATCGAAGCTAGGCTTCTGGGAAGAGCTGTGGAAAGGCTCCGTGGTGAATCGTCTTATCCGTCAATCCAGGCATAGAGATGTCTTAATTGTAGCGGATTATGATCCGAACCTTGCGTTATAATGAACTGGAGCAAGAGAATCGGCAGGATGTGAGACAATTGGTATCAGAGCTTGCGAAGAGAGGGAAATTAACGCTGTTTCTCGGCGCCGCCGCCGGCGTAGGCAAAACCTATGCCATGCTGACCGCTGCAGAGAAGCAGAGAGAGCAGGGCATCGATGTTTTGCTCGGATGGATGGAAGCGGCCGCTTACCCCGATACGAAGAGCTTGAATGCCAAGCTTCAATTCCCTGTCTTGTCCAAGAAGAACGGACTCATGGATACGGAAGGAATCATTCAAAAGCGTCCCGGGCTCGTTCTGGTCGATAACCTTGAACCCGTAAACGGGCCGAACGCCATGAGGCCGAAGCGTTACTTGGATGTAGAGACTATTCTGGGCCACGGCATTGACGTGTACGCTACGCTCAATATTCAGCACGTGGAAAGTCTTAACGATATCGTCTCGCGGATTATCGGCTGGAACGTGGTGGAGACAGTACCCGATACGTTCCTCGAGCAAGCGGATCGCATCCAATTGGTCGATGCGCCGACGGATGAAATCATACAGCGATTCAATCGTGCCGGACTTAACGAGAGTGAAAGAGAAGCTCAGCGGAAATTTTATCGCGCTGGCAACATCGACGCCTTGCGGGAAATGGCATTCCGTTATGCCGCGCAGCGGGTTGACAGTCAGCTTGAGCAATATATGCAGGCAAAGAAAATTTCCGGTCCTTGGCCCGTAGCCGAAAAGGTCATGGTGTGCGTGAGCGCCAGCCCCTTCTCGAAGCAGTTAATTCGCATGGGGCGCCAAATGGCCGCGGGCCTCAAATCGGATTGGATTGCCGTGTACGTTCAAACGCCGCAAGGGTTTTCGAAAGACAAGGAGAAGCAGGATCAGCTCTCACGGAATCTTCAGCTGGCGGAAGAGCTTGGCGCAGAGGTCGTCACCATATCGGGAAATCATATCGCCGAAGAACTGCTTTCTTTAGCGCGCAGCCGCAATGTGAAACAAATGATTATCGGGAAGCCGCTCCGGTCCCGGATCGGGGAATGGCTCCGCAGTTCCGTTGTGGAGCAGATCATTCGGAACAGTCATGGCATTAATGTCCATGTCATCCCTGCAAGCCTCAAGTCTGACCAGGAACCGAGAGCCCCGTTACGGGGCTACCGGTCATTTTCCCTGAAGTCGTATGCCTGGATCACGGTAAGCATTGCGCTTTTAACCGTTATCCTCCATCCTTTCGGGCTGACGTTCGAGTTAGTGAATATAGCGCTCTTGTATTTAATCCCCGTATTGTTAAGCGCTGTTTATGGAGGAATCGGGCCATCCTTTTACGCGGCGGCCTTAGGCGTCCTGGCTTTTGATTTCTTTTTTGTACCGCCTTTCCTGAGCTTTACCGTAGCGGATTTGCGTTATTTGGTCTCCTTTGTCGTGTTTTTGGCGGTAGCTGCATTAACCGGAAGTCTGGCTGCCCGGTTGAAGGAACAGCTGCGCTTCTCGAAGCAAAGAGAAGCACATACGGCCTCGCTCTATGCGTTGAGCCGACAAATGAGCGCGATTACAGACATTCATTCCCTTCTGGAGAACGTTTCCCGGCAAGTATCCCAGATGGCCGGCACTCCGGTTGCCATTTATTTGCCTGATGACAAGAACGAACTGAGATTATCGGCCTCTTCTTTCGTACACTCCCAGTTGGGGCAGTCCGATTCGGAAATGGTCATCGCAAAGTGGGTTTATCAGCATGGGGAAATAGCGGGGAAAGGGTCCAACACGTTGCGAGAATCGTCGGGACTTTACGTTCCATTGCGTACCGAGGACCGTATATACGGAGTCTTATCCGTCAATCTCGAGAGTTCGCATGCCGTTCTTTCGCCTGATACCGTCCGCTTGTTGGAGGCTCTATGTGGGCTTGCCGCAAGCGCAATTGCACGTGTCAAGCTGGCCGAGGAGGCGAAGCTTGCGCATTTGATGGCGGAATCGGAAAAACTTCGGACGGCATTGCTCGATTCCGTCTCCCATGAGCTGCGAACGCCGCTGGCGACCATTATCGGTTCCGTGACAGGATTAATCGAAGGAGATCGGCTATTCTCGCCTGAGGATCGGCTGGATCTGCTCGCTACAATCCGAGACGGGGCACTGCGCATGAATCGCCTTGTTACGAACCTGCTCGGCATGGTCAAGCTGGAAAGCGACATGCTCCATCTGCGTAAAAAATGGTGCGATGTTGAGGACATTATAGGGGTCGTGCTTGCGCAGGTGAAGGATTTTCAGCAGCATCGAAACATCCGAGTTGAGTTGCCGGATCATATCCCGATGATTCTCGGAGACGAGGTGCTGCTGGAGCAAGTGCTGGTTAATGTCATAAGCAATGCCATCAAATTTTCCCCTGATTATAGCAACATCGACGTATCCGTCAAGACGGAAGAGAGCAGTGTCGTTATCGCCGTCGCGGATGCCGGAATCGGTCTCGCGGCGGCTGACCGGGAACGCATTTTTGACAAGTTTTATCGTGCCGAAGCAACTAGACATGTACCCGGCACCGGCTTGGGACTGGCGATTTGCAAAGGAATCGTCGAACTGCACGGGGGGTTAATTACGGCACAACCGAATGTTGACAGAGGAACGAAGGTTATGATTTCTTTACCCTTGAATGAAGAAAGCAAACCGAGTCCGCTACCTCCAGAGGGGGAAACCGAACAACCATGACAATCACCGAAAATGGGGCGCGCATTCTGGTCATTGATGACGAGCCCCAGATACAAAAGCTGCTTAAAGTCACCTTGCAGGCCCATCATTTTGAAATTCACGAAGCAACCACCGGAGAAGACGGCGTATTGCAAGCGTCATCATTCATCCCGATTTAATTGTGTTGGATCTGGGTCTCCCCGATATGTCTGGAATGGATGTCCTTAAGCGTATCCGGGACTGGTCGAGTGTACCGATTATTGTGCTGACGGCGAAGGAACGCGAAGAAGACAAAATCACCGCATTGGAAGGCGGGGCTGACGACTACGTCACGAAACCGTTCAGCATGGGAGAGCTAGTAGCCAGAATTCGCGTGGCGCTCCGCCATGTGGCAAAATCCGTGAACGAGCCTATCCTTCAGTTCGGCGACCTCGTGATCGATTTGGCTCACCGGGCGGTTGAACTTAACGGTGAAAGGTTGAAGCTGACGCCGACAGAGTACGATCTCCTGAAAATATTAGCCGCCAACGCCGGTAAGGTGGTTACTCAGCGGCAGTTGCTTCAGCAAGTCTGGGGCGGCCATCACCATGAATCGGACAGCCATTATTTGCGCGTGTACATCGGCCATTTGCGGAAGAAGCTGGAGGAAGACCCTACCAGGCCGAAATATATCGTCACGGAGCCGGGGATAGGGTACAGGTTTCTTTCTCGTAATTAGGATTAGAGAAGTCGCCGTCCTCCGGTTACTTTCGCCGCATGAGTCTATCGTTAAGTGCACCGCTGTCAATAGATTGGACACATAGAATCGAGAAAATCACGCAGCTGTGTAGTACATACGTTCTCGTTGATTGGGCGTGAAGTACCCGATGG
>NZ_JXAK01000032.1 GCF_000829455.1 Gordoniibacillus kamchatkensis
ATAATGATGAATTTTATTGGACCACTTTTCAAGCAGGTTTCAGGTTACAGAAGATATGGCTGCACTGCGGATTGGAAATGTGGGTCTCCGGCATCGCCCACACTCGTGTTCCCTCGAACAGGGAAAGTAAAGGTGGGAACACGAGTTCAAAGGCGCACGCTACGCTCCAAGGCCTACATTTCCATCCTCCGTTCTGCCTTTCTTGGGCAACCCGGGGATTTATTTTTAAACCAAATTTAAACTGACGGCACTATTCTTATACCTTGTTGGGAGTACATGCAAGATGAATGAACATCGGGAGCGTGCATGGGAAGATGAGAGATTGGGTTTCACGAGGGCTGCGGCTGTTCATAGCCGGCATTTTGTTCATCGGGGGGGCGGCCGGAACGCCGCTGTTTGAAAAACGTGCGCAAGCGGCAGAGTACAGCTGGGGAAGCGATACAGCGATTACTGCCAGCGATTTGACGGGAGTTGAATATAACGGAAAATTCGTGGCCGTCGATAAAGCCGGAGAGGTGCTGAACTCCTCGGACGGCAAAACCTGGACGAAGGTAACAACCATTTCGAATGCGAGACTGAACGGGGTAGTATTTTCGTTCCAAGCTGCTGCGTTCGTCGCTGTCGGAACGGACACCGTAACCGGCGCTGCCGTTGCCTTCACATCTTGGGATAACGGGGCGACGTGGAATAGGCATAACGTAGGGGTCAATGCGGAATTAAAATCCGTTTCTTCCGCACAGATGGACAATACGATTGTGGCTGTAGGGGACAACGGTACGATCGTCGTTTCTTCGGACGGCGGAACGAGCTGGCATACGCCCGCGAGCGTCCCTTCGGGGTCGGCGCCCTCTTTCACCGGCACGGCCTTCTCCCCCAACGGCATGTTTATTGCGGTAGGCTCGGGGGGCGCATGCTGGTATTCCACTGATAGTGGAGAGAACTGGCAAGCCCTTTCGCTCGGCACGTCGGAAAACTTGAACGGCGTTGTGCAGCTTGGGGTCTTTTACGTGCTTGGCGACAACAATACAGTTTATATGGTTTGGCCGGATTCGAAATCCATTTACAAGGTTACCGGATTTCCCGACAGCGTGGCCGGAAGGAAATTTACAAGCATAGCAAGCGATTATCCTAACTCATATGTCATTGTGGGGAATAACGGAACCGTGCTCACTTCTCCCAACGGCAGCAGCAACTGGACGGACGAGTCGGTCGCAGGCGGCCCTGACTTCAATGCCATTATCGAATCGAATGGCGGGTTATATACGGCGGTGGGGACAAACGGCGCGATCTATCATCGCTTGAGCAGCAATGCGAATCTTTCCGCTCTGACTGTGGGACAAGCTTCACTAAGCCCTTCTTTTTCTGCGGCTGTAACAGGCTACTCGGCAAACGTTTCGAATGAGGTAAATTCGATCGGCATCAAAGCAGCCCTCGCGGACGGGAAGGCGCAGGGGCTGACGATTGGCGGTCAGACTGCAGCAAACAATGCAGCCATGAATGTCTCTTTGAGTGTGGGTCCCAATCCGATCGATATCGTGGTGAAGGCCCAGGACGGGACAACGAAGACGTATACGGTGACCGTGAACCGGGACATTTCCAAAAACTTGTCCCATCTGACGATCGACAGCGGAAAGTTGCAGCCGGATTTTGCACCCGGCCAGCCATACTATACGGCGACCGTCGCCCAATCGGTCAACCAGCTTGCCATCACGCCGACGCTTGAAGACTCGGCAGCTGCAATCAAGTTGGGAGGCAATCCGGTCGCGAACGGCCAGACGGTCAGCGTTCCCTTATCGTCAGGAGACAACACGATAATCCTGCAAATATTCGGTCAGATCCCGGGTGTCCATCAGGATTATACGCTTCAGGTTTACCGTACGTCAGCGCCTTACGATATCATGCTATCCCGGACAAGCGTAAGGGAAGATGCGGCGATCGGGACGACGGTCGGAAGCTTGACAGCGGCCGATGCGGATGCGGGAGATACGTTTACCTTCAGCTTGGCCGACGGCACCGGTGCGGATGATAACTCCAGCTTTGCGATTTCGGGCGGCCAATTAGTGACGAATGCGACTTTTCGGGCTTCGGCGAAAAGCCTTTACCGCATTCGGGTGCAAGTAACCGATTCCGCAGGAAACATCTATGAGAAGCCGTTCCAAATTCAAATCGAGGATGTGACCGCCCCCGTTATTACGGGAGTGACGGACCAGGCCAGCTATACATCCGCAGTGGCGCCGGATTCCCCCGATTCGGATATCGCAAGTGTCGAGCTCAGCCGGGATGGAGCGCCGGTTGCAGGATATGCGCTCGGTACGCCGATCAGCGCCACAGGCCGCTATGTGTTGAAAGTTTCGGATACGTCGGGAAATGCAAGCAGTGTACAGTTTTCCGTGCTTTCAGCCAACACCGCTTTGGCGGATGTGCAGCTTGACGGAACTGCCTTGAGCGAGTCGCCCGAAACCGCCGGTCTGTATACCGCCTTTGTCTCCACTGACGAAGAGACCGCCATGGCGGCCGTATCGCCCGCGGATGCGGGCGCGACCGTGACCGTTAACGGGCAGGCGGCGTCCGGCGGGCAAGCGGTGCCTATACGGCTGCGGTACGGGACGAATGAGATTCCTATTATCGTAACGGCTCAAGACGGCGTGCATATTCGATCGTATACGTTGAAGATCACTAGAAAATTGAGCTCCGTCGCTCGCTTGTCGTCGCTTGAAATTTCCGGGGCGACCCTCGAGCCCGCTTTTAACGAAAACGTGACTTCCTACCAGGCAACCGCGCCTTTTGACGCGAGTGCGGTTTCCGTCACGGCGGCAGTGTATGATTTGCGTGCCGCATTGACCATTAACGGACAGGGGGCCGTCAGCGGGCAAGCCATACCGCCTATCGCGCTTGGCGCAGAGGATAGAACGATTCAGATCGTAGTCACCGCGCAGGACGGCTCTACGCAACCATATACCGTTATCGTTCACAGGGAGGACGCACCGGGGCCGACCCAAGAGGAGCTGGACGCACAGGCTGTGACTTGGGATTTGGCCGGCCTGTCCATCGGCTATGTGCCAGGCGACTCCGAGAGCGGGGTAACCGGAAACTTGAAGCTGCCCGCTACAGGTGCAAACGGTACTGTTATTTCATGGAGCAGCAGCAAGCCGGCGGTTGTTTCGAACAGCGGGGCAGTCATTCGTCCTTCTTACAGCAGCGGGAATGCGGACGTCACGCTGACGGCGGAAGTTGCGAAGAACGGGGCAAGAGGGTCGAAAACGTTCCGGCTGGTTATTAAAGCCGAACCGATGCGGCCAACTGTCCCGTCCGATCCGGGAGACACCGGATCGGATGGCCCGGGGGCGGGAGCCGCTGTGCCGGAGAGCCCGGCACCGGGGGGCTCGGCGGTAACCCCTCCACCGCATACGGATGCCGGGCCGGCGCCGGACTTGTCGCAGAAACGAGACGAAGGCGCTGCGGCTGCGGGTTCCTACTTCATGTCAAAGGTCGTCGATGCTGCCGCTGTCGTTTCTTATTTCCAATCAAAAGCCGCAACGGCCAAACAGTCCCCGGCCATTCAGCCATTCCCGGATACGCAGCAACATTGGGCTGAGCGGGCGATTCGCACTTTTGCCGAGCTGGACATTGCCCACGGCTACGGAGACGGAACCTTTAAGCCGGACAACCAAATTACACGCGCCGAATTCGCGTTCCTGTTGACGCGCGCATTCGATATCCAGGCAGGCGGCTCCCAAGCCGACGCTTCGTTCTCCGATCTGAACGGCCATTGGGCTCAAGCCGTAATCGTGACGCTCGCTGATGCGGGGATTACCGGCGGCTACGGGGATGGCTCCTTCCGGCCTGACAAACCGATCTCCCGGGAGGAGATGGTCGTCATGCTGTCGCGCGTTCTGAACCTTCAGGCGCTGCCAAAGGATGGCGATAAGGGCAGCTTTACCGATCTGGGCGATTCTTACGCTTCCGAGCAAATCCGCGCGGCCGCGCAAGCGGGTATTATAAACGGCATGGCGGACGGCAGCTTCGTGCCGAAACAAAACGCTACGCGAGCAGAAGCTCTGACCGTTCTGCTAAACGCTTTGAACCGCATTCCGCAAATCAAAGCGGTTTTGGATACGTTCCAATCATAACTTTGGAGGACTATGGGAATGTTCATTCCGATCGTTATGCTGACGATCATTGGGGGAGCGATGCTCTATTTTGGAACGGCGGGCGTGCTTCTTTTGTTTGCACCTAAAGGGAAAAGAGTGACCTTGGAGCAGCTCGGGGCGGAGCCGATAACCCAGGATTTGTCCGGGCTTCCCGCTTTGTCGAAATATAGGGCGAGAGACGGGGCCGAACTGGAGTATCGATACTATCCCGCTCGCGGCGTTCCGGACAAGCCGGTGTTCATTTTGCTGCACGGCATCAGCGTGGACGGCAAGTATCTTCATACTTTGGCAAGCCGGATAGCGCAAAGGGCGATGGCTCACGTATACGTACCTAATTTCCGAGGATACGGCGAAGGGCCGCAAAGAAGAGGGGATATCGATTACGTCGGCCAGTTGGAAGACGATTTGGCGGATTTGATCCGCTTCATCCATATGGATCACCCGTCGATGCCGATCGCACTCGGAGGGCATTCGGCCGGGGGCGGTACGGCGCTTCGTTTCGCAGCCGGCAAATACGGAGCGCTTGTCGATGCCTGCCTGCTGCTTTCGCCTGCGCTTCCGCCGAGCGCTCCCATCCATAAAAAAGAGAAGCCCGCCAGCTTACCAGTCTCAGTATGCCTCGTCTGATCGGACTTATGATGCTGAACGCGGTAGGCGTGCAGGCGCTGGGCGGATTGCCGGTCATGCAAATCAACAAGCCCGAGGAGACGCTGGACGGCACGGAAACGCTGTCGCTCAGCTACCGTCTGCTCGTTTCGCGCATGCCGCCGCTCCGTTACGAGCCGTTCTTGCGGGCGCTGCCCGGATCGTCGCTTGTTCTCGTCGGCGAGCGGGATGAAGAGTTTGCGGCGGAGAAGTACGGCCCGCTCTTCGCTCTGCATACCGATGCCAAAGTCGAAGTGCTTCCGGGCCTGACTCATGACGGCATTTTGCTCGGCGAAGAAACGTTTCGCAAGGTTGAGGCGTGGTGGAACAAGCTTGATTTGAAACCGCGCGGGACTTAAACAATTTCGTGCACCCGGCTCGTAAGGCTTATGTTAAACTAATAGCAGTAGATGCGATTCGACTCGATTTGGGGAGGAACCGATGCGGAAGTCCGCGCTTCACAGCGTAATGCTGCTTATACTGTTGGTCGGCACGGTATTTTGCGCTGGCGAAGCCGGGGCTGCAGCGCAAACGCCATATGCTGTCCGCGGTGTACTGGATGCAACGGGCTGGAGCATGGAGCGGGATGGAGACATTCCGCTGGATGGAGAATGGGAGTTTTATTGGAACCGGCTTTTGGACCCGCATGAACTGAACGATCCGTCCTCCCTCTTGAATCCCTCCTATGTGAAAGTGCCAAAGGAGTGGCGCAGCTATACGATCGACGCCAAGCCTCTATCCAACGAGGGATATGCGACGTATCGGCTGCGAATCGGACTGGCTCCCGAAGAGTTGCATAAGCATGAGGCGCTGTACATTTCAGGGGTAGCCACGGCCTACCGCCTCTGGATCGACGGCATCCTGGCCGCTTCGAACGGCACTGTAGGGACCAGCCGAGACAGCATGATTCCGCGGAACTACGCCAAAATTGTGACGTTTACGCCGGATAAGCAGGAAATCGAGCTTGTGCTGCAAGTTTCCAACTTCGTTCAGCGAAAAGGCGGATTATGGGCGGCGATCCGGCTTGGGAGCGAGCAGCAAATGAGCTACGAACGGGACAAAAGGGTCACGGTCGAAGCCTCGCTGTCGGCGAGTCTTGCGATCATGGGGTTGTATCACCTCGTGCTTTTCCTGCTCAGACGCAAAGACAAATCGCCGCTGTTTTTTGGCGCGCTCTGTTTGCTCATTGCCGTACGGACGCTGTTCGTAGGCGAGGCGCTGGCGATTCGGCTGTTTCCGGACATCAGCTGGGAATGGGGCGCTAAGCTGGAGTATCTCGGCGTACTGCTCGGCATTGCCATGGTCATGGCGCTCGTATATGCCCAATACCCCGGCGAAATGGGCAGAAAGCTGCGCAATGCCGCCGTCTGGATCAGCGTCTGTTGCGCAGCGGCGGTACTTGCTACAACCGCCGGTTTCTATACTCGTCTGATGCTTGCTTTTCAGCTATGGATATTACTGTGCTTCGGATATGTCGCCTTCGTATACGTTCTGGCGCTGCTAAGAAGGAAGGAAGCCGCCGGTTCCAACTGCGTTGCGCTCTTTCTATTCATCGCTGCAGCCGTTAACGATACTTTGTACTACAATCATGTCGTTGCCACGGGAGATTCGTTTCCTCTCGGCTTGGTCGGAGCGCTGTTTATGCAATCGTTCGTTTTGTCGCGCAAATTTTCCCGTTCTTTCAAGCAGGTGGAGAAGCTTTCCGACGAGCTGGCAATCATCAACGAAACGTTGGAAGAAAAAATTAAAGAAAGAACCGTGCAGCTTCGCCAGTCGGTGGCCGGCTTGCAAAAGGCCAACGACGAGCTCTCGCAGCTGGAAGGGTCCCGACGCCGCCTGATGTCCGGCATTTCGCACGAGCTCGGCACGCCGCTTACGCTTATCCAAGGTTATGTGAACGGGATGATGGACGGAGTCATCGACCCGGGAGATCCGAAATATTTGCGGCTGATTTACGAGAAAACCGTGCATCTGGACCGGATCATCGGCGACTTGATGGAATTGTCCAGGCTGGAAGCGAGGCAGATGGCGTTTCTCTTTGAACCGCTTCCGGCGGAAGACTATTTTCGCCATATCTATGATAAATACGAGCTTGAGCTTCATTCGAACGGCCTGCAATTCGAGTGGAGCGGACTCGGGACGGCTGAGGAGAGCCCGGAGAGCGGCGGCGCAATCGCCGTTTTTTCGGGCGATCCGCTTCGGGTGGAGCAAGTCGTCTCCAATTTGCTTACTAACGCCACAAAGTTCACGTCCGCAGGCGGGACGATCCGGATGGAGCTGCGGTATGAGCCGGAGCCGGGCAGTGTCGTTTTGCGCGTATCGGATACCGGGGAAGGCATTCCCGAGGAGGACCTTCCGTTTATTTTCGACCGGTTCTATCGCGGCAAAGGCTCGAAGGAACGCCGGGCTGTCGGTACGGGACTTGGTCTCGCTATCGCCAAGGAAATCGTCGAGGCGCATGGAGGAACGATCGGCGTGGAAAGCGAGCCGGGTCAAGGAAGCACGTTTTATTTCAAGCTTCCGGCCTGGCACGAATCGCCTGGCGGCAGCTTAGAGGGAGAGGCGGGATAACCGATGGCGCATATTATGCTTGTCGAGGACGAGGCGGATATCCGCGAGTTGGTGCGGCTGTACTTGGTCAAGGAGGGGTACCGGGTGTCCGTCGCGGAAACGGGGGAACAGGCGATGGAGCTTGCCCTGAGAGACCGATTCGATCTGTTTGTGCTGGACGTCATGCTTCCCGATACGAACGGGATGGAGCTTTGCCGGCGTATTCGCGCCAGTTCCGATGCCGTGATTCTCTTCCTTACCTGCAAAAGGGAGAGCGACGACATTATCGCCGGTCTGGAGATCGGCGCGGACGATTATGTCGTGAAGCCGTTCAACCCGAATATGCTGGTGGCGCGGATTACGGGCCACCTTCGCCGCTCCGCTCTGGCCGCCGCTTCCGACGCGGGAAGACGCAAAGACGGCCGGCTGTGGCGGCATGGCCGTCTGGAAGTGGACTTTGGCAATTACGAGGTGCGGGTGGACGGAAACGCAATCCCCATGTATGCCAAGGAGAAGCAGCTGCTGACGTTTTTCATTCAGAACCCGAATCAGGTGTTCAGCGTACGCCAGCTGTACGAACACATTTGGGGCTGGGATCGCGAAAGCGACGAACGTACGGTCATGGTGCATATCCGCAATCTGCGCAAAAAGATCGAACAGGATCCGGGAAATCCGCGATATGTCGTGACTGTGCGCGGGTTCGGCTACAGGTTTTGCGTGGAATAGAGCGGGAGAGGGCGTCTCTTGTTTCATTGCCTGTTCGGGATGCTAAAGCGAATTGGACATCATTTGGAACGGTGCGAGCGCTTCCGCCAACCGCGTAAGCGCGAGCGCATCTTGTTTGATGGGTTCAGCTCAAGTCCTCGGCGCTATAGCCGTTCGGGAAAAGCGTATGTCCCGAAGGAAGGTGTAACCTGATTCGTTTTGCCTAGCGACCAGATTCGTAAAATGGCGTCATGCGGGACGCTATTAGAGCCTGAATAGACTAGCGGGGAAGGGGAAAGAGCCGGGGAAACGTTCCGCTCGGAGCCTAAAGGGTGGGGGCCTTACATCGCTCCTTCCGTCGATGTGCTTTCGCAGTATGTGGACAAAGGGATTCCGATTGTAACCGCTTTTCCCGGGCAAGTATACGGGGCCGACTCCTGGTTCCCGCAGCTGTTTCTGGAGCCTCTTGCGAAAAATAAACCGGTAACCGGTCTGAAAGGCCATAACCCCATTTTTTCGCCTATCCATGTCGATGATTGCTCCCGAGCCCTGCTATTTCTGCTGGATGCAGGGCAGCCCGGGGAGAAGTATATTCTCGTTGACGACAAGCCGATCCGGAGCGGGGACATTACGACGCTCGCCGCTCAAGCTCTTAACGTGCCGGACAAGAAGCGGTATGTTCCCACCTGGCTGTGCCGCATGCTGCTTGGACCGGTCCTGACCGAATATGCAACTGCCCATACGAACTTCTCGAACGAGAAGTTGAAAAAG
Organism: Gordoniibacillus kamchatkensis; assembly: GCF_000829455.1. Lineage (GTDB taxonomy): Bacteria > Bacillota > Bacilli > Paenibacillales > NBRC-103111 > Gordoniibacillus > Gordoniibacillus kamchatkensis. The sequence goes on from NZ_JXAK01000032.1 coordinate 8,823, forward strand.
GCCGGATTTACGTATTTGTATCCGACGATTCAAGCGGGCATTGCGAATGTAGTGGAAGAGTGGAGGAAGCGGGAAAACGCTTAACGAACGCAAAACGCGCTTCGCGGAAGAGGGGGGACCCGGCTGGGTTCCCTCTCGCTATTTACATATGCCGCAAATACATTGACAATCGAAAAGATCCAACTTACAGTGGTTTCTATGAACCACTTGCCGATTTTGCGGCGGCAGCCGTAACGAAAGCGAGGCCGCTCTCTATCATAAGGCCTTCGCGGAACAAGGCGGAGAGGCAGGGACGGCGGCGTGCACGTACAAATTCCATACCATCTGTATGCGGAGCGGCAGCCGACGAAGCTGCTGGCGCTGTACCATTCGCTGCGCGATTCCATGGTTGAGGGGCGGCTGCTCTATGGAGCACGGCTCCCGTCGACGCGGGAGCTGGCGCACATGTACGGTATTTCGCGCGGCACCGTGAACCAGGTGTACGACATGCTGGCCGCCGAAGGCTACGTGTCGAGCGAGCGGGGCAGCGGGACGTTTGTCCGCTACCGGCAGCCGGCGGACGCAGAGACGGCGGCGGAGGCAGCGGGCCGCCGCGCCGCGGGCGTGCGGCTGTCGGCATGGGGGCGGCGCGTCGCGGCGCTGCCCCCGGCGGCAGCGGCGGACAGCGGCGCGGGAGCGATCGACTTCGGGCGGTTCGTGCCCGATGTCGGCGCATTCCCGCGCGAAGCGTGGAGCCGCTGCCTGCACGCGCAAGTGCGCGGCCAGAGCGCAGCGGCCGAGCAGGGCGAGCGGGCGCAGCCGCTCGGCGACCCGGCGCTGCGCGAGGCGATCGCGCAATATGTGCGGCGGGCGCGCGGCATTGCCGCGCTGCCGGAGCACATCGCGAATCACCGGCGGCTCGATGCAGGCGCTTGCGCTGCTGGCGCAGCTGCTCGTCGGGCCGGGCGACACCGCCGTCGCCGAGACGCCGGCGTTCCGCGGCATCCGCCAGGCGCTCGCTGCGTGCGGCGCCCGCTGGATCGACGCCGAAGTGGACGCGCACGGCATCGTGCCGCAGGACTGGGCGGCACGGGCGATGTTCGTAACGCCGGCGCGGCAGTTCCCGACCGGCGCCGTGCTTAGCCTCGAGCGGCGGCAGACGCTGCTGCGCTGGGCGCAGGAGCGCGAAGCCGTCATCATCGAAGACGATTACGACAGCGAGTTCCGCCACGGCGGCAAAAGCCTCGAGCCGCTCAAAGTGCTCGACAGCAGCGAGCGGGTCGTGTACGTCGGCAGCTTCTCGAAGTCGCTGCTGCCCGGCACGCGCATCGGCTACGCCGTGCTCCCGCCTCCTTTGGCGGGGCCGTTCGCCCGCGCCTTGCAGCTGACGGCGGGGGCGTTCCCCGTCAATTTGCTGGAGCAAAAAGCGCTCGCCGCGTTTATGGCGTGCGGCGAATACGAGCGGCATTTGCGGCGGATGAAGCGCTCTTACAGCCGGAAGTTCCAGCTGCTGCTGCAGCTCGCCCGGGCGGAGCTGAGCGAGGCGTTCGACTGGATGGAGAGCGACGCGGGGCTGCATATTTTTGGCTGGTGGAAAGGGGCGGAGCGGGACTATTTGCGCTTCCGGGCGACGTGCGCCGAACGCGGCGTTCGGTTTGCGGAAGCGCAGGCACCGGCGGCGGCCGGAACGAAATACGGCATTTACCTCAACTTTCCCCATTTGTCCGAGGACGAGCTGCGGGAAGGGTGCCGCCGGCTGCGGCTCGCGTGGGAACAGCAAAGCCGCGATCGGCTATAAATGGACTGACGGCGGACGCCCGGACGTCAGGCTCGGCCATAACGCAGCGCAACCAGCCATAGCAATGCGCAGTCAGTTTGTACGGCCGCGGCGAACTTGGTATGATTACTGCAACAGACTCGGGCTGCCCGGTCAAGAATGGCTGCGCCGCGGACTTAAGAACGCGGGTCTCCGGCTTCGCCCACACTCGTGTTCCCTTGAATTTGAAACGATGGAGGAACTCGGGTTCAAGGCGCACGCTTCGCTCACAGGCCTACATTCCCACCCTCCGCTCCGCCTTTCTTGGGCAGCCTGGCAGACTCAGTCTAATTGAATAGAACCTTGAAAGGGGCGTATCCGCCTTGGCCAAATTACCTGTCGAGGATATCATTCGGGCGCGGCATGCGCTCAGCGAAGTGATCGACGAGACCCCGCTGCAGCGCAGCGACGTGCTGTCGCAGCAGTACGGCTGCAACGTATATTTGAAGCGCGAAGATTTGCAAGTCGTGCGCTCCTTCAAACTGCGCGGCGCCTACAATTTCATCCAAAGCCTTGGCGCCGAGGAACGGAGCCGCGGCGTCGTATGCGCGAGCGCCGGCAATCACGCGCAAGGTGTGGCGTATTCCTGCAATCATCTGCAAATTAACGGTCGCATCTTCATGCCGACGACGACGCCGCGCCAAAAAATTACGCAAGTCAAACGTTTCGGCGGCGACTACGTCGAAGTCGTGCTGAGCGGCGATACGTTCGACGATTCGGCCGAGCAGGCGCAAGCTTACGCGCGCGAGAACGGCATGGAGTTCATCCACCCGTTTGACGATGCGCGGACGATCGCAGGGCAAGGAACGGTCGGCTTCGAAGTCGTTCACCAGATGCCGCCCAGATCGACTACGTATTCGCGACGATCGGCGGCGGCGGTCTCGTAGCCGGCATCGGCTCCTACATCAAGAGCATCAGCCCGGCGACGAAGGTGATCGGCGTCGAGCCGGAGGGCGCCGCCAGCATGCGCCGCGCCTTCGACGAAGGGCGCGTCGTGCCGCTGGAGACGATCGACAAGTTCGTCGACGGCGCCGCCGTCAAGCAGGTCGGCCAGCTGACGTACGACATTTGCCGCGAAGTGCTCGACGACATCGTCCTTCTCCCGGACGGCAAAGAATGCACGACGATCCTCGAGCTGTACAACAACAGCGCCATCGTCATCGAGCCGGCGGGGGCGCTCCCGGTCGCCGCCCTCGATTTGTACCGCGAGCAAATCAGAGACAAGAACGTCGTCTGCATCGTGAGCGGCTCGAACAACGACATCGACCGGATGCAGGAAATTAAGGAAAGGTCGCTTATTTACGAAGGGCTCAAGCATTACTTTATCGTGGGCTTCCCGCAACGGGCCGGGGCGCTGCGCGAGTTTTTGGAAGAAGTGCTCGGCCCGAACGACGACATAACGCGCTTCGAATATACGAAGAAGACGAACCGCGAGAGCGGGCCGGCCCTCGTCGGCATCGAGCTCAAAAACAAAGAAGATTACGGCCCGCTGATCGAACGGCTGTCGAAGAAAGATTACGGCTTCGTTGAGATCAATCAAGACCGTACGCTGTTCAACCTGCTCATTTAGCCGGTGACGCGAGAAGAAAGCGCCTAGGCGGTCCGTACCAGGCGGCCCACCGCTTCTCGCAAGGAATCGGCCCGAGTATAGGCGAGCTTACTCACCGTTGCAGGAGGAGGAGATGGCTTGCGCCGTCTTTAGGAGTGCACGTTTTCCTATGAAGTTAAGCGCCGTTACAGAGCAATGCGTTACAAGCTCTTGTATTTTGGGAAAAGCGCTTCCCTACACGCCGGAGTGTGAGTTCCAGCATTTACAAACGGTTCAAATGCCGATATAATTTTTTCCGTAGTCGTGTGCTTTGGACAACCTCTTTGCGCCGATTAAACCTTTGGTCAAAAGACGGGCCGGCACACGCGCGGCATACATAATTTTACTCCGGAGCACTCATACTATGAGCGTCGTCTGGAAGGGAACACCAATCCGAATCGTGGGGGTTTTAGTCGAATGAAAAAGTGGTTTAGCTTATCGATGATGGTCGTGCTCACGTTAGCCATCGTGCTGTCGCCTGCGGCAAAAAAGACACGGGCACGCCGAATGCAGGCGGAGCAGCAGCGCCTGGCGGAGCCGCAGCAGGCGGAGCGGCGCCAGCCAAAACCGTAAAGATCGGCATGGTAACCGACATCGGCGGCGTCAACGACAAGTCGTTCAACCAAAGCGCATGGGAAGGCTTGAAAAAGCTCGAAGGCAACGGCGTCACGGTTAAATATTTGCAGTCCAAATCCGACGCCGACTATATCCCGAACATGAACACGTTCGTGAAGGACAACTATGACCTCGTCTGGGGCATCGGCTTCCTGATGGGCGACCAGCTGAAAACTGTAGCCACGCAAAACCCGAACTCGAAGTTCGCCATTATCGACAACGTTGTGGACGCGAAGAACGTCGAATCCGTTACGTTCGCCGAGAACGAAGGCTCGTTCCTCGCCGGCGTCGTCGCGGGTCTTATGACCAAGACGAACAAGATCGGCTTCGTCGGCGGCGTCGACATTCCGGTCATCAAGCGCTTCGATCTCGGCTTCGAAGCAGGCGTGAAAGCCGTTAACCCGAACGCTACGATCACCAAAAACTACACCGGCGCATTCGACAAGCCGGACCTCGGCAAAGCGGCTGCGGCGACGATGTACAACGCGGGCGTAGACATCATTTTCCACGCATCCGGCGCAACGGGCAACGGCGTATTCAACGAAGCGAAAGACCGCGTCAAAGCAGGAAAGAAAGTATGGGTTATCGGCGTCGATAAGGACCAATCACTCGAGTACGGGGACGATGTAACGCTTACGTCCATGGTCAAGCGCGTCGACGAGGCGGTTATCCGCGTCACCAAAGACGTCATCAACGGCCAATTCAAAGGCGGCACAACGCAAGTGCTCGGCCTGAAGGAAGACGGCGTAGGCTTGCCGGATACGTCCAAGAAAAACGTGCCGGCCGACATTCTCGCGAAAGTGGACGACTACAAGAAAAAGATCATCAGCGGCGAGATCAAAGTTCCGACTGCGCAATAATCGGGCAGCATGCCGCTGCGGCCGCGAGTCCGCCGCCACGGCGACATTTTGCATGCACATAGCATTACCCGGGGAGCAAGGCTAGTGTACTGGCCTTGTTCCTTTGGTTTTACGGCGTGACCCAGAGTGAGAAAGGATGGTTCCATTGAGCACGGCGGACACGGTAGTGGAGCTGAAAGGCATCACGAAGCGGTTTCCGGGCATCGTCGCCAACGACTCGATCTCTCTGCAGCTGAAGAGGGGCGAGATTCACGCGCTTCTCGGCGAAAATGGGGCGGGGAAGTCGACGCTGATGAACATTTTGTTCGGCTTGTACCAACCGGATGAAGGGCAAATTTTCGTCCGCGGAGAGCCCGTGACGATCGACAGCCCGAACAAGGCGTTCGATCTCGGCATCGGTATGGTGCATCAGCATTTCAAGCTGGTGCAGCCTTTTACCGTTACGGAGAACATCATTCTCGGCCTCGAGCCGAGCAAAGGCTTGAACATCGACTACAAGTCGGCGCACGCCCGGGTAGCCAAGCTGTCCGAGCAGTACGGGCTGAAGATCGATCCGAAGGCGCGCATCGAAAACATTTCCGTCGGCATGCAGCAGCGGGTGGAAATTTTGAAGACGCTTTACCGCGGCGCGGACATTCTCATTTTCGACGAGCCGACCGCCGTGCTGACGCCGCAAGAAATTCACGAGCTGATCGAGATTTTCCGCGGGCTTGTGGCCGAGGGCAAGTCCATCATCCTCATTACGCACAAGCTGAAGGAGATTATGGAGATCGCCGATACGGTCACGATTATACGCCGCGGCAAGGTGATCGATACGCTCAAGGTGGCGGAGACAAACCCGAAGGAGCTGGCCGAGAAAATGGTCGGGCGCGGCGTCTCGTTCCGAACCGAGAAGAAAGAAGCGCAGCCGGGGCCGGTCGTGCTCGATGTGAAGGATGTGACGTGTCTGGGCGGCAAAGGGCTGCCGGTGCTGAACGGCATCTCGCTGCAGGTGCGCGCCGGGGAAATCGTCGGCATCGCCGGCGTCGACGGCAACGGCCAGAGCGAGCTGATCGAGGCGCTGACGGGACTGCGCAGCATCCAAAGCGGAAGCGTTACGCTGAAGGGGAAAGACATCACCAACGAGAAGCCGCGGCGCATTTCGGAGGCGGGTCTGTCGCTCATCCCGGAGGACCGGCATAAGCACGGGCTTGTGCTTGATTTTACGATGAGCGAGAATATGGTGCTGGAGACGTATTTTCACCCGGAATTCAGCAAAGGCATATTCCTCAACTACGATGCGATCGACAAGTACGCGGAGCGGCTCATTCAAGAGTTCGACGTGCGCACGCCGAGCATTTACAACAAGGCCCGCTCGCTTTCCGGCGGCAACCAGCAGAAGGCGATCATCGCCCGCGAGATCGACAAGGACCCGGAGCTGCTCATCGCGGCGCAGCCGACGCGCGGCCTCGACGTCGGAGCGATCGAGTTCGTGCACAAGCGGCTCATCGAGCAGAGAGACCACGGCAAAGCGGTGCTGCTCGTCTCCTTCGAGCTCGATGAAATTTTGAACGTGGCCGACCGCATTGCCGTCATTTACGAAGGGCAAATTGTCGGCGAGGTGCTGCCGAAGGATACGAACGATCAGGAGCTTGGGCTCATGATGGCCGGCAGCAAGCGGATGCAGGGAGGTGAGGCTCGTGGGTAAGCTGCTTCGGTGGATCGGCAGCGATTCGTTCGTCGTGTCGCTTGTCGCGATCCTGCTTGGACTCATATGCGGCGCGATCATTATGCTGATCGGCGGGTACAACCCGATCGTCGCCTACATCGCATTGTTTCAAAAAATATTCGGCTCGCCGTACGATATCGGCGAAACGATACGGGAAATCACGCCGCTCATTTTGACCGGCTTGTCCGTCGCCTTCGCGTTCCGGACCGGCCTGTTCAACATTGGCGCGGAGGGGCAGTTCCTTATCGGCATGACCGGGGCGACGTTCGTCGGCGTGAAGCTGAGCGGGCTGCCTTGGATCGTGCACGCGCCGCTCGCTGTCATCGTCGGCGCTCTCGCCGGCGGTCTGTGGGGGGCGCTGGCGGGCTGGCTGAAAGCCAGCCGAGGCGTAAACGAAGTCATCACGACGATTATGCTGAACTGGATCGGGCTGTTCCTCAGCAACTACATCGTCGCGAGCTTCTTGCTCCAGCCGGGGCAGCAGCGCTCGTACATGATCCAGGACACGGCGTCGATGAGCTTGCCGTGGCTCGCCGCGGCGTTCGGCAATGCGCGCCTGCACTGGGGAACGGTCGTGGCGCTGCTCGCCGCGGTCGTCTTCTACATCATTCTGTGGCGCACCAAGCTCGGCTACGAGCTGCGCGCCGTCGGCCATAACCCGCATGCGGCCCAGTACGCCGGCATGAACGTGAACCGCCGCATGGTGACGGCGATGTTCACCGCCGGCATATTCGCCGGGCTGGCCGGCGTATTCGAGGTGCTGGGCGTGTTCCATTACCAGACCGTCATGGCCGCTTCTCCAGGGTACGGCTTCGACGGCATCGCCGTGTCGCTGCTCGGCATGAACAACCCGTTCGGCGTCGTGCTCGGGGCGGCGCTGTTCGGCGGACTGACGTACGGCTCGGCGGGCATGAGCTTCGGCGCCGACGTGCCGCCGGAAATTATCCGCATCGTGATCGGCAGCGTCATTTTCTTCGTGGCGACGCAAGGCATCGTCCGCTACGTGCTGCTGCCGTTCTATAAGCGCCGGGGCAAGGAGGTGGCGAAGGCGTGAATTTCCTGGATCAATTCGCCGATTTGATCAACATTACACTCGTGTTCGCCACCGCCCTTCTGTTCGGGGCGCTCGGCGGCATCGTCTCGGAACGGTCCGGCGTTACCAACATCGCCATCGAAGGACTCATGACGGCCGGCGCGTTCGCATCCGCCGTTGCGACGTATTATATGGAGCAGGCCGATTTGTCCGGCCCGGCGCCTTGGGTCGGCCTCGTGGCCGCCGCCGCGCTCGGCATGGTGTTCGCGCTCATTCACGCGGTCGCCTCGATCACGTTCAAGGCCGACCAAGTCATTAGCGGCGTCGTCATCAACTTCCTCGCGGCGGGCTTCACCGTCTATTTGGTGAAGCTGCTGTTCCAAGGGGCGGGGCAGACGGAGACGCTCAACGCCGTTTTCAGCAAGTGGGCCATCCCCGGGCTGTCGCAAATTCCGTTCTTCGGCCCGGCGATCTTCACCGCGTATCCGACGACCTACATCGTGATCATTCTCGTCTTCGTCGTCTACTACGTGCTGTTCAAGACGCCGTTCGGCCTCAGGCTGCGCTCCGTCGGCGAGCACCCGAGCGCGGCCGACACCGCCGGCATTCGCGTGCTGCGCATCCGCTATATCGCCGTGCTGCTGAGCGGCGCCTTCGCCGGCCTCGGCGGGGCGACGATTACGCTGACGACGACGAGCAATTTCTCGCACAATTCGATCTCCGGCCAAGGCTTCATCGCTCTGGCGGCGGTCATTTTCGGCAAATGGAACCCGCTCGGCGCGCTGGGGGCGACGCTGTTCTTCGGCTTCGCGCAGGCGCTGAACAACTGGATCCAGCTGTTCCCGTGGTCGAAGAACATTCCGCAGGAGTTTCTGTTCATGCTGCCGTACGTGCTGACGCTGCTCATGCTGGCCGGCGCCGTCGGCAAGGCGCGGATGCCGTCCGCGCTCGGCGAGCCGTACGACCCGGGCAAGCGGTAGGGCCAGGTAAAAAAAAGAGCGCAACCCGTCGTTACAGGGGTTGCGCTCTTTTTTTGCTCCAAACTAAAAAATATCGATGTAAATCGGGTAATCGGCTGCGTCATCGTCGTCTTTCTCGATCGATTCGGCTTCCTCATTTGCAACATCTTCGGCGTCGGTCAAGTTCGTCAGCTCCTTTCTTGTGGTGTTCCGGATACCGTTATTATGGTGGACATATTTTGGTTTATTCCGATAGCTTCCCCTAATTTCGTACAGGTGGGAGGCAGCTTTCGACGACCGATCATTTTCTCTGAGCTGCACTGCATCGGGAGCGAATCAATCGATTTTGCAGATTGTTTCCATTACGCCTCCCGTTACCTTCACGGTTGGCGGCAATAGCTTTCATGCGCAGAATAGTTTAATAATAAAACCATTTCGTGTACAATACGGAGTATAACGCGTCAACGATAAAGGAGCCGCATCATGGACAAGGGGCATCATATATCCGTTTTATGGCGAAACCTGCTGGATATGAACAGGCAAGTAAAGTTGTCGCTCTGCAGGATGAGCGGCAAGGCGAACATATCGCCTTCCGCCATGGGGCTCATTTTCCAGCTGGACTATCAGCCGCACATGAAAATGAACGACATTGCCGACTATTTATCCATTACGTTAGGCGCGGCAACAAGTCTTGTCGATAAGCTGGAAAGCCAGCATTGGGTGGAGCGGATCCGGTCCACGGAAGACCGCAGAATCATTTACGTGCAATTGACGCCAGAGGGAAAGAAACGGATTTCGGAGCTGAGGGAGGAGTATTCCCGGCAAGCCCAGATCATCTTCGAGCCGATATCCGCGGAAAAGCTGGAGGAGCTGAGCTCCGCGCTGAAGCTGATCGAGAAATATCTTAGCGATTCTAACCGGTCCGCGCCTTAATCAAATAACGCCAAAGCCGCAACAAGGCTCTGGCGTTATTTTTTTGCATTGACAATAAATGGCCGGCATGATACTTTAAAAATAAAAGTAATATTTCTAAACTATTTAGAAATCAAATTACTTTTCGGGTAGGAGGACTTATGAATACCGAAACTGCAATGGCTTCCGTCCGGGCCAGCGAATCCACGGCCGTGCTGCGGGAAGGGCTGCTGCTCGCCTTGCTCAGCTTGACCGTTACGCTGGTCGTTATGAACACTACGATGTTTAATGTGGCGCTGCCGCAAGTATCCAAAGATTTTGGCCTCAGCTCGACGATGGCTTCATGGATTGTGACCGGTTATTCTATCGTATTCGCCATCTTTTCCATTACTTACAGCCGTCTCTCGGATTTTATTCCGATCCGGTTGCTGCTCACGATCGGTTTGGCCGACCTGGTCGTCGCATCTTTGCTGGGCTTATTCAGCCATCACTTCATTCCGCTGCTGCTCGCAAGGCTCCTGCAAGCGGCGGGCGCGGCTTCGGCACCCGGCCTCGGGATTGTGCTGATCACCCGTTATATACCGGCTTCAAGGCGGGGTAAAGCCATGTCGTATATAATGTCTTCCGCATCTCTCGGCTTTGGCTTGGGGCCGGTCCTCGGCGGAGCCATTACCCAATATCTCGGGTGGAATTTTTTGTTCGTTGTCACCGGAATCGTCCTGGTGCTCATACCGTTCTTCTATCGAAGCCTTCCGCTTGAAAATGCGAATAAAGGGCATTTCGACTTGATCGGAGCTGTCCTTGTCGGCATCGGAACGACGGGGCTCTTGCTGTTCCTGACGACGTACTCCGCTGTCGCGCTCGTTGCCGGAGCCGTATCGCTCGTCGCCTTTTGGCTGCGCATCCGCCGCGTGCACAGCCCGTTCGTACAGCCTGCGCTGTTCCGCAACAAGGCATACATGACGCTGAGCGCCATGGGCTTTGTCTCCTATGTAGCGCAGTTTACGTCGTTATTTTTGATGCCGATGCTCCTGATTCGTCTGTTCGGAGTGAGCTCGGCGGCGACAGGGCTGCTTATTTTCCCGGGCGCCATTACAGCCGCCATTGCTTCTAACGGCATCGGGAAGCTTATCGACCGTTTCGGCAATAGGCCGCTGTTCCGCTGGGGACACGTCCTGCTGCTCGGCGCGACGCTGCTGTTCGCTATGTTTGGCAAAGTCTCTCCTTATGCCGTACTGGGGATTTACATGCTGATGAGCGTAGGGATCACTTCCGTGACCACCAGCGTATCCAACGAAATGTCGCGGATTTTGCCGAAAGATATGGTGGGAGCCGGGATGGGGCTTGCTCAGCTGACGCAGTTTTTTGGCGGAGCTTTCGGCGTGGCGATGACGGGAATTGCTCTTGTATGGCAAAAAAATTTGTCGCTTGCGGCCGCCTTCTCCAACATATTCTGGGTGATGGTGGTTGTTATGGCCGTTTCGGCTTTGCTCTCCGTCGCATACAGAGCTTCCGGCATGGCATATCGTTCAGCGAATTGAAGTGAAGTCAGCAGTGAGGTAAAAGCCCGCCGGCCGATCAATGCGCCTCGGCGGGCTTTTGGCGTTAAGAAGTGATGTCGCGTATGTCGAGGACCGGCTCCGCGCCGAAATCGGGATGCTCGAGCAAGGCCAGCAGGCGCTCGGCTGCCTCGTTCGGCGGCGTCAGGGAGCCGGATTCGTGCAGAGCGCGAAAACGCGGCAGATCGCGAAAGCGGCCCTCGTCCGCGGCGCGTATTGACGCCTGCATGGCGGTATCGATGACGCCAGGCGCGACGGAAGCGAGCTTCGCGCCGTACGGGAGAGCGTCTTGCTCCAGCTTCACGCAGCGCGTGAAATGGTCGAGCCCGGCTTTGGCGGCGCAATAGCTGCTCCAGCCGAAATACGGCTTGCGGGCGGCGCCGGAGGAGATGTTCAGCACGCGCTTATCGGCGGCGAGCGGCTGCGTGAGCCGCAGGAAGGCGGCCGTCAGCGCCATAGGTGCTGTCAGGTTGACGGCTACGTTCAGCGCGAGCGCCGACGTGCCGGCCTCATGGACAGGGCCAATCGGCTCGAGGACGCCGGCGTTGTTAATGAGCCTTAGGCGCGGTACGTCGGGCGGCGAAGCCGCTGCATCGCGCTCCGGCGGCGGGAACTGCGCCGCGCCGGAGGAATTCGGACGTTCGCCTTCGCTTGAGGCAGTGGCGGCGTGCGGGCTCGGGCGGGGCTCTGCGCCGGAAGCGTTGGGCGGACTCGGGCGAGTCTCTGCGATGGAAGTGGCGGGGGAGCCCGAGTGGGTTTGTGCGCCGGAAGCAGTGGGCTCAGTACTCGAAATCGTCTCTACGCCGGAAGCAGAGGCAAGCATGCCGCCGCCGATTCCGGCGCAGGCGAGCAGCTCCGCCATGAGCGGCTCCAGCTGCTGCAGGGCGGCCAGGTCGCGCTCGAACCAGTCGAGGCGGACGCCGGCCGTCTCGGCTTCGCGGCGCAGCGCAGCATTGTCGCTGCGAGCGACGCACAGCAAATGGACGTCCGGCCGGAGCAGCCTGCGCACGAACGCTTCGCCAAGACCGCGCGAAGCGCCTGTGATGATATATACGGTGGATGGTGTGATGGAATTGGGCATGGCTTTCGATTCGTCTCCTTGGAAGGTATATAAAGTTGCCTCACTATTGCGTTAAAGCGTTGAATCTGCTATAGCTGGAAAAAGTACCGTTATTGGGAAGATTATTTGGGCTCGAGCCATAATAACTGGAAACCCTCCGTTTAAAATTCCGCTCAAGCTCAAACCTGCGATATATGGCGAAATTAGCGGGACGTTTTCCAGCAACCAGGTCGTATCGGGCGGAAATCGGCCATATTAGCTGGAGGTTTTCCGGTTACTCGTTTGGCGGGCTTGCGCAAACCGTCTCATACGGTGGAATTGGGAGCGCGATTCTTCCTTGTTGCCCTTGTATGTGTCGCCTAATCGTCTGAGCACCGCTGCTTCCGGCGCGTTCCGACTGTTGTTTGCCGGCTCCATAGACTGGCCCGCCAGCCCCTTTTACTGCGGCCCATCCTCCGGCACCTCGCCTGAAACGTGAAACTTGCGCACAGCTGCGCGATATTCGCTCGGCGATTGGCCGTAACGGCGATGGAACTGTTTCGAGAAATGAAGCGGATCCTGGAACCCGACGGAGGCTGCGATTTGGCCTGTTGTCAAATCGAGCCGTTCCCGCAGCAGGCGGCGGGCGTTGTCGAGACGCAGGCGCAGCAGGAAAGTGACCGGCGACACTCCCGTTTGGCGCTTGAACAGCTTGGATAAATAAGCCCGGTTATAGCCAAGCGTTTGCGCCATCAGCTCGATCGAGACCGGCTCGGCGAACTGTGTCGATAAATATTGGATCGCTTGCCGCACGGTCGCTTCGACCTGCACAGGCGCAGCCGGTCCGCCGCCGTGCGGAGCTTCGGCAGCAAGTATGTCGCGGTAAGCGGCGCACAGCAGCAGCAAATGCCCGCACGCCTCCAGCGCGGCGCCAGGCGTGCGGCGCTGAAACGCGCGTTCGATCGCGCGGATGCAGCGGCCGGGCCGCAGGCTGCCCCCGGTGCGGGCGACGGGGCTGTCCGGCGTCAGCCCGGCGCTTTGCAGCAGCGCCGCTGCCCCGTCGCCGCGAAACGCGACCCAGCGGTACATCCACGGATCGTCAGAATCGGATTCATAGCGGACAAGCTCGCCCGGGCCGATCAGGAAGCTGTCCCCGGCACCAAGCGAGTGCGTTTCGCCCCGTACGGCGAACTCTCCTCGTCCTGCCAGCACGTGATGAAGCAAATAATAATCGACGACCTTCGGCCCGAGCCGGTGGCCGGGCTTCGTCTGACTGTGCCCGGCGAACAGCACGGCGATGCCGCCGGCCGCGGCAGGCTCCGGGCTTGAGACGACGAAGTAAGTGTCCGGCCGGGGGGCGGCTTCGGAGAGAGCCGCGGCGGCGCGCTCCGGAACGTTTTGGCGTAAATGCGGGTTGTGCTCAAGTTCACTCATTGCGGCTGCAAACCTCCTGTTTCATACACAGAAGTATAGCACGCAAACGGATAAAATCACATAATTCCATATCGAGCTAACATGCCTCCATAGAGATGCGCCGGCGGATGCGGTATACTGGAGCTAAGAAAGCGGGAAGTCCCGCAGAGCGTAATCCATTTTCGAAAATAGGCGGTGCTATGGTTATGGCAGACGTAGAGCAGTTGAAGCGGCGTTTTGTAGAGTTGTACGGAGGCGCAGAGGCGGGTATCAAGGTGTTCCATGCACCGGGCCGGGTCAATCTGATCGGCGAGCATACGGACTACAACGGCGGATATGTGTTTCCCGGCGCGCTCACGTTCGGCACAACGATGCTCATTCGTCCGCGAAACGACGGGCAGCTGTCGCTCGCATCAACGAGCTTTGAGATTCGCAAACAAATTTCCATGCAGGGCTTGGCTTATGACAAAGCGGACGACTGGATGAACTATCCGAAAGGCGTCGTCTATCATTTGCAGCAGAGCGGCTATGACATCGGCGGCTACGACATTCTTTATCATGGCGAGATCCCTAACGGGGCAGGTTTGTCCTCGTCCGCTTCGATCGAAGTGGTGACGGCGTACGGGCTGCTGACGATGGAGGGCCGGGATGCCAATCCCGCCGAAGAACGGATCCGCATCGCGCTGCTGTCGCAGCAGGTCGAGAACAAGTTCGTCGGCGTGAACAGCGGTATTATGGATCAATTTGCAGTTGCGATGGGCAAGAAGGACCATGCGATTTTGCTCATGTGCGACACGCTCGAATACGAGCATGTACCGTTCAACAGCGGCAGCTACAAGCTCGTCATCGGCAACACGAACAAACGCCGCGGTCTGGTCGACTCCAAATATAACGAGCGCCGCAGCGAATGCGATCAAGCGGTCGCCGATCTGCAAGGAGCTTATCCGGGATTGACCTTGCTCGGCCAGCTGACGCCGGAGCAGTTCGAGCAGGCGAAGCAGCTGATCAAGAGCGAGACGGTGCGCAGGCGGGCGCGCCACGTCGTGGAAGAAATCGACCGCGTGAAACGCGCCGTCGAGGTGCTGAAGCAGGACAATCTGGCTGCGTTCGGCAAGCTGATGATCCAGTCTCACGATTCTCTGCGCGATTTGTACGAGGTGACGGGGCCGGAGCTTGACGCGATGGTCGAGGAGGCGCTTCGCATCCCAGGCACGCTCGGCTCGCGCATGACCGGGGCCGGCTTCGGCGGCTGCACCGTATCGCTCGTGCACGAGGACAGCATCGGGCAGTTCCGGGAGCAAGTCGGCGAGCGCTACAAGGAGCGCACCGGGCTGACGGCGGACTTCTACGTCTGCGACATCGGCGACGGCGCGGTTGAAGTGAAGTAATCGGCTTTTGCAGGGTGTGGTGCAATTGTATCGGGGAGCTTTGATAAACGGATAGGAGGTTGGTATTCATGGCCATTTTGGTGACGGGCGGAGCGGGCTACATCGGCTCGCATACGGTGGCGGAGCTGCTGGCGAAAGGCGAGGAAGTCGTCGTCGTGGATAATCTGTATCAGGGACACAAGGACGCGGTTCTGGGCGGCAAGCTGTACGTCGGGGATTTGCGCGACGGCGCGTTTATGGACACGGTGTTCGGCGAGAATAACATCGATGCGATCATTCATTTTGCGGCGAATTCGCTCGTCGGAGAGAGCATGAAGGACCCGGCGAAATATTACCACAACAACGTGTACGGCACCCTGTGCCTGCTTGAGAAAATGAAGCAATACGGCGTAAGCAAAATCGTTTTCTCCTCGACGGCGGCGACCTACGGCGAACCGGAAAACGTGCCGATTCTCGAGAGCGACCGGACGATGCCGACGAACACGTACGGCGAAACGAAGCTGGCGATGGAAAAAATGATGCGCTGGTTCGACTTTGCCCACGGCATCAAATACGTTTCGCTGCGCTATTTCAATGCAGCAGGCGCGCACGCGAGCGGGAGCATCGGCGAGGACCACGATCCGGAGACGCATCTGGTGCCTGTTATTTTACAGGTGGCTCTCGGGCAGCGGCCGCACATCTCGGTGTTCGGCGACGATTATCCGACGGAAGATGGCACGTGCGTCCGCGACTATATTCACGTCAGCGATTTGGCCGACGCGCACGTGCTGGCTGTGGAGAAGCTGCGCCATGGCGGCGAGAGCGATATTTTCAACCTGGGCAGCGGCAAAGGGTACTCGGTGAACCAGGTGATCGAAGTTGCGCGCAAAGTGACCGGCCATCCGATACCGGCAGTCGTGGAACCGCGCCGCTCCGGCGATCCGGCGGTGCTGGTGGCGTCGTCGGAAAGAGCGCGGGCGGAGCTCGGCTGGAAGCCGTCGCGCGATTCGCTTGAGGACATCGTAGCCAGTGCCTGGGCTTGGCATAAAAGCCGTCCGAACGGATACGGCGACAGGGCTTGAACGCAGGGAGAGAGGCTTTCAATGGTACGAAACGATGCAGAAGTGAATAGAGAGAAGGCGGGGCTCGCGATCGAGCGCCTGCTGCGATTCGGAGAACAGCGCGGCTTGATCGGCGCGCTGGATGTCATTCCGGTGCGCAATGTGCTGCTCGATCTGTTCGGTTTGGTGGAGCCCTACTCCGGCAGCGTGCCTGCCGAGCAGCTCGACAGCCCGGTGGAGCCGCTGCTGGAGCTGCTTGACGCGGCAGTCGGTACGCCGCTGCTGCCGGACGATACGACGACGTACCGCGATTTGCTCGACGCGCGCATTATGGGGCTGCTCATGCCCCGCCAGTCGGAAGTGGCGGCCCGTTTTTGGCATACGGCGAAGTCGCGTGGCGCCGGGGCGGCGACGGACGACTTTTACCGGCTGTCGATCGATTCGCACTACATTATGATGGACCGGGTGCGGCGCAATCAGTACTGGCTCGCGTCGACGGCATACGGCGATCTGGAAATTACGGTGAACTTGTCGAAGCCGGAAAAGGACCCGAAGGAGATCGCCCTGCTCAAAAATGTGCAGTCGAGCCGGTACCCGAAATGCCTGCTATGCCTCGAAAACGTCGGCTACGCAGGGCGGCTGAACCATCCGGCGCGGCAAAACCACCGCGTCATCCCGCTCGAGCTGGACGGCGACACGTGGTATTTGCAGTACTCGCCTTACGTGTACTATAACGAGCATTGCATTGTTTTCTGCGAGCGGCATGTGCCGATGCGAACGACGCCGGAGACGTTCCGCAGGCTGCTCGATTTCGCCGGGCAGTTTCCGCATTATTTTGTCGGGTCGAATGCCGATTTGCCGATTGTGGGCGGGTCGATTCTCGATCATGACCATTTTCAGGGCGGACGGCACGTGTTTCCGATGGAGAAGGCGCCGGTGGAGACGGTGCTGTCGCATCCGGACTATCCGGGGGTGAAGGCAGGAATCGTGAAGTGGCCGATGTCGGTGCTGCGGCTGTCGAGCCATGACAAGGATAGTTTGCTGCGGCTGGCAACGGCGGTGCTGGAAGCCTGGAAGGGCTACAGCGACGCGGAGGCCGAGGTGCTTGCGTACAGCCCGGCAGCGGGCGAAAGCGGAGCGGCGGCGAGCGGCGGAGTGCCGCACAACACGATTACTCCGATCGCGCGCCATAACGCCCAAGGCGAGCTGGAGCTCGACTTGGTGTTGCGCAACAACCGGACAAGCGAGGAGCACCCGGACGGCATTTTCCATCCGCACCGGGAGCTGCATCACATCAAGAAGGAAAACATCGGCTTGATCGAGGTGATGGGCCTTGCGGTGCTGCCCGGCCGGCTGAAAGGCGAGCTCGAAGCCATTGCGGCAATTTTGACGGGGGCGGTTCCGGAAGTTGCGGAAGCGGCCGACGCGTTGAAGGAAACGGCGGCGTCGCCACAGGAAGGCATTGTGGCCGGCCTTATGCGCGATACGGCTCATCCGCTCCATAAGCACGCGGCTTGGGTCGGCGAGCTGATAGCGCGTTACGGAACAAAGCTGTCGGCGGCTGAGGCCGAGGCTGCGCTGCAGCAGGAGGTCGGCGCCAAGTTTTTGAACGTGCTCGAGCATGCTGGCGTCTACAAACGCGACGAGCGCGGCCAAGCGGCGTTCCGCCGCTTTGCGGCCTCGGTCGGGTTGGTGTGAGGAGCGGGACGCCGAGGATGGCGGTTGCGGTAGGGGTTCCGCCATTTGGTGGGCACTGAGGCAATCCCGGCGCTATGTTGGTGAGATCCGATTATAAGGGCAGTTTTGGCTGTTGCGTGGCGTTGTTTTGGCTACGCGATCGTTCTAAAGGTAAAGTGGAGTGAGACGTTAATTGCAAAATGTGCATTTCATAATGACGATTTCACCAAAATCCAGATGTAAGATGTATGTACACATGATTTTGGCGAAATGACCTCATTTGGGCGGATTGGCTTGTAAAACATGTATGTTTTACATTTGGTTCGATGTATCTCGCTGATTTTCCCTCAAATACATGCACGTTTTGCATTTAGCTTGTTTGCCGCATTCTAACTCAGACTTTTCTAACTCTTGATATCCGCAGTGAAGCGACAAGCTCTAATGCGCCCTTACTGCAACTGCGCGGAGTTGATTGCCGCTGCGAGAGCCGAGAATGGCCCCACAGTTTGCAAGGCCAACAAGCGGCAAGTTCGGCCTACAAGCATTGTTTGCGAGACATCGGCAGTTGGCCGCTGCATACAGCAGCCAGCCGCCGGTGTCTGTTGTTGTTTTCTGGGAAGGAGGAAGGAGGCGTGCGCTTGCGGCAATTCGACATCTACGCGTTTGCGGACTATTCCGGGGCGGCGAGTGAGAGAGAGCAGCGAAAGCATATTGCCTGGTGTGTCGGACGTGCCGGCGGCGAGGCGGAGGAGCCCGCGACGACAAGCTATACCCGTGAAGAGCTGGTCGTTGCAACGCTGCTGTTGTTGGGCAAAGCGACGGCTGCCGGGGAGCGGGTTATATTCGGCTTTGATCACAATTACGGCCTGCCGGACGGTTTGTACGAGGCGGCCACGGGAGCCAGCCTGCAGGATTGGCGGCAGCAGCTGGCGTGGCTTGCCGAAGGGCTCATGAAAAGCAGGGCTGCCGCACACCGCGCAGCGCAGCATGGCAAGGACGATGGCGGTCGCACCGTGCAGCTTTTGCCCTCGATGGAGGAGGAGCCCCGGCCGCGAGAATGGGCGGCAAGGGTGAACGCGATGATTGCCGAACGGCTTGGGACGGAGACAGGCCCGTTTTGGGGGCCGCATTTTACGCCGAGCCGCCGCCTGTTCCCGTTCGCGGATACGCCGCTCCGGTTGCCCGAACGCCGCGTGACGGAAACGCGCCGACCCGGCATGAAGTCGGCGTACCAGCTCGGCGGCGCCGGCTCGGTCGGCCTGCAGTCGCTATTCGGGATGGCCCGGCTGCACGAGCTGCTGCGCCGCTGCAATGCCGCCGGCATCCCGCTGCACTGCTGGCCGTTCGACGGCTGGACGCCGCCGCCGGACAAACACGTGATGGTCGAGGTGTACCCGACCATCTACCTCGCACCCACGCTATCCGCACCGCCGGCCGCCACGCCTACCGCCGGCGCAGGGTTCACCGCGGCCGTCACTGGCGCAGGCACATTCGCTGCCCGCGCGCCTTCGGGCGCCGGGGCTCTCGCCGGCGCCGCACCGGCCGCGCCCACGCCTACCGCTCGGCCGAACGCCACGCCAACCGCCGGCGACGTTACAACCGCCGCGGCCGCTCCCGCCCTCGGCCCGGCCGGACGCCAGCGCCGCACCGACGCCGGCGACGCCGCCGCGTGCGTGCGCTGGGCCCGCGAGCAAGACCGCCTCGGGCGGCTCGGCGTCTGGCTCGCGGAGCCGCCCGGCCTTACGCCCGAGCAGCGCCGCCGTGTCGCGCTCGAAGGCTGGGTGCTCGGCGTGCGCTAAAACGAACCCCTATAGCCATACAGCAACAACCAATCCCGGTCTGGACACATCTCTCTGGCGGGAGTATGATGCAGGAGAAGGTTTTGTCTAATTCGCCTCACTTTAGCATCATACATAAGAAAGAAGGCATGAGCCGCCGTGAGGTCCTACTTGCTTTTGCTTCTTTGCGTAACGCTATGGGGCGCCAATTTCGTTTTCGGCTCGATTCTTGTCCGGGAATTCCCGGCTCTGCACGTATCCGCTTACCGTCTGACGCTGACGACGCTGTTCCTGCTTGCGTATGCCGCCGCCACCCGCCGCTTCTCCAAAGTGACCTGGCGCGACATCGCATATTTAATTCCGCTCGTCCTCATCGGCACGCTGCTTAACCAGGTTTCCTTTTTCACCGGGCTGTTGACGACGGACGCGACGACAGCGGCGCTGATCCTGTCGCTCGCGCCCATCTTTACTTCGATACTCGCCCGCGTGTTCCTCAAGGAGCCGTTTACGGCCCGTATGGCTGTCGGCTCCGTTTTGGCGCTGTTCGGCGTATTTTTCGTCGTCGGCCATGGCGGAGCCGGGCTGCGCATGACCGCTGGCATCTGGCTCATGTTTGCGGCAATGATCACGTTCTCGCTCTCTATCATCCTGATGCGCAAGCTGACCGAGCGCCTCGACGCCTTTGCGGCGACGCTGTACTCGACCATTCTGGGCTTCGCCGCCGTGTATCCGGTCGCGGTATGGCGCGAGCGGCACGTCGACTTTCACCCGCATTGGTGGGCGTGGGCGCTGCTTTTCGGATCGGCGCTGCTCATCCAATGCATGTGCTCGCTCATTTGGAATGGAGAGCTTCGCAAGGTAGGCGCGGCGAAAGCGTCCATTTTTCTCAATTTGCAGCCGTTCGTCGCCATGGTGTTCGGATTCGTCATGCTCGGAACGCCGATTACGTGGACGCAGGTGATCGGCTCCGTGCTCATCGTCGGCGGCGTCGTCCTGGCGACATGGCAAGGGCTGCCCGCGCCGAAGCTCAAAACCGCCGCGCAGCGCACCGAGGCGCCCTAATCTGCCGCATCGTCAAAATGGCTCCTTCCCCGCCTGGGGGAAGGAGCCATTTTCGCTTCATTACCGAACCGTCGCCGTGCCGCCGTACCGCTTCTTCAACTGGGCGATCCAGAACTGCAGCGCCAAAATGACGGCCGCGAAGCAGGTGCCGGAGCTGATAATGATCCATGGATACAGCCTGATGTAGGTGGAACCGTACGCGATCAGCGCCGTCCACTCGCCGGTTGTGGTGATCGGAATGAAGTAATCGACAAAGAGATCCCACTCCAGCGTTTCCGAGCCGCCGATGCAAATGTGGAACACAGCAAGCTGGCCGATCAGGAACAGCACCTGGACGAACTCGGTCAGGAACAAGAACATGAGCTCAAGCCGCATGCCGGGCATGAGATGCCTGCGCATCGTGTGCAGTACGCCGCCGCCCATTAGGCGGGATGCCTCGACGTAAAGCTTCTCGTTGTAATATTTGGCGCGCTGCGCGATCTGGTAAGCCAAAGGGAAAATGCCGAGAAACGCAATCATCGCAAAATAAAGCACCGTAAACGTGAGCAAATGCTGCGGGTTGGCTTTGGCACCGAAGTTGAGCCGCAGGCCGAAATACATGCCGTACAGCGGCGGAAACAGAAACAGGAACGCCGGGACGGCGGAAATAACCCACTGCAACGTGCGCAGCGCGCCTGAGGTACGTCCCGTAACGCCGCTCCATAGCCCCCACGGCAGGGCAAAACAGAAGCGCAGCAGCGTCAGCGCAAGGGCGGTGCCCATCGTGTACTTGAAGCCGTTCAGCAGCAGCGACAGCATGTCGAAGCCGCGGTGGTCGGAGCCGAATATGAATTTGGTCCCGGGCGGGAACGGCGGCTTTTCGTATTTGAGCTTGCCGTCTACGGTGGTCGGTATGAGATTGATTTTGTCCTGCTGGCTGATGCCGTGCGGCTTTAGCCAGCCGCCGAAGACGGCGACAAGCAGCAGTAAGGCGATGATCGCCCAGGAGGCGTAATAGCTTTTGGTGGCGCGGGGTTTCATCGGTCAGGCGGCCTCCTTCGTGCTGATGACGAACGTGCGCCGCAGCAGCGCATACAAGCCGTGGAACGCGATGGCGATCGCGGCGAGGATGGCGCAAGTGACCGGCATGGCGCTGACGTTCTGGAAAGTCGGATTGACGATATAGCCGCCAAGCCCCATTATGTTGCAGATCGCTTCCGCGACGCCCATGCTGGCCAAGGCGAGCGTCGTCGCTTTCGGGAGTGCCGTGAGCAAATCCTCCAGCACGTTGCGCAGCACGTGGTTCAGCAGCACCTCGCGCCGCGACAGCCCTTTGGCCATCGCCGTTATGACGTAGTCCTGGGCGAGCTCGCGCTGAAAAGCTAGCCGCATCGTTCCGTACAGCAGCACGCCGGGCACGAGCGCGATCGTCAGGAAAGGAATGAGGAACGGCACCTCCTTGCCGATCTGCACGATCAGAATAAGCCGCTTGTCGGTGAACTTGCTGATGTAGATGGCGGCCAGCTGAATGAGCACGATGAGGAAAAAATCGGGCAGCGCGATCAGCAGCGAATGGACGCCGTCCATCGTTTCCCCGAGCCGTCGCCAGAGCGAGGAGGCGAACGACATGCCCACCCCGAGCACGACCGCAAGCAACAGGCCCGGCACGAAATAGGCGGAGGTGCGGACGAGCATTGCCTTCAGCTCTTGCTTGACCGGAATATCTTTGTTGATGGATGTGTTGCGGATCATGCCGAGATCGCCGCGCAGGTAGCCGCTGAGCTCATCTTTTAAAGTAAAGGTGTAGTGCTGCCACGAAATCGTCGGCTCGATCGGAACGGCATTTACGCGATAAATGCCTTGAATGCGGACGAGCTGGCTGGCATACGCCTGCGTTCGCCCGTAAGGCACCGATAAGATGCCTGATTTCGGATCGACGACAGTGACGTCCGGCAGCTTGGAAAGAGCTGCATTCCAATCGATAGACGGGCTGGCGATGGCCCGCAGCTTGTCCGGCGCTTCATTCAGGAACAAGGTGCCGATGTTGCTCAGGAGGAAAATGCCGACAATCGTCAGAACCCCGAGCAGTGTCCATTTCAGGAAAGCTTTCACCTGTAATCCTCTCCTATGGTGTTTTGACCGTTGGTAGTTTACTAATTTCATAGTGTAGCATCGGATGGTTGAAATTACCATTACAAAATTCGAGCCGGATAACGCTTTCATTGTAACAATGGAAAAGGGTAAGCTGCTCCTGCTCGGCCGATTGCGGCGAACGGGTTTTTGCCGGCGCCTATTTATGATATGGTGTTAGCAGAAAGGAGTGGGTTATGAATGAGAGTAGCAGCCGTACAGTATCATTTGCACACGATCCGCAGCTTCGAGGAGTTCGCTGCGCGCGTGGATCATTACGTGAAAACGGCGGCAGAGTTCGAAGCCGATTTCGTGCTGTTCCCCGAGCTGTTCACGACGCAGCTGTTGTCCATTGGGGACGAATCCGGACGGGCGCTGCCGATTGAAGCGCTGCCGGGCTTTACGCCGAAATATATGGACCTGTTCGCAGGGCTCGCCCGCGAGACGGGGATGCATCTTATCGGCGGCACGCACATTATCGAAGACGCGGGACGGTTATATAATGTTGCGTATTTGTTTTATCCGGACGGGCGGATCGGCGAGCAGCGCAAGCTGCACATAACGCCCACCGAAGTAAAGGAATGGCGGATGGCGGCGGGCAGCGGCCTGCAGGTGTTCGATACGGACAAGGGGCGGATTGCGCTGCTGATCTGCTACGACATCGAGTTTCCGGAAATTGTGCGGATGGCGAAGGCGCGCGGGGTGGACGTCATTTTCTGCCCGTCGTGCACCGACGACCGTCACGGCTTTCACCGGGTGCGCTATTCGTGCCATGCACGGACGATCGAGAACCAGGTGTACGTCGTCACGACCGGGACGGTCGGCTCGCTGCCGACGGTCGATTTTATGCGCGGCAACTTCGGACAAGCGGCGGTGCTGACGCCGAACGACGTGCCGTTCCCGCCGGGGGGCGTGCTCGCGGCCGGGGAAATCAACGACGATATGATCATCGTGGCGGACCTCAACCTGGAACTGCTGTACAAAGTGCGGGAAAAAGGCTCGGTCACGACGTGGCGCGACCGCCGCACCGATCTGTACCCGGACTGGGCGTAGCGAGGGGGCGGACAGCGTGACAGGCGTTGGCGGTTACTTCAAAAAGCTTATGGCGTTCGAGGACGGCCGCCCCGTGCCGGGCGGTATGGCGCGGACGACTTCGACGCCTTGATCGACGTGCAGCGGGAGGCGTTCCCGCCTCCGTTTCCAGCGGAGCTGTGGTGGAACCGGGAGCAGCTGGAGAACCATGTGCGGCTGTTTCCGGAAGGGGCGCTGTGCGCAGAAGTGGACGGAGTCGGCGTCGTCGGCTCGATGACTGGGCTGAGGGTGGCGTTCGATCCGTCGCATCCGATACATACGTGGGAGGAAATTACGGATTCCGGCTACATCCGGAATCACGATCCGAACGGCAACACGCTGTATGTCGTCGACATTTGCGTCAAACCGGCGTACCGTAAGCTGGGCCTGGGCAAGTGGCTCATGCAGTCGATGTACGAAGTCGTCGTGCAGCTCGGACTGGAGCGGCTGCTCGGCGGCGGGCGTTTGCCGGGGTACCACAGCGTGGCGGACGAGCTGACGGCGGAGCAGTATGTGGAGCGGGTGCTGACCGGGGAGCTGCGCGATCCGGTGCTGACGTTCCTGCTGCGCTGCGGCCGGCTGCCGATTGCCGTCGTACCCGGCTACTTGGAGGACGAGGAATCGCACGGTTATGCCGCTCTGATGGAGTGGCGCAATCCGTTCTTGCCGGCCGGGGGCGAGTGAGCGGGCCGGCAGGAAAAGGTGCGGTTGGGTGTTGACAGACAAGCTGATAAGGAAAGGGAGATCGAAATGGATTACATACGTATTACAAGCATTGACGACCCGCGCTTCGCGGCTATGCACAAGCTGATGCAGAACGTGTTTCCGGCTGAAGAGGTGCTGGCGTTCGAGCTGTGGAAAGAGCCGCTGGAGGATCCGGGCATCCGCGTATTCGTCGCCGAGCATGAAGGAGAAATCGTCGGCGCTACGGAATACCGCGTGTACGACGATTTTCGCGTGGCGATGACGGACTTTACGATTATCGGACGGCCGGGGCTCGGCATCGGCCGTTTCCTGGCGCAGCGCCGGTTGGCCGACATCGCGGCCGTGGCCCGGGGCGCCGGAGTGGAGCTTATCGGTATGTTCGCCGAAATTTACGACCCGTATCGCGTTCAGGACCATGCCTTTGGCGGCATCAAGCCGATGGATCCTTACGTGCGCCGCGAGGTGCTGTCGCATCTTGCTACCGCCGGCTGGACTTCGCCTATGTGCACCCGTCCTGGCAAGGGGACGGCGAGGCGGTCGGCGAGCTGGACCTGTGCTTCCTGTCTTTTGACGAAAGCTTGGAACAGCTGCCCGCCAGCCTAGTCGCCGCCTTCCTCCGCCGCTATTACGCCGTGCTGCCGAACAAGCCGGAGGCGTGGGAACGAATGGTGGCGAATGTGGAAAGCCGCGATACGTTGAAGCTGCTGCCGATTTGACCGTCTACTTGTACGCACGTCCCGGGGGGACTTCACCGGCAACGCTGCTTGGGCCGGGGGAAAATCCATTGCCAACGGAAAAATCCATAGGAATCCGAAGCTCCGCGCTGTAAGCTGAAGTCAAAACGATTGCAGAGCGAGGGATTCGTCATCGATAACGATATACTAAGCGGCATAATGCCGAGACAAGGGCTGAGCCGGCATGAGCTGGACGCAATCCGCGGGCTTGCGGAAATTTGCGAGCGGCACGACGGCATCAAGCTCAAGCTGAACTGGAGTATGCTGGAGTCGCGCCCGGCCGGAGAAACGAACGACCTGCTGGTTTACGAGCGCGGCCGGCTGGTCGGATTTTGCGGCATCTATGCGTTCCTGTCAACGGAAGCGGAGCTAAGCGGGATGGTGCATCCCGACTATCGGCGCCGCGGCGTTTTCACGCAGCTGGCCGCCAAGGCGGCGCAGTTATGCCGGGAGCGGGGAATGCAGCGGCTCATCTACATTTGTCCGCGCAACTCGGAAGCCGGGCAAAGCTTCCTTCAGCGGCAGAACCTTCCCTATCGCGATTCGGAGTACGCTATGGAGCTGAGCAATGCTTCCGCCGTGCCGCTTTCCGCTGCTTCTCTCCCGTCGGGAGTAACGCTGCGGCAAGGGGGCAAAGATGACCTTAATCAGCTGGCTGAGCTGAACCGAGTCGGGTTCGGGATGTCGCAGGAAGAAGCGACGTCATTAGCCGCGGCAACGCTCACTCCGCTCGAGATACCGTACTTGGCGGAGCGGGACGGGCAGGCGGTCGGGAAGCTGAACGTTTTGTTCAACGATAGCGCCGGCCTCGCGTTTGTTTTCGGCTTTGCCGTGAAGCCGGAGGAGCGGGGGCGCGGCATCGGCCGGGCTATGCTGTCCGGCGTGATCGAACGCATTCGCAAGGAGCGCGGACTGGCGCGCTTCGGGCTTGAAGTGGCGGCGACCAACGAGCGCGCGCTCGGCCTGTATGAGTCGTGCGGCTTCCGCACCGTCAGCGTCATCGACTACTATACGCAGCAGTTGAACTGAAGTCCGTCAACGCAACTGGTAGCGTGCCAGTCGCCCCCGCAATAGCGGGAAAAACTCGCACTGCCCGAGAAAGGCGGAGGATGGGATGTAGGTACGAAGAGCGTAGCGTGCGCCTTTGAACTCGTGTTCCCATCTCGAGGGAACGCGAGTGTGAGTGATGCCGGAGACCCACATCTCCAGTCCGCAGCGCAGCCATTCTTTCTCGGGCAACCTGAAAAAACTACCGTTAAAATAAGCTGGCTGTTACGGCGCGGAGGGATAAACGGGAAAAGCTCCAGCTATAATTCCGACTACTCCCGAAAATACTGGAGGAAAGGGAGATTAACTGGACAATTTCCTGGTAAAAGGTCGCGAACAGGGGCTGAGCCAAAAAGAATGGGAGGTTTTCCAGTTAACCGAAACGTTCTGCGCCGCTGTTCTCGTCAGCTAGAACCCGCCGATGCAAAAAAAGAAGCGAGTGCCGCGGTATACCGCAGCGCTTGCTTCTATTTTGCAAAGTTTGCGACCTCTCATTGCGAGGGGGCCGGCCTTTGATGCAGCGCTCCAGTACAAAGCTTTCGCTCCGGCGGTCCAGTCGGCGATATTTTGCGGGAACTGGGCCCCTAACGCTTAAATCGGCTGTCCAGCGGCCGTTTTGGCCTTTGCAGACCGGCAGCCGACGCCGCCCTATGGACCGCTGCAGACAGGCGTTAAAAGCAACATTTTGACTCGACCTGGCATCTATCCGAGGCTGGCTTTGCCTAGCACGTCGGATGCGAAGGCGAGCCGGATGTCTCCCTCGGTCAATCGTTAACACCCTGCGGCAAACGCTCGCCATTCAAGTCCATGTGCCGGTTGCCCTTACCCGCTTATTCCCCGGCGTCTGCCTTAGCCTCATCGGCTTTGTCGGTTTCCGTCAGAAGCTGAGGGTTTTTGATCAGGTGATGCTCGGCCGCTTCCTCGACGGTATTGTTTACGAACGCCATGTCCTGATTTTGCGGCTCCATGTTCGTAGTGCCGGTATAATTACCGCGGTGCTTGCTGTTTTCCATCGTCCACGTCCTCCTTGCGTACTGTAGTTTCGAGAGGCCTTCCATTCTGCGCGCTAAAGCTGATTCCGCTACGGATATCGCTCAGTCCCCAAGGACGGCATACAGCCGTTCATCCTCGTTGCGTGCGCCTCATTCGGAGAGAGTGCTTTGCTGTAAGCTTTTGTTACTATGCGTCTTGACGTGGAGAATTATTCCTGCTGTTCGAGGCCGTCTTCCGGACCGGAGTCGGAGGGTGGGTGATGCCCGCGGTCAAATAAGCGTTCATGTTGTCCAGCTCCCGGCGGTACATCGAGCGGACGATCGGCGGTGACACGAGCCGTTCGGCCAAGCCCGCAAATCCGGGCTTGCAGGGGAAATCCGTCGTCAGCTTGAGCAGGCACTGCCGCCCGTTCGCGGACGGAGTCAACGTCCAAACGGTCGTCACACCCGCAGCTTCGTCACACTCCCTGACAATCCGACCCGGTTCCGGTTCTGTGACCGTCATCACGAGCGTCTGGCGGGCGCCCATCACGTTCATGCCCAAGCGAAAGACGGTTCCTGCGCCGTTTCCGCCCTGCAGCACCTCAAGCGATTCGAATTGTTTGGGCAAAATGCGGCGGTGCTCTTCCATGTCGATAACGACTTTGTAGACTTCTTGCAGCGGTGCGTCAATCATACGGCTAACGGCAACTTGATAGGTTTTCATATCCGGTTACCTCCCGATTGTTAGGGGTGCTCGGCGTCTTTTATCTATATGCAGGTCGCTCTGGGAAATGGCAGAATTAGCGGTTTTGATTGGCGGCTATCACTTTTTGCAGCTTAGGTCGCAGCTCGTTTATCATCGCTTCAAGCTCGTGATCGCTCGGTCTTACGTTGTCTGCATACATCAGGTTTTTGTCCGTCCACCAGACGGGACCTTTGGGGTTCGGCTCGTCGCTCCGCCTCGGGAATAAATGCCAGTGCAAATGCGCATCTCCGTTTCCAAGCAATTCATAATTTAACTTGACCGGTTTGAAACAGTCGTACACGGCCTCGGCAACCCAGCTCATTTCCAGGAGAAAACGTCGCTTGGTCGCTGAGTCCAAGAAATGAAGCTCCGTTACATGATGCTTACAGATGAACAGCGTGTAGCCTTTGAAGAATTGGTGATCCCCGATTACGGCAAACCCTGTCTCTAATTCGGCTACAAAATATGGATTTTTGTTATCCCTGATCATCGCAATTCTCTCACAGATGAAGCAGTCCCCCATAAAAATCGCCCCTTTTTCCAGTTATTATAAATATCATACAGGTCAGAAGGGGCGGGAGGTATGTGGTTATGGCATTAATTCATGGGTTTTTGTGACCTCTAAGTTTAAAACGCAAAAGCGAAATGAAATCAAT
This sequence comes from Gordoniibacillus kamchatkensis, assembly GCF_000829455.1. Classification (GTDB taxonomy): domain Bacteria; phylum Bacillota; class Bacilli; order Paenibacillales; family NBRC-103111; genus Gordoniibacillus; species Gordoniibacillus kamchatkensis. The sequence goes on from NZ_JXAK01000032.1 coordinate 37,290, forward strand.
CCGAACAGTATGAAAAGCATCCGTTTACAATGAGTTATGCTTCGTGGAAAGGAAGTTTATTTATACGGTTTCAAGAGGATTATTGTTGGAGCGCATTCTCGATACTGTGCCGAGCGGCCTCGACAAGAGCATCGTCGCCCAGGTCATGGCCGTATACAAGGAGCACAAAGGCTGCGAACAAGGCGAAAAAACGGGCAAGCCGCCGCGAGGTATCGTCCGCTTCCCCGTATAAGGCGAAAAACGACTCGCGCGCCTCGGCAGGAATGTAGCTGTATACAATCGACAAATCCAGCGCCGGGTCGCCGATATGGACGTCGCCCCAGTCGATGACTCCGGTCAGCACGCCACGTTCGTCCGCGAGGACGTTGCGGATATGAAGATCCCCGTGAACGAGAGTTTTGGTGCGGCTGCCGATCATGCCTATGTCGGTCCTGATGCTCTCCATCACAGCGTGGACAGGGGTGTCCTCCAGCCACAGCCGGTGCTGCCGGGCCTCTCCCAGCCGCTCGGCCAGCTGGTTGAGCCGTTTGGCCAAGTCCGTCCTGCCGTGCGTATCGTCGGATACCCCGAGAGAACGGGCCTTCTCGACCGGAAAACGGTGCAGCTCGCGCAAAAACCCGGCAATCGCAGGAACAGCCTGAGCCTTGACGGCAGCCGGAACCGGTCCCGGCTATTTGCCGCGCACGAAACTGAACCCGGCGAACGGCCATGGATAATCCGCTGCGGGCGATCCGGAGCAGTACAGCTTCGGAATGTCGAGCGGCATGTCAAGCCCCGCAAGCGCCGGCAAAATCGCGCATTCTCGCTGCAGCAACGCTATAGCGATGTCGCGCCGGGGAAACCGAAAAGCGTAAGCTTCGTTCACAAGATAGACGGTGTTGTCAAAGCCTTCGCCCGCCGTTTCCAGGCGGACCGGAGCGAGCTCCGGGAACTGCTCCGCAATAAGCCGCGCCGCTTGAGCGGAATCGACAACGTGTTCCGGCGTCCATACAGGGTTCATACTGCACACCTCCTAACGCTGGTCCTTTCGTATACATTCCGTGCTCCATCCGCACTTCTTCCGCTGTTATCACGGTCCTCCTCACAATGCTCCTTGCGAGGCTACCATTCCACCCATTCGCGGCGCAGCGCGAACAAATCGCGCAGCTCGTCGGTGGACAGCTCCGTAATCCAGTTCTCGCCGCCGCCGACGATTTGCTGGCTGAGGTCGGCCTTGCGCTCGATCAGTTCGTCGATGCGCTCCTCCAGCGTGCCGAGCGTGACGAATTTGTGCACCTGCACGTGCCGGGTTTGGCCGATGCGGAAGGCGCGGTCGGTCGCCTGATTTTCCACGGCGGGGTTCCACCAGCGGTCAAAATGGAACACATGGTTTGCCGCAGTCAAGTTGAGCCCCGTGCCTCCGGCCTTCAAGGAGAGCAGGAACACCGCGCCCGCCTCCTCGTCCGGCAGCGACTCGTTCTGAAACGCCGCGACCATCCGGTCTCGCGTCGCTTTCGGCGTGCCGCCGTGCAGGAACAGCACCTTCTCGCTAAGCTCCTGCTCCATAATGCGCTGCAGCATGTGGCCGGTTTCCACGAACTGCGTGAACACGAGGCAGCGGTCGCCTTCCTGCCGCAGCTCTTGCACCATTTCGAGCAGCCGTTCGACTTTGTTCGAGCGGTTTCGCCACGGCGCCGAAGCCGGCTCCCGCAGCAGCAGCGACGGATGGTTGCACAGCTGCTTCAGCCTGGTCAGCGCGGACAAGATTAGACCGCGGCGCTCCATCAGCGGCAGCTTGTCGATGCGCTCGAACATGTCGCGGATGAAGTTTTCGTACAGTGATCCTTGCTCTGCCGTCAGGGAGATGAACGTTTTGGACTCGTTCTTCTCCGGCAGATCGAGCTGGATCGCCGGGTCTTTCTTCAACCGCCGCAGCAGGAACGGCCGGATCAGCTTCTGCATCTGCCGCATCAGCTCGGAGTCGCGCGTCTTCTCGATGGCTGTCACGTAACGATGCGTGAATTCGCGGATCGAGCCGAGGTACCCCGGGTTGATAAAATCGAATATCGACCACAGCTCGGTCAGCCGATTTTCGATCGGAGTGCCGGTCAGCGCGATACGGTGGTAGCCGGACAGGCGGCGAATGGCGGACGCCTGCTTCGTGTAGGCGTTTTTGATGTTTTGCGCTTCGTCAAGGCAGATCGAATTCCACTCCACTTTGGCGAGCTCGGCTTCGTCCAGATGCGACAGCGTATATGAAGTCAGCACGAGGTCGAAATCTTTGACGGCTTCGCGGAAAGCATCGCCCTTAATGCGCTGCGGGCCGTAGTGGAGATACACCCGAAGCGACGGCGCGAAGCGCTTCAGCTCCATCTGCCAGTTACCGAGCACGGACGTCGGGCAGATGAGGAGAGAAGGCTCGGGGGGATTTTCGTTTTCCTTGACGTGAAGCAGGTAGGAGATCCATTGGATCGTTTTGCCGAGCCCCATGTCGTCCGCCAGACAGCCCCCCAGGCCGAAGCGGCGCAGGAACAGGAGCCAGGACGCGCCCTCGGCCTGGTAATGGCGGAGCGTGCCGCGGAACGATGCGGACGGCTCGAACTGCGGAATGTCCATTGCGCTCGTCAGCTGGCTGGCCATGTGGCGCAGCTGATCGTTCAGCTCCACCTCGAGCAGCAGCTGCCGGTTCCAATCTTCGTCCGCCTCCAGCTCGGCATTCGGGATGGCGGCCGTCTGGCCGCCGGCAAAATGGAGCGCCAGCGCCTCGCGCAGCGACAGCCCGTTCTTTTTGCGGGCTTGTGCCAGCACCTGTTCCAGCTGCGCCAGCGTAGCGGCGTCAAGCTGTATCCATTGGCCGCGAATGCGGACGAGCTGCCTTTTCTCGGCAAGCAGCTGGCGGAATTCCGCTTCGCTCAACTCCAGGTCGCCGACGGCGAGCTTCCAGTCGAACTCCATAATTTGCTGCAGGCCGAACATCGACTCCCCGCCGGTGCCGACCGACGACCGCAGCTTCGCCTTCAGGCGCGGCCGCTGCTTGCGCAGCCGGTCCCACCACGCCGGGAGAAATACGGCACAGCCGGCTTCGGCAAGGCGCACGCTCGCTTCGGCGAGGAAGCGCCACGCCTCCTCCGAGGTGAGCTCGGAACGCAGCGCGGCCGACACGTCCGGCCCGCCGCCGGGGCGGGCGGGCGGCGCCGATTTGAGGGCGACAGCGTTGGAGCTTTTGGCGTCGGGAGCGGCTGCTGCCAATTTGTCGGGGCCGGTGGCGTCCCCGGTAGCAGTTTCGGCTGCTGTGGAATGCTCGGCCGCGCCGGTCACATCCTGAGCGGCGGCATCGCCGGTGGCCGATTCGCCTTCCAGGGTATGGTCGAAGGCCTTAGCGGCACCCACGGCGGTTGATATATTCTCTGTTGAAATGGCGGCATCGCGAGCGGCGTTCTCGGCGACGCTTTCGCCTCCTTTGTAACGATCAGTAGCGCCGGTGCCATCCTCAGCACCTACGATGGTTCCGTCGGCATTCTCCGTTGCGTTAGCCGGGGTCCCGGCGCTTGCCGTTTTACCGCCGTCAGCTCGGTCGGCGCCAAGCCACGGCACAAGCCGCACCATCTTCGCAACATCGCGGCGGATGCGCCCCAGCTCCGGCAGCCATGCCTCCGGCAGCGGCGGTTCGTCCGGCGCCGGGTTGCCGTCCGCATCCGTAACGGTGCGGAGCACGTCTTTGCGCTCGCGGTCCTGCAGCACGAGCCGAAGCTGCCAGACGTAGCCATCCAGCGGCTCGACGAGCTGCAGGCACGTGCGGAACGGCGAAGGGTCGCGCTGCCAGCCGATGGCGACAAGCCAGTCCTCCTCATCCAGCCACAGCTCCTCCGGCGGGAGTTCCCCGCGCCGCATCGCGGGAAACGCTGCCTCGAGCCGGCGCAGGGTGGCCTTCTGCGCGCCGTCCTCGTCGACCCAGGACGGCACGAGCGCGTCCAGCCAGCGCTTTACCTCCGGTGTCACGAGGGGCCGCACGTCTTCGTCCAGCTCCAGCTTCCAGCCGATCTCGCCAGTCCGCCATTTGGCGTAATCCGGCATGAAACGGCCCTCGGTCAGAGCGCGCCGCACCGGATGCGCCAGCTGCCGCAGCGCCGCCGCCTCCCGGCTCCAGCCGATCGAAGCGTGCTGCGCAGGCGCCGGCTCGGCAAAATAGTCGAGCGCTTCAACCGCCGGCAGCTCCACGCCTTCCTTGCCCTGCCATTCGGCCGTTTCCACAAATGTGCCGTAGAACGAAGGTGCATGCCACGCGAACAGCAGGTGCTTCAGTTCCATAGCGTCCCAGACTCCGCCCGTACTGCGGGCGCCCCACAGAAAGAGTGAACCTCCCGGCATCCATTCCACATTTACGGTCATCGTCGCAGTATCGATCACGGAACGCATGCCTCCTTTCGGCGAAAAATACCGGCACCTTGGCTAGCCTTCACTGCCGTTACCGGCGACCGTCATGTTACCTGTGCAGCCCGCGCATTTTGCCGTGCATCCCCACAGTCCTATCCGCCAACTGTCGCAGGTGTCTGTATCCGTCACGTCCCCGGTGCTACTATATCAGCGGCCGTCGCGTTACCTGTGCGGCCCGCGCATATTTGCCATGCATCCCCGCAACCATACCCGCCAACTGTCGCAGGTGTCTGTATCCGTCACATTCCCGGTGCTACTATATCAGCGACCGTCGAGTCACTGTTGAAGCCTGCACATGCCGCCCCGCGCGTCCACTTGGCCAGCCCCACACCAGCTTCGCATTACCGTGTGGGCGGCACCGCATATCCGGTCCGCTTCAGCTCTTCCTGAAACGCCCGCAACCGCGCAAACTTCATGGCCAGACGGTGCACATAGCGCTCCCATTCGGCCTCGCGGCCGAGCCGCTTGTAGTAGGCCTGGAGCTTTTTCAGCAGCTTGATGGCGGTTTTGTAGGACGTGCGGTTTTTCTCCAGCACCGCCCGCTCGACGGCTTGCGTATATAGCGGCAACAGCAGCGCAGGGTCGTGCTGCTCAACCGCCTTCAGCTCTGCCGCATACAAGTTGAGAGGCGAAATCCGATTCGAGAGCTGCAGGTCGACCCATTGCCGGTAGCGCTGCGTCTGCAGCAAGTACGCCGTGTAATAATAGTACGAACGCGGCAGCAGCGATTCCATCGTCTCTACCCATTCCGCGTCCGATTCCTGATGCTTCACCGCATCCGTCCAATATTGGCACAGCGTGCGGAAATCGTCGTGCGACGCGGTCGGCATCGCCGGCTTTAACCAGCGCAGCCAGCGCAGCAGCCCTTCCGTATCGCCGGCCTCGTGGGATTCCCGCAAATACAGAAAAAAGTCCCCCGGCCGCATGACGGTCAGCTTCTCCAGACGTTTCGGCAGCTGTCCGCCGTCCGCACCCATAAGCACGTCAAAATGCGCCCTGGCAAGCGTTAGCGCCGTATGCCTGCGAACAGCCGCCCCGCCAGCCCCAGCCTCGGCCGCGAGCCGCTCGTCGAGCCATGCCGCTTCCTCCTCGCGCCATTCCCGAACCGGGATATGCCGCCACAAGTAACGGTATACATACAGCCAATCGACCGGCGATTCTTTGCCGCTTAAAGCCCACTCCCTGAGCAGCGCCAGCGTTTCCCGCCATAGCTTCCGCTCGCCGGCCAGCACTGCGGGCGGCAAATCTTGCATCGTTTCCTTCAGCATCTCCACGCATTGCCCTGCCGTCTGCTTACTGCCCGTCTCGTGATAATAAGATAAATACGAAGCCTTCGTTTCCAAGTAAAAATATTCGATCTTGCGCAGCATGAACAGCACGACATGGAGCCGGTACAGCCGCAGCGGCCCCTCCTCCCAGCCTCCGGCGAACGGCAGCAGCGACTCCCAGGCGGCGTCGCGGAACGACTCGATCGAATATTGATGCGAGACCGAATACCCATAAAACCGCTGCTCGAAAAATCGCTGCCACTCCGCGGCCGGCCCCTTCGGCTCCGGCGGGAGGGCGCGCGATTCCGGCTTCGCCGCTTTGGCCGCTGCCGTTTTCGACAGCCGCGCCCGCTGCAGGGTCGCTTGCTTCAGCTCCGCCAGCAGCAGCTCCGGCCGTCCGTAGGGAGCGTACAAATAAAACACGACCGAGGCGATATGCTCGCACATGTCGTCAAGCGGACAAGAGCATTCGCTGTTTTCGAACGATTCGATGTCCACCGTCACTTCATGCGGCTTCCGGTCGCCATCCAGCACCGAAGCGTAGATGAGCGTGCCGTAGCGCAGCTCGGCCTGCACGATTTTGCCTTTATGGTAATGTTCCCAGCCGCGCTCCAGAACGGCCGCGTCGAAGCGCTTCGGGGCTTGCTGAATCAAATATTGGATGCGGTTTTTCGGGAGCTGCAGCTTCAGCACGCCCGGTTCACCTCCGCTTCGCGCCGCCACGTTCGGCGCGCGAGGCGCAGCCGAAGTTCAGGCGCGGCTAATACGTTTAAGGGAGCCCCCGCGCTGCAAAACAGCACCATCCGCGCGTGTTCCCCGTCACGAAGCAAAAAAAGCTCTTCCCCTCAGTGTATCACGATTTTCTCGCTTTTGCCTACGTATTAGCTTTGGCTGGAAAAGGCCCAAATAAACGGTCGGCGGCCCGCTCGCTTTCGTGATATGATACGGAGTGACGATACCGAATGGCAAGGAGCTTTTATTCATGCTTACAGAGGCGCAGAAGCTGCTGAAACAATATTACGGTTACACGTCGTTCCGCCCCGGGCAGGAGCACATTATCCGCTCGCTGCTGGAAGGGCGCGACACGCTCGGCATTATGCCGACGGGCGGCGGCAAGTCGATCTGCTACCAAATTCCGGCGCTCCTGATGAAGGGGCTTACGCTGGTCGTTTCGCCGCTCATTTCGCTCATGAAAGACCAGGTCGACGCGCTGGGGACGCTCGGCATCCCGGCCGCTTCCATCAACTCGACGCTGACCGGCAGCGAAGTCGGCCGCGTGCTGCGCGAGGCCGAGAGCGGGCGGCTGCGCCTGCTCTACGTCGCCCCGGAGCGGCTCGAATCCGACTGGTTCCGGGAGCGCGTGCGCGAGCTGAACATTCCGTTCGTCGCGGTTGACGAGGCGCACTGCGTGTCGCAGTGGGGGCATGATTTTCGCCCGAGCTATACGGCGATTTCGCCGTTTTTGCGCAGCTTGCCGAAGCGGCCGCTCGTCGCCGCCTTCACTGCAACCGCGACGCCGGAGGTGAAGCGCGACATCGCCGATTTGCTGGAGCTGGAGCAGCCGGAGATCGTGATCACCGGCTTCGCCCGCGACAACCTGGCCCTGCATATTCTGCGCGGCGAAAATAAGCGCGACTACATCACGCGTTACGTGCAGGCGCACTCGCACCAGCCGGGCATCGTCTATGCGGCGACGCGGCGCGAAGTCGAGGAAGTGTACGAGATGCTGCGCAAAAAAGGCGTCGCCGCCGGCAAGTACCATGCCGGAATGGCCGACGCCGAGCGGGCTGCGGCTCAGGAGGCCTTTTTGTACGACGATGTCCGCGTCATGGTGGCGACGAACGCATTCGGGATGGGGATCGACAAGTCCAACGTGCGCTACGTCATCCATCACAACATGCCGAAGAATATGGAAGCTTATTACCAGGAAGCCGGCCGTGCGGGGCGCGACGGGGAGCCTGGAGAGTGCATTTTGCTGTTTGGGGCGCAAGACATCCTGACGCAAAAATTTTTCATCGAGCAGAGCAACCTCTCCCCCGAGCGCAAATCGAACGAGTACAAAAAGCTGCAGGCGATGGTCGACTTCTGCTACACGCCGAAATGTTTGCGCAGCGCGATTCTGCAGTATTTCGGCGACACGCAGGAGGATGAGCCGTGCGGCATGTGCTCCTCGTGCAAGGACGACCGGGAGACGGTCGACATTACGGTCGAAGCGCAAAAAATTTTCTCCTGCATCAAGCGCATGCGCGAACGGTTCGGCATCTCGATGGTGGCCAGCGTGCTCAAGGGCTCTGGCGCCAAAAAGGTGCTGGAGTACCGGTTCAACGAGCTGCCGACGTACGGCATTATGAGGAATTTCACGGAGAAGGATATCTCCGACCTGATCAACGTGCTCGTGGCGGAAGGCTATCTCGGCTTGTCCGAGGGGCAGTATCCGACGCTCAAGCTGCAGGAAGGCGCGTTGGAAGTGCTGCAAGGGCGGGTAACCGTTTATCAGAAAATCGCCCGCAAGCCCGCTGCGGCGGCTGCCGGCGATGACGGCCTGTTCGAGCGCCTGCGCCAGCTGCGCAAAGAGCTGGCGCAGCGCGACAAGGTGCCGCCGTACATCGTGTTCTCGGACAGCACCTTGCGCGAGATGAGCGAGTTGCGACCGATTACGGCGGCGGAGCTGCTGAACGTGAAGGGCGTCGGCGAGGCGAAGTTCCGCTCCTACGGCGCGGCGTTCCTCGACGTGCTGCAGCGCTGGGTGAGCGGGGAGCGCACAGGGTAGGCGGCCGGGAGCGGAGATCGAGCGCCGGGAGTATGCGGGGCGACGACCGCGGGCTGCCCGCCGGGCGTGGGCAGTGAGAGCGGCAGGGAGCGGATGGCACTGGTGAGTGCGGTATCTTTGCGGCAAGAGGTGCGGGTGCGTGTTGGGCATTCCGATCATGCGGCGGGCCAATACGCGCTCATGTAAGGCCAGGCTGGAGCGGTTATGGCTGGGTGCGCTTGCAACTAAAATTTGCGGCGCCCTCGCTGGATCGCTTCGCCCCGGGGTGAAGTTTCCTCACCCTCTCGCCCCAATGCATCAGCATAACGTACTGTAGTTCCGCTATTGGGGGCGATTGCCCGCTTGCCGTTTGCGATAACGGAACATTGTTCCGTTATTTTTACTCCTAAGCGGTTTTGGTGCCCGATATTGCCCGAAATCCGCGTGTTAACGGAACGGCATTCCGCTAATTTCGGGAAATACTCGGGAAATGGGCAGATAGCGGAATGACGTTCCGTTAACGCCCATCCGCCCAAGCCGGTCGCCGGCTGTGGCGGCATTCCGACCGGCGATAGCCGCAAATCCTAGTAAAATCCGTAAAGGAGCGATCGGCACATGGAGAAGCTGACGGAAGCGCGAATCGAAGAGCTGCTCGGCAGCAAGGCGCCGGAGTGGGCACGCGAGGACGAGAAGTGGATTGTGCGCAAATTTCGTTTTCGCGAATTTTTGCAAGCGGTGGCGTTTGTGAACGCGGTGGCGCAGGAGGCGGAGCGGCTGAACCACCATCCGTTCATCGCCATCGACTACAAGCTCGTTACGCTGCGCATGACGTCTTGGCATGCTGGCGGCTTGACGGAGCTGGACTTCACGGCTGCAGCGGCCTTCGACGCCGCTTACGCATCGCTGTAAACCATGCAATGAAACTCGCCCGGCCCGGTGGGCGTATCGCGGACATATGTGTCCACGATAGTGAACCCGGCTTTCCGGTACGCCCGGATCGCCCGTTCGTTCCACGTCAGCACCTCAAGGTCGATGCCGCAGCCGGGCAAGCGGCGCTTCGCTTCGGCAACGAGCAGACGCACGAGGGCAGTGCCGAAACCGCTCCCCCGGCCGCACAGCTCAGGCTTAAGGCCAAGCCCGAGGCGCAAAATCGCGCCGCCGTCCTCGCCGGTTAACGGAAACAGCTGCCCGTAGCCGCAAAGCGTACCGGCGCCATTCACGACAGCGACGTACTGCGCGTCCCTTAGCTGCGGATCGGCGAACTCCTCGCTGCGGGCGAGCATTTCTTCCCACGGTGTCCAATTGTACGTATCGTACGGAGCTCGTATCGCCAAGCACATACCTCCGGGCCGTGCTCCTCACGGAAATGGACTACCTGCCAGTCGGCTCCTTGCGATAAATCGCCATTATATACCACAACAATTCACCTCATTCGTTACAGACCTCAGGAGGACTGCATTATATTATGAACCCATCGTACAGCATTCGCCCTGCAGAACCGGGGGACCGCGAGCAGCTGAAGGCGCTGATGCTCGCTTACATCGTCGACTTTTACCGTTGTCCGCGGCCGGATGACGACAAGCTGAATGCGCTCGTCGATGAGCTGCTGCTGGGCCGGATCGGGCGCCAGTGGGTCGCCGAGACAGTGCCGGAGGCCGGTGCGGAAGCGGGTGCCGGCAACGGGCGGCGTCTCATCGGCTTCGTTACTTTATATTATACGTACAGCACGCTTCGCGCTCAAAAAGCGGCCATCATGAACGACCTTTACGTCGACGGAGAGTTTCGCGGCAGCGGGGCGGCGCAAGATTTGTTCGCCGCGATCCGCGATTTTTGCCGTCAGGACGGATGCGCCTATTTGTCGTGGGAGACGGCCGCGGACAACTTCCGGGCGCAACGTTTTTACGAAAAAATGGGCGGCCAGCGCGGCAACTGGCTCACCTATTCTATCGATTTGTAGCGTGCTATACTGGAACGAGAATTCCACAAGTAGAGGAGCGGTTGCAGGTGAAGCATATCGTCAGCATGGCTTGGCTGGCCGAACATTTTTCCCGTCAGGACGTCGTCGTCGTCGATTGCCGGTTTACGCTGGGCAAGGGGGGAGAAGGGCGCAGCTTTTATGAACAGGATCATATTCCGGGAGCGTTCTACCTCGATCTGGAGCAGGACTTGTCCAGCCCGGTCATGGAGCACGGCGGGCGCCATCCGCTGCCCGATCTCGGCGCGCTCTCGATCAAGCTCGGCGAAATCGGCGTTACCGCGGGCGTGAAGGTCGTAGCGTATGATGACCAAGGCGGGGCGATGGCGTCCCGGCTATGGTGGCTGCTGCGTTTTCTCGGGCATGAGCAGGTGTTCGTAATGGACGAAGGGTACAAGGCCTGGAAGGCGGCAGGCTATCCGGTAACGGCTGAGAAGCCGCTGCCGCGGCCTGCGACATTCTCGCCGAAAGTACAGCGCCATATGCTGATCGCTCTGCAGGAGCTGAAGGAAAAGCTCGGTTCGCCCGGCGTCGTGCTGCTCGACTCGCGAGAAAGCAAACGGTACCTTGGACTGGAAGAGCCGATCGACAAAGTGGCCGGGCATATCCCGGGGGCGCGCAACTTTTTCTGGAAGGGGAGCTTGGACGAGTCGGGACGGTGGCTGCCGGCGGAGGCGCAGCAGGAACGTTTTGCCGAGCTGTATCCGGACCAGGAGCTGATCGTCTATTGCGGTTCCGGCGTGACGGCGTGCCCGAACGTGCTGGCGCTTAGCGAGGCGGGGTTTCCGAAGGTGCGGCTGTACGCCGGGAGCTGGAGCGACTGGATTAGCTATGAGGAGAATCCGATCGCGACGGGAGAGGAGTAAGGGCTGAGAGGCCGTATCGGACGCGGGGTGGAGGGCTGTGACAGGTTGCTGTTTGGTGACCTGTTGCGGCCCTTTTTGGCGTTCTCGTTCAACAGCTTGCAAACAAGAACCCGAAGAAAGCAGTTACAGGAACCCAGGAGGCAGCCGCAGTGAGGCGGTCGGGTCTGGTGGTTGTTGAACACTTGCGAGTTTTGTTTTCGTCCGTCCACAGACAAGGGCGGGGCCGCCTTTGGCGGGTAACAAGAATAAGGGTCATTTGACAGCGCTTCGCTTGAGTTCCGTTGCCGGCCCCTACCTTCCGTGGGGAGGAACTTGAGGAAGCACTTGAGCGTTCGGGGCGTATGTTTACGGGTAGCAGGCGATAGCCCTTTGGTTGTGTTACAAGGTCGGGTGTCCCGTGTACAAAGTTTGTTCTACCTGCATGTATTGGACGTACTGGCGAACGTGGTCGGCAGTCAGTTCGTCCAGCTTGAGCGTAGGGTATTGTTCACCCAGCCAACAATGCAGGTAGCGATAGTGGTCCTGTGATCGCTCAGCGTCCGGGGCTTTAAGCCTGCTGTTTCCTTCGAACGAAGGAAGAGTTTGAAATAATGATCGAGTGGGTGGTGCAAGGTAATCACAGCGGAAGTCAAACGTTCGCGTGTTGCTGTGGACATATGAAACGCTCCTCTCAAAAAGAGTGCAAAAAGGCCGCCAAAACTATGGCGGCGTTACTTCTGTTCGTTTTTAATAATTGCAAATTCTGAAAATCCAAGCGGACAAGCAATCTCTGTATTGTTTGAAGAAAGGCCGATAAGCTAGCTGGCAGGTTACTGCAATAGCGACCCTACAACCACCAGCAAGAGGGTTTGATCGCGTTGCGTCAGGATGCCGAAGCTTGTGGGCGCGCAAAACAGATATTCGCTGGTCCGCCATCGATGTCCGGCCAAGCAGTGGTAGGCGTCACGTACTAAAGTGAAGCGAGTACGCGTTTGATGATCGCCTTTACGAACTGGTCGTCGATCGGTTCGCGTGAGAACCAGCGGCGGTAGAAGAGCGGCCCCAGCAGGGCTGCAACGATCGTTGACACGTCGGCTGTTGCCGACAGCTCGCCCCTGCCTACCGCGCGATGCAGGACCTCTCGCAGGGGGGCGGCGTGTCCGCGCTGAATCCGACTGTGGATTTCCGCGAACTCCGGATTGCGCTCGGCGGTGTCGACAATTGACGGCAGGACGAAGGACCAATTCGCCGTCGGTAGCAGATGCGCGATTTCCACCAGGATAGCCGTGACGTCACCTTCGAGTGAGCCGGTGTCGGGCGTTTCCTGCTCGGCAATCATCCGTGAACAGGCGTCGATCACCAGTGCTTCCCGCGTCGGCCAGTGGCGGTAGATGGTCGTCTTCGCGACTCCGGAACGACGCGCCACCTCGTCGACGCTGAAGCTAGCCACACCGCCTTCGCTGAGCAGTTCAAACGCAGTGGTCAGGACGGTATGTCGTGAACGCTCGACGCGTCTAATCATATTGGCCGACGGCACCCGTTCAGATTTCTTAGACGTAGTCACCATCTTCCCTCCAACATAAAAGTACTTAAACTGGGATTCGTTGCTTTAAAATAAAAATTCCTTCACATTATACCATGGAAGCAAACTTGGCGCCGGGTCCCAGAGACGATTTTGCAAGTGGGCGAGTTCTCGTCACTCAGATTGACGTTCGTTCAACGGCATCTCCTCCTGGACTTGACGCCGGGGATTTCGGCTTGCCATTACAGCACACCTTGTTTGTGCTTCTGTGAGGCAACGAATTGTTTTCGAGCACCATTTTTGTTAGTCATACGGCCACTTGTATTTTACAGGTCAATATGATACGATACGGTATCGTAGCGTATAATTCCATTATGGAAAGGATGATGTCTCGTGAATTTCGCTTCTGTACGGATCATTACCGACGACTTGGATCGACTCGTCGTGTTCTATGAGAAAGTCACGGGTGTTTCGGCGAAGCGCCCCGCGCCTGTCTTCGCTGAGTTCGTTCTGCCTTCGTGTACCCTGGCGATCGGCCACTCCCAGACGGTGCAACTGTTCGGCGCTGGTTCCGCGCGCGCGGCCGACAACCACACCGTCATCATCGAGTTTCGCGTCCACGACGTCGATGCCGAGTACACGCGCTTGAAGCCGCTTGTCGACGAGTGGGTACAGGAACCGACCACGATGCCATGGGGGAACCGCTCTGCACTGTTTCGCGACCCCGACGGCAACCTCGTCAACCTCTTCGCGCCGGTTACCGAGGAAGCGCTCGAGCGGTTCAGCGGCAGGCCTTGACGGACAGTGTTCCTAGGCTAAGCGTACTAATGGAGTTCGCGCTTGAAACTCTCCTGCCCGCCGCGGGGCGTGTCAATGTCGGTAGTATCCTGGATCGGGAGCTGGCGGTTGCAGAAGCTCTCGGGAACGAGGGAGTTCAATGGTTACTGCTTTGCAAACAACCATTCAACAAGCTGCAAACAGCACTCTATCAGTCCATCCACGCCCAATGCCAGGCGTTCGCCATTTTCTTCGGGGTGCTTGTTGCGTCTTGCTGTCCTCAGGTTGGGGTTGGCTTTGGTTCAAGAGGCATAGCGTTCCGAGCCGCGTCGTGTACGGGCTTCTTGCTCTTAATGACCCCCCAAGCGTAGTCCATGGGGATCGTTTAACTCTTGCTTTTGAGTATCCCACGAGGTATTCCCGCCGCATGGATGGCGATACCTACTCTTTGGCGTTGGAAATATTTCGGATGGGGGTTCGTGGGGGATAAGTAGCTGGAGCGACTGGATTTCGTACCCCGAGAATCCCATCGCGACGGGGGAAGAGTAAAGGCCGAGAAGCCGCGTGGGACGCGGGATGAGGGCTGTGGCGGATTGCCGAGAGGCGGGCTGCTCACGGCCCTTTTTTGCGTAGCTCTGCAGGGTTGCAAACATATTATTCGGGGTAAGTAACCTCCCGTCGTAAAGGAACGCAGGGGAGAGCTATTGGCAAATGAAATTTGATAGAAGCTAAAGGTTTGTGTATAATTATGCATAATAACGAATTAATATGCAATCCGGCGGGAGGTGGAGTTTGATGCAATATAAAGTATTTGTTGACGGACAAGAAGGTACGACCGGTTTGAAGATCTTTGAATACCTGTCAAAACTATCGGACATAGAAATTCTCAGGATTGACTCCGACAAAAGAAAAGATACTGAAGAACGCAGTAAATTCCTTAATGGGGCAGATATCGTATTCCTATGTCTTCCTGATTCGGCTGCAAAAGAGTCCATTGCGCTGGTGAAAAATGAAAAAACCAGAATCATTAATGCCAGCACTGTCTTCAGAACTGATAAGAATTGGGTATATGGTCTGCCCGAGTTAAAAAATCAAAGAGATTTAATACGGGGTGCGTCGAGAGTATCCGTTCCGGGCTGCCATGCAACCGGCTTTATTCTTACCGTTAGACCGCTAATTGAAGCGGGCATTCTTCAAAATGATTATCCCGTTACGTGCTATTCCGTGACAGGCTATTCCGGAGCTGGAAGAAGCGGCATAGAGGAATACGAGAATTCATCGTTAGCTGCCGCAAAAAAACTCAATGTTCCAAGACATTATGCGTTGCAGCTCAACCATAAGCACTTACCGGAGATGAAGATGTATTCAGGGCTTTTATATGAGCCATTATTCACACCCGTTAAAGCTAATTATGCGCAGGGAATTGCCATGTCAGTTCCCTTAATCAGCAGGAATTTGCCTAAAAAGTCTTCCGCAAAAGATGTACATGAAGTATTGTCAGCGTATTTTGAATCGGAGCGTTTTGTTCGTGTGATGCCGTACGATTCGGGAGATTACCTTGACGACGGGCACTTCATGATTTCCGAATGCAATAATACGAACCGGCTGGACATTTTTGTTTTCGGACAAAACGACAAGATAACGATAATTTCAAGATACGATAATTTAGGTAAAGGTGCGTCGGGTGCTGCGATACAAAATATGAATCTCATGCTCGGATTCGATGAAGGAAACAGCTTGGCGGGCTAATTGCAACCCCCCTCTCTTCCCGCCGAAAAGAAACCTTTACCGAGGGCACGAAAGTAGTCTCCGCCTTCATCCCTAAGCTCGTCCGATAGCTAACGGAGATGCCGGAAAAACGGGAAGTGCGTGGAAATATATGTTAGAATGGTCTCATCACGGAAAGGAGCGGTTATATGCACTTTACGGTGAAAGAGGCCATTGAGGTTCTGGAGCGTACGCCGCAAACGTTGGAGCATTTTTTATCGGGCTTGTCCGACGGATGGTTGCGATGCAATGAAGGTGAGGGAACATGGAACGTCTCTGAAGTGATCGGGCACCTCATCGAGGGAGAGAAAAACAATTGGATCCCAAGGTTAGAGTTCATTTTGCAGGAAGGCGAAAGCAAACCGTTCCCTTCATTTGACCGTTACTCCCATCTGAATGGAAAACCTGAAAGAACTATCGAACAAAAGCTGCTCGAATTTAAATCGCTTCGAACATTAAATATAAGCAAACTTCAAAAGCTTGTTGAACCTGAAGCGCGCCTTGAAGTGACGGGGGCACACCCCGCTTTCGGCGTAGTGAAGGTAAGAGAGTTGATCTCTACGTGGGTTGTTCACGATTTAACGCACATGGCGCAAATCGTGCGGGTAATGGCCGAGAGATACCGGGCGGACGTCGGGCCTTGGCATCAATATTTAGGCATATTGAAAAAGTAAGGCTGCCTTCAGGCTGCAAACAGCCTGCAAAAAGAACTCGCCGCACTCGGATTTGATGCCGGGGCGGCGAGTTCTTTTCATTAACCCTAACGTTTTGCGACTTTGGCGGTGACGCGGTTGCGGCTTATCTCCGCTTGCTGAAGGCGGGCCAATGCGCCGGGCGAGTGAGTGGCGGAGGGAGCTTCGTGTCGGCATCGCCCTTCGCCGCGTTGAGCTGGGCCTGGGTGAGGAAAATAGCCCCGGTGAGGTCGGCTCCGCTAAGGTCTGCGTCCCGGAAATCTGCTCCGATAAGATCAGCCACTCTCAGGTCGGCTCCTCTAAGGTCAGCGGCAATAAGATAGGCTCCTCTCAAGTTGGCATATCTGAGGTCCGCGCCTCTGAGATTGGCACCGATGAGGTCAACTCCCCGGCCGACGGTTTTCTGACGCTTTAGAGGCCCCTTCTCCTTGCGCCGGGCTTCATCTCGCACGAGTTCGCTGGTTTGCAGGAGCAGGGCATTGACATTTGCACGTTGTGCCGCCACGTCCAATTTCACGAGAGCGTTGGGATCCAGGCGAGTGAGGCGGTTCGTCTCCTCGAGCGCCGAGCGGAGCTCGTCATGGATCGAACGGGCCGGCGGCAACGTCAGCGCTTCGGCCAAATACCAGAGCAGCTCGTGAAGTTGCCGCATAATCGGAAATACTTCGAACATTTGCTTCGCGGATTCGGGGGCTTGCCGCCAGTCGCGCCCGCCGAAGGTGATTTGCGAAACCTTTTGCCCTGCGCCGAAGCAGTCATAAACCGTGCAGCCGCGGAAACCACGCTCCCTGAGGCTGTCGTGAACGCCGCAACGGAAGTCCGATCGCAGATTTTGGCAGGGTTGTCCGGCGGCTTTATCTACAGCGAAATCGGCCGAGGCTGCGAAGGGCAGCGCAACGCAGCACAAGCCAAAGCATTGCTCGCAGTCAGCCTGCATACTGAGGCGGAAAGAATCGTTATTCTCGGGCATATATATCTCCTTCATTTCATCGCATTCCCATACGTACAGCAATTCCTTATATGTTAATACTCAATATTTTTTCCGTCAAATCGTGTTTCAGCAAGATTGCGCTAATAGACAGGGAATGCGAAGTGGCACATTAATTTGTTGAATAAGTGGCTCTTTTCTTGCAACCAATTGTTTGATTAAATTGTTTGGCAACCAAAAGAGGGGAAGGGTCGGGTTCTATGGCTTTGGAAATGAGAGGAAACTGCGAAAGATGTGCGAAGGAGCTTCCAGGACATTCGATTGCATATATTTGCACGTATGAATGCACCTTTTGTCATGAGTGTGCAGAAAATATGAATTGCGTATGCCCGAATTGCCAAGGCGAGCTTGTTAAGAGGCCGAGAACTCGAGAAATGCCGCTAAGCTCGCTAGGTTCGTAAAATAGCGGCGTTAAAAGTGAAGTAACGGGGGCCGGGAAAGCGAGGGCGACAGGCGTTTCAGACGCTGATTGAAGGCTGTGGCGCTTGGCGTCATGCGGCTTTCAGCTGCTCTTTTGCGCTATGTTTAACAGTGCGCGAGCATGAAACGGAAGGACCTCACAGCTGTTCCTTAACTTCCCACACTGCTTATATTAAAATCACAGAAAAAAGACCGAGTGCGCCAACACTCGGCCTGTACGAATGGCTTGGAGGGGGGTGTCCCTTCAAGTTGATGAACGGTACATAAATCCACCTTGGGCCGAAGAAACTCGAGGTGGGTTTTTACTTTCTCTTCTAGTTATTCGAGTGCCCGATTTCCTTGACGTACTCTTGCGGCGATTTGCCGATCATGGCTTTAAAATCTTTGATAAAATGCGCCTGGTCGTAGTACCCCAAATCGTGCGACAGCACGGACCAGTCAGGGACGACGCCCTTTTCCATCAGCTCCGCCGCTTCCTGCAGCCGGTACCGCTGGATGACCCACTTCGGGCTGACGCCGACGTAGCGGCTGAACAGACGCTGCAGGCTCCGTATGCCTATGCCGAGCCGGGCCGCTACATCATCCACCTTGGTAATGTCCCGGTTGTCGATGACGGTTTGCACAATACGGTCAATCAAGTCAACGTTGTCATCCCGCTGGGGAAGCCGTTCCCGCAAAAAACGTTCGGCAAGCCGGGCCATCGGTTCCCCCGGCTCCTGAGCGAGCACTTCCTCCCGCACCGCATCCGCACCCGCCCCGAAAACGTCCCGGATATCGAGGATCCGTCCGGTAAGGAGAGATACGGGCTGTTTCCAGAACGGGTAAAAACCGCCGGGGCGGAATTTCACGCCCAGCACCACGCCCTCGTCTTGCAGGATACGGGCGTACGTTTTTTTCGGGACGCCGTAAATGCCGGCATAAGTCCCTTTGTGTTCTTGCTCGAACGACAGATTGACGTTGGGATAAGATAAAATAACTTGACGAAAAGGCGCTTGTCCCCTCAAGTCCCACCGGATCGCCCAGTATTGCTCGACAAAACAGGCGAGATCGGGAGCGGGGTCGAAGCGCATGAGCGAAAACTTTTGCTTGCCGGCTTCCGCCCGCAAAATACCTCTATCGGATTGGGCTGCAGCCCGTTTCATGAACAATCCCTCCAATGCAAAGCCGGCTTGTCGCGTTTTTACAATACCCGACGCGGATTTCGCTCTATACTTGAGACAAGCAGTCTGACGCAGTTCGCGCAGCGCTATCCAATTGACCACCGAACGGAGGAACCGTTATGGATCTCAAGTATGTCATGTATATCGATGGAAAGCCCGAGGATGTTTGGCAAATTTTCGTGAAGCCTGAAGCGACGAAAGCGATATTTTTCGGGAGCGTGCTGAAGTCGACTTTCGAGATAGGCTCTCCTTACGAATATGTCGGCCCCGGCAACGACGGCGACGAAACGGTTCATGTTTACGGTAAGGTGCTGGCCTACGAGCCGTATCGGCTCATGAGCTTTACGGAACACCCCGGGCCGTCCTATCGCGACAATCACGCCGAGCTGGAAACGAGAGTTACGCTCACGCTCGAGACGGTGGGGAATTGCACCAAGCTCACCTTGCTTAACGATCAGTGGCCGGACAACCATCCTTCCTACGACAGTACCAAAGAGAGCTGGCCTATGATTCTGAGCAACATCAAAACTTATGTGGAAACGGGTAAAACGCTGGATTTCGGCTGGTAAGCAATTTCCAGTACCACGGGACAGTGATCGCTTCCCAATACGGCGGCGTCGATCTGCGCGTCGACGAGGCAGGGAATGAGCTTTGAAGACACGAGGAAATAGTCGATTCGCCATCCGACGTTTCGCTCTCTGACTTTCGGCATATTCGACCACCAGGTGTAGGCGTCCGCACGCTCGGGATAAAGATGACGGAACGTATCGGTAAAACCCGAGTCCAGCAGCCGGGTCATCTTGTCCCGTTCTTGCGGCGTGAAGCCGGAATTGCCCCGGTTGGATTTGGCGTTTTTCAAGTCGATCTCCTGGTGGGCGACATTCAGATCGCCGCACACGACAACAGGCTTATGGGCGTCCAGCTGCAGCAAGTAGCTGCGAAACCGCTCTTCCCATTCCAGCCTGAACTCCAGCCTCGACAGATCGCGCCTGGCATTCGGGGTATAGACGTTGACGAGATAAAAGCTGTCATACTCGAGCGTAATGATCCGCCCCTCCGGCTCCGTCTCTTCCTCCAGACCGTACCGCACCGAAAGCGGCTCGATTCTGGAAAATACGGCGGTGCCGGAATATCCTTTCTGCAGCGCGTAATTCCAAAATTGCCTATATTCTTCACCCAAGTCGAGTTGAACTTGTCCTTCCTGCAGCTTCGTCTCCTGAATGCAGAAGATGTCAGCCTCCGCTTGCTTGAAGTAATCGATAAATCCTTTGGCAAGACATGCCCTTAACCCGTTAACGTTCCAAGATATCAGCTTCATGATCGTTACCCCCTGGCAAAAGAAGGCCGGGACCTGTTTCATACAATCCCGCCTTCATAAATGTACAACAGAATGCGAACTTCCGGTAGACCGGCAGCGGGAAGATTTCGGCCTGTCTGACGATATCGCAGCGAATGGAAAAAGGCAGAAGAAGCCTGGGTGACCGCTTCTTCTGCCTTTTTTCGCTCCTTTATGCCGTACAGTTGTCGGCGCTGCCGGTGCGGAAGCGGGAACATTTTTCCGAAAGGGTGCGTCTAACAGAAAGGTGAACAAGGTGCAGTCCGGCAGTGACATTATATCGGAGGAGCTGTTAAAACAATGAGCAGTTATGCGGGTGAAAGGGTATATATTCGATTTATCGGCGCAGATGACGCTCCTGCCTTGCTGGACCTTTTGCAGCGCAACCGGGAGCTGTTCGAACAGGTAGTGCCTAAGCGCAACGACTCGTACTACACGCTGGAAGAGCAGAGCAAAATTATCGATCGTTGGACAAAAGAGAGGGAAGAGGATAAGCGGTACTCTTTCGGAATTTTTCTGCACGATACGAACGAACTGATCGGAGAGCTTCGCTTTTTGAAGTGATGCGGGGACCGCTGCAAAGGTGCATGGTAGGATATTGTCTGGACCAGCGGTATAACGGCAAGGGGTATATGACGGAGGCGCTCGCTCTTGTATTGGCTTTCGCGTTCAAGGAAGCAGGTTTCCATCGGGTCGAGGCAGGGGCGAAGCCGAGCAATATCGGCTCTATCCGGGTGCTCGAAAAGGCGGGCTTCCGGAAAGAAGGACTCGCCCGCAAAAACGTGTGCATCAACGGCAAATGGGAAGACCACGTGATGTTCGCTATTTTGGACGAGGATTATAGCAAGTGAAGCTTCACATAGAGCTCGCACCTTGCAAAATGGCACGGCGTTCGCCTTGAACACCGTGCCATTTCAGCTTGTTGACCATCGGTAAAATCTTAATGACAAATTTACCATAATATTGTAATATTGTCTGAGGCGCAAGCGTTTACATTTTATCCGAAAGAAATGCGGGTGAGCATGTTTTGTCACAGGCCATTCTCTCTGTGAAAGCGTTAAAGACGGTGTTTCGCGACAGAAAGAGCGAAAGGACCGTCGTCGACGGCATCGATTTTGAGATCGGCAGCAACGAAGTCGTGGCGCTCGTCGGCGAATCGGGCTGCGGCAAAAGCATAACGTCGCTGTCGATCATGGGGCTGCTTCCTCGCAGCGGCGAAGTTGCGGACGGGGAAATCCGCTTCCGCGGACAAAACCTGGTCGGGCTAAGCAAGAAAGAAATTTCGCGCCTGCGCGGGAACAAGATGGCGATGATTTTTCAGGAGCCGATGACGTCGCTCAATCCGGTGCTCACGATCGGGACGCAGATGACGGAAGGCGTTCGGCGCCATCTCGGCGTCAGCAAGGAAGAGGCGGCCAAGGTGGCGGACGATTGGCTCAGGCGCGTCGGTTTCCCGGAGCCTGCGCGCATCCGGCGCGAGTACCCGCACCGGCTGTCGGGCGGCATGCGCCAGCGCGTCATGCTGGCTATGGCGATGGCGTGCAAGCCGGAGCTGCTCATTGCCGATGAACCGACGACCGCGCTCGACGTTACGATTCAGGCGCAGGTGCTCGATCTGATCCGGCAGCTGATTGCGGAGACGCGCATGTCCGTGCTGTTCATTACGCACGATTTGGGCGTCGTGGCGGAAATGGCGACACGGGTCGTCGTCATGTACGCCGGCCAGATCGTGGAGACCGCCGACGTGCGCACGTTGTTCACTTCGCCGCGGCATCCGTATACGAAGGGGCTGCTCGCCTCGACGCCGCGCATGACGGGAACGGCCCGCAAGCTCGTGCCGATCCCGGGCAGCGTACCGCCTGCGGGGCAATATGCGGCAAGCTGCCGCTTCGCCGACCGCTGTCCGCAGGCGCGGCCGGAGTGCCGCGAACAGGTGCCGGAGCTGCGCGATGCAGGCGGCGGGCATCAGGTTCGATGCATTTTGGCGTAGCTAGACGAATCAGGGGGGAACGACGAAGTGAACGCACCGCTGCTGGAAGTGAAAGGCCTTCACAAGCATTTTGCCGTCGGAGGCCAATGGAAGAAAAAGGGCGTCGTGAAAGCGGTGAACGGCGTGGATTTGACCGTAGGCCGCGGCGAAACGGTAGGCATTGTCGGCGAATCCGGGTGCGGGAAGTCGACGGTCGGCAGGCTCATTTTGCGTCTGCTTGATTTGACCGAGGGTGAAATACGCTTCGAGGGGATGGACATCAGCCGCTTGTCGGCGAGCCGGATGCGCCCGATCCGCAAGCAGATGCAGTGCGTATTTCAAGACCCGTACGCTTCGCTCAATCCGCGCATGACGGTAGGCGCCGCCATCGCCGAGCCGCTGTTTCTGCAGGGCGGACTCAGCCGCAAGGAGGCGACGCTTCGCGCCGAGCGGCTGCTGGACACCGTCGGGCTGCACGCGCAGGCGAGCCGGCTGTATCCGCACGAGTTCTCGGGCGGCCAGCGGCAGCGCATAGCGATCGCCCGCGCAATCGCACTCGGGCCGAAGCTGATCGTTGCCGACGAACCGGTGTCGGCGCTCGACGTGTCGATTCAGGCGCAAATCGTCAATTTGCTTGGCGACCTGAAGGAGAAGACGCAGGTGTCGTACCTGTTCATCTCGCACAATCTGAGCGTTGTACGGCATATCTCCGATCGTGTGGCCGTCATGTATCTCGGCCGCATTGTGGAGAGCGGCACGCGCGACCAGTTGTTCGACAACCCGAAGCACCCGTACACGCAAGCGCTGTTGTCCTCGGTGCCGGAGCCCGAAGTCGACAGCAGGCGGGAGCGGATCGTGCTGAGCGGCGAAGTGCCGAACGCGGCCAATCCGCCGTCCGGGTGTCCGTTCCATCCGCGCTGTCCGCATGCGACTTCGCGCTGCCGGGACGAAGAACCCGCCTTCACCGAAGTGGAGTCGGGGCATTACGCCTCGTGCCATTTTATATAATCATTTCTGCTTGAAGTCGAAAGGAGCTTATCCCGTATGTTCATGAAACCATTCGGCAAGCTGGCTTCCGTCGTGCTTGCCACCGTTATGGGCGCGTCCCTGTTCCTGTCCGCTTGTTCGTCCTCGTCCGGGACGCAGGCATCCGGCTCCGGCAACGAGAAGCCGAAGTCCGAAACGAAGACCGAGACTGCCGCTCCTGCCGCCAAGAAGGAAAAGGCGGACGGCGGCGAAATTACAACCGCTTACCTGAACGAGCCGCAAGGCTTCATCCGCTTCTGGGCTACCAATACATATTCGTCCGAGGTAATCGACCTCGTTGAGAGCTCGATGTACAAGTTCAACGAGAATCAGGACATCGTGCCGGACCTTGCCGTCGGCATGCCGGCGTTCTCGGATGATAAAAAAGAAATGACGATCAAAATCCGCACCGACGCCAAGTGGAGCGACGGCCAGCCGGTTACGGCCGACGACGTCGTATTTACGCACAACATCCCGATCAACCCGGACTACAAAGGACCCCGCAAAGCGGCTTTCATCAAGCTGGCGAAAGTCGAAAAGGTAGCCGACGACACCGTCAAGTTCACATTCAGCGAACCGAACGCGGGATACATCGATATGCTCATTTACGGCATTCTGCCGCAGCACCTGCTGAAGGACGTCGCCGTCAAGGACATGGATAAATCGGACTTCTTCAAGAAGCCGGTCGGCTCCGGCCCGTACAAGCTGGACGAATGGAAGCCGGGCCAATATTTGACGTTCTCCCGCAACGAGAACTATTATGCCGGCAAGCCGGCCATCGCCAAAATCAACATCAAAATCATTCCGGACGCCAACGTCCAGATGGCGCAGCTGCAAACCGGCGAAATTACCGTGCAGGGCGTGCCTGTCGACAACTTGGACGTCATCGATCAATTCGCCAAAACGTCCGGCAAAATCAAGCTGCAGAAAGACATCCAGACTGCCGTTTACCACTTCGTCGGGTGGAACTTGACGAATCCGCTGTTTAAGGACAAAAAAGTGCGGCAGGCGCTGACAATGGCGATCGACCGCAAAGGAATTATCGACAACGTCCAGGAGGGCCAGGGCAAGATCGTCAACAGCCAGACGGCGCCGTCCTACTGGACTTATACCGACAACGTGCCGAAGTTCGATTACAACGTGGAGCAGGCGAAAAAAATGTTGGCCGAAGCCGGCTGGAAAGACAGCGACGGCGACGGCATTCTCGACAAGGACGGCAAAAAGTTCGAGTTCGAGATGAAGGTCAACCAGGGCAACAAAGTGCGCGAGAAGGCGGTAGCGGTCATTCAGCAGCAGCTGAAGAAGGTCGGCATCACCGTGAACATTCGCACCGTGGAAGGCTCTGCGTTCTCGAAAGATTTTACAGGCAAAAACTTCGAAGCGATCTACTATGCGTGGAGCATCTCCGGCGACCCGAATCCGGAAGGCATATGGCACTCCCGGGAAATCGCCACGGGCCTCAACACGGTGTCGTACTCCAATCCGGAAGTCGACAAGCTGATCGACGAAGACTTGAAGACGTTCGACAAAAACAAGCGCAAAGAGCTTCTCGCCAAAGTCGACGCGCTGATCGCCGAAGACCAGCCGTATACGTTCCTGTTCTCGCCGACGACCATTATGGCGTATCCGGCTAACCTGGAAGGGTTCAATCCGAAGCGCGACGGCTTGAAGGAAATCGAGAAGTGGTACTTCACGAAGTAAGGCAAGCCAGCGCACCTAGTCTGATCAATCAAGGAAAGAAGTGACCTGTGTGGCTGTTTATGCGGTAAAGCGCCTGCTCAATGCCGTCCCGATTCTGATCGGCATTACGATCATCTCGTTCATCATCATCCATATGGCTCCGGGCGGACCGTTGTCCGCCTTGACCGAGGATCCGACGATCAAGGCGGCGGACAAGGATAACCTGATTAAAGCATACGGCCTCGACAAGCCGCTCCATATTCAGTACTGGGATTGGGTCAGCGGCATGCTGCACGGCGACTTCGGCACTTCTTTCAGCAAAAGCACGCCCGTCTCGCAGTTGATTCCTGGACCGCTTGCCGAATACGCTCATCCTGACCGTCAGCAGCTTTATCCTATCGCTGCTCATCGCCGTGCCTCTTGGGATTATTTGCGCGCTCAAGGTCAATTCGCGGCTCGATCAGCTGCTGTCGGCAGTCAGCTTTGCCGGCTTGGCGGTGCCCGGCTTCTGGCTCGGGATCATGCTCATCATGTTCTTCTCCGTGAAGCTTGGCTGGCTGCCTTCGGGCGGACTTCAAACGATGGGCACCCAGTTCAGTATGGCCGACCGTATCAAGCATCTGATTATGCCGGTGATTTCGCTGGCTGTCGTTGAAGTGGCGATGTGGTTCCGGTATATCCGCTCCAGCATGCTCGACGTCATTAATCAGGATTACATGCGCACGGCGAACGCCAAAGGCCTCGGCGGCATGCGCATCCTGCTGCTGCACGGCCTCCGCAATGCGATGATTCCGCTTGCTACAGTGTTCGGGCTCAGCTCGATCCCGGGCTTCTTCGCCGGCGCGGTCGTCCTCGAGCAGGTTTTCTCCATACCCGGCATGGGGCGGCTGATGCTGGAGGCGGCATTTCAACGGGACTATCCGGTGCTCATCTCGACGACGACGCTCGTGGCGATCATGACGGTCGTCGGCAACTACTTGGCGGACTTGTCGTATGCAATCCTGGATCCGCGGGTTAATCTCGGCAAACAGGAGGTGAAGGCGTGATGGCGACGAATTCAGCTCCTTCTGCGCTTGGGCCGGCTGCCGCGGCGTTTGCGGCGAAACCGAAAAACCGCTCCTGGGAGCAGTTCAAGCGGAACAAGGCGGCGGTTGTAAGCCTGACCGTGCTCGTCATCCTGATTTTGCTTGCTTTGTTTGCGCCGATTGTCGCTCCTCACGACCCGGCGGAGCAAGATTTGCTGCAGCGGCTTAAGCCTCCGAGCGCATCGCACCTGCTCGGCACCGACGACCTGAGGCGCGACCTGTTCAGCAGGCTGCTCTATGGCGCCAGAGTATCGCTGTCGGTCGGCATTGTCTCCGTGCTGCTGAACGTCATAGTCGGCATCGTCGTCGGCGCGCTCGCCGGTTACTACGGCGGCAAGATAGACGCCGTCCTGATGAGGTTCGCCGACATGATGCTGGCGTTTCCTTACCTCATGATTCTGATTACCGTCGTATCAGTGCTGAGGCCGAGCCTGACGAACATCATTGTCGTGTTCGTGGCGTTCGGCTGGATGGGCAAAGCCCGCCTGCTGCGCGGCCAGATCCTGACGCTCAAAAACCGCGAGTTCGTGGATGCGGCGCGGACGATCGGAATGTCGGACGCCCGCATCATTTTCCGCCACATCTTGCCGAATGCGATCGGGCCGGTCATCGTCTCGGCGACGCTGCAGATGGGCGGGCTCATCCTGCTCGAGTCGACACTCAGCTTCCTTGGCCTCGGCATTCAGCCGCCGGCCGCCAGCTGGGGCAACATGCTGCAGAGCGCGCAGACGCTCACGATTTTGATGAAAGCGCCGTGGGTGCCGTTTTTCCCGGGACTCATGATTTTCATCACGATTTTATGCTTCAACTTCGTCGGAGACGGCCTGCGCAACGCGCTGGATTCGCGATAACGTGCCGTTACGTACAAAAGCAAGCCTGCGGCCGCCCGGTGCGGCGGCAGGCTTGCTTTTTTTGCGGATTCGGTTCAAGCTCCGGCGAATTCGGCCGCTGCTGTTGCCCATTCCGGCGCGGCTTCGTGCAGGTGCCTTGTTTCCATAATGGCAGACAACGTGCGCGCAGCGCCTTCCTTCAGTTGATTGGACCGGGCGTTCTTTTTTAACTCGTGGAGAAGGGCCCGGTCGGCGATTACCTCGAGCAGCCGGCTTTTCAGCTCCGCGGCGTTTTTCGCTTCCAGCGCTGCACCCAAGGCGACCAGATAGGCGGCGTTTTCCTGCTCCTGACCCGGGATCGGTTTGTACAGCATCATGGGCAGCTCCAGGGCGAGCGCTTCCGATACCGTCAGCCCTCCCGGCTTCGTTACGATCAAGTCGGATAAAGCCATCAGCTCGTGAATATGCTCCACAAAGCCGGTAATGACGACTTGGTGGCGGGTTTTGCCGCCCCCGAACTCCTCCTCGAGCTTCTGCTTCAGCTTCCCGTTGCGGCCGCATACGAAAATAAACTGCACCGGAGCGATCAAGTCCTCCGATTGAAGCACGGATTTGAATTGTTTGCCGATCAAGCCGTGCCCGCCTCCCATGACCAGAACAGTCGGCATCGCAGGGTCCAACCGATGTTTATGGCGCAGCTGCACACGGTCGTAAGTTTGCGTGAAAGGCAGCCGGATCGGAATGCCGGTGACCGCGATGCGATCTTCGGGTATATGGTAGCGCAGCAGCGCCCGCTTCACATGCTCGGTTGCGACGAGATAGCGATCCGTGCAAGGGTGAATCCAGTAGCTGTGGTCCGTGTAATCGGTCATGACGGTAACCGTAGGCACCGATGTAAGGCCATTTCTTTTCAAATAGGACATTGCCGCGGCAGCGCCGGGAAACGTGCTGACGACTACGGTCGGCTCGTATTCGCGAAGAAGCTCCAGCATGCGGCCCTCGCTGAACGATCTCATCCGTTTGAACCAATGGGACAACGTGTTGTCGTCCCGCGTTTTGCGGTACAAGTAGCCGTACACCGAAGGCAGGTTTTTTACCCATTGCATGTAGCAGTAAACGCCCACCGAGTGCAAATGCGGATGCGTCCACTCCAAATAATCGACAACCTTCACTTCTACACCCGGACGATAAAATCGCGCCGCCTCCACAATCGCTTGCGCCGCTTTATTATGTCCGTCACCGAGCGAACCGGTGAGAATCAATACTTTTTCGTTCCCTGTCATCGTTCAAAACCTCCTTCGATCCGGCCGCTTCGGACGCCTGCGGCAGCGCTTTTGACCGGCCAACCTCCGCAAATTTTCTCTACGGCATAGACGACGGCTTCCGCAACGAGCACGGCGCCGACGATATCGAGCAGAACATGCTGTTTCATAAATTGGGTCGAGGCAATGATGAGCAGTGCCATGAAAGAAACTGCCGCCGTATAGATGCGCGATATTTGAGCCGAACTGATATAGGCTTTCATCATCAAGTACGAAGTCAGCACATGCGTGCTGGGGAAACAATTGAACGGCTGGTCCGCGCGATACACCCACTGCACCATGCGCAGCAGCGGGTCGTTCCCGTGGACATCAGGACGAGGCACGTGCGTCTGGTATACGGCATAAACCCCGTAGCAGATAAGAAGGCCGATCATGAATTGGAGCAGCGTCTTATAGTACTTCTGGCGATCTTTATGCGCCAGGTACATAAACCCGGCCAGCAAAAATACATACCAGGCCAAGTATGGGATAACGAATATTTTCAGAAAAGGGAGATCCCGGTCGAGATCCGTTACCAAACTATAGTAATTCCCTCCGCCGTGGTTCAAGTATACATAGATGAGACCCACCAGGGGGATGCATAACAAAGCGCTGCAAGCGAGCAAATACGACTTGAATGCCCTCGCCCTCATTCGAAATCCCTCACTCTCCATTGCGTTATATCCATCATAAAAGAGAGCGGTCTCATGCAAAATGAACCTCGGCACGGTTTTCGTTTAGCCGAAGGTCTTGACCAAACCTGGACCAAAGCCAAGTAACCGGTCCGCACGAACAGAAAAAAAAGCCCCCGGGACTGCGGCTGGTGCCGCGGTCTCCGAGGGCTTGTGGCAGGGTGTGTGAAGCTTCTTCTCATTATTTTGCGTCCGTCGTCATCTGGGTGTAAATCTCGTCCCATAGCACGCGGCGGGCAGCGACATAACGCTTCTTGTAGTAGGAGTCGTCGAGGCTTGTCTTGATGACGCCTTTGTCTGTGGCGGAGTGTACGAAGTTGCCGTCCCCGACATAGATGCCTACATGCGATACGCCTTTGCCGTCCGTGTTGAAGAATACGAGGTCGCCGGGTCTCAGATCTTCCTTCTGGATCCAATAGCCTTTCGTGTCTTGCTCTTTCGAGCTGTGCGGCAAGTCAATGCCGAACTGGCCAAACACGTAAGACGTGAATCCGGAGCAATCGAAGCCCGATGTCGTCGTGCCGGCCCATTTGTACGGGGTGCCCATCAGATCCCCAATCGTCTTGTTGAGAGGGGTTTCCGCAAAAGCGCTTCCCGCCTGCGCCATGAACAGCACGACCAAGCTGAATACGAATACGACAGCTTTTTTCAACAGAAGAAGCTCCTTCCGATGCCTACGAGGTTAGCTGGAGGGTTCGGTCGAAGGTATGCCCTATGATTCCTACGAACCTATAGATAGTCCTATAGTCGCGAAATCAATTCACCCGAAAAACTGGTTCCCCCGTTTTCCGCGAAAGCGGAAATTCGGCAATTTGTGTAATGTTTTTTGTCCGAACTAAATATTCGTCAAAAATACCCAAAATCCTCCTATGAATCTTTCATATTCTAAAAAAAAGTTTTAAGGTGCATAGGAAAGCGAAAAATGGGCTCCTTTCCGCGGAAAGGAGCCTTTGCTATTCGACAATATTCACCATTCCGCAATGGAGCCGTCCTCGTACCGCCACACCGGGTTGCGCCAGCGGTGGCCAACGGCGGCCATCTCGCGCACCTTTTCTTCGTTCACGTCGATGCCGAGACCGGGTGCCGTCAGCTTGCGCACGAACCCGTTCTCGTAATGGAACACCGACGGATCGGAGAGATAGTCGAGCAGGTCGGAGCCTTGATTGTAATGGATGCCGAGGCTCTGCTCCTGGATGAAGGCGTTCGGCGTGCAAAAATCGAGCTGCAGCGACGCCGCCAGCGCGATCGGTCCGAGCGGGCAGTGGGGCGCGACGGCGACATCGTACGCTTCCGCCATGGCGGCGATTTTGCGCACTTCCCATATGCCGCCGGCGTGGCTCAGATCGGGCTGGATAATGTCGACGACGCCTTGCGCGAGCAGCGTTTTGAAATCCCAGCGCGTGAACATGCGCTCGCCGGTCGCAATCGGAGTGGAGGTGTGCTTGGCCAGCTCGGCCAGCGCTTCGTTGTTTTCGGGCAGCACCGGCTCCTCGATAAACATCGGCTTGAACGGCTCAAGCTCCTTCATGAGCACTTTGGCCATCGACTTATGCACCCGGCCGTGAAAATCGATGCCAACGCCGAGGTCGTAGCCGACCGCTTCGCGAATCGAAGCGATGCGGGCGACCGCCTCGTCGATGCGGCGGTGGCTGTCGATCCATTCCAGCTCCGACGTGCCGTTCATCTTCACGGCCGTGTAGCCTGCGTCGACTTGCTGCTTGGCGTGCGCCGCCACTTCGGACGGCTTGTCGCCGCCGATCCAGGCGTATACGCGCATCTTGTCGCGCACCGCGCCGCCGAGCAGCTCGTGGACGGGCACGCCGAGCCGCTTGCCTTTAATGTCCCACAGCGCCTGCTCGATGCCGGACATCGCGCTGGTCAGAATAGGGCCGCCGCGGTAAAAGCCGCCCCGGTACAGCACTTGCCACAGATCCTCGATGTTGCCGGCTTCCTTGCCGATCAGATAGTCGCTCATTTCCTCAACGGCGGCGCGCACCGTATCGGCCTTGCCTTCGACGATAGGCTCTCCCCAGCCGACGAGGCCGTCGTCGGTGGTGATTTTCAGAAACAGCCAGCGGGGCGGAACTTGGAACAGTTCCATAGTGCGAATTTTCATGGTTCGGTTCTTCCTCCTTAGGGGGCGGTAGGTTCAGTCTCCGTGTTTTGTTGGTGAAACGCTTTCAACATGTCTTCGAGATGGCTGCGCATCAGATGCTCCGCCTGTCCCGCATCGCTGCCGGCGATGGCGTGGGCGATGAGCGTGTGGTAGGCGGCAGCGCGCTCGTCCATGCCGGGCCATTTCATCGAGCGGCGCCGGCTGTCGAGCAGCAAATCGGAGGCCGGTTGCAGCATGCCGCTCAGCACCTGATGCCGGGCAGCCTGAGCAATAAGCTCGTGAAAGGACAAGTCCTCTTCGAGAAAATCTTGACCGCGCCGCATTTTGCCCGACATCGTCCTGGCGTTGGCGAGCAATGCCTCAGCCTCCTCCTCGCTGCGGCGTTCGGCAGCCAGCGACGCCAGCCTCGGCTCGACCAGAAGCCGCGCTTCCAGCAGCTGCAGCAAGCTGGCGTCGGCCAACCGTTCAAGGCGATCGGAGTGATCCGCCGTTCGGCAGGAGGGAGCAGGAAGTCCGGCTGCACGAATGTGCCCCGGCCTTGCTCGATGCGAAGAATGTTCTGCTTGCCGAGAATGCGCACCGCCTCGCGCACGGAGGAGATGCCGACGTTCAATTCGGCGGAAAGGCGATCGAGCGGCGGCAGTTGGGTGCCCGGCGGCCATACTCCGCTGCGGATGCGGTTCTTAATCTCCTCGTAGACGGTCTCGTACGTGAGCTTGCGGATGTGGGTCACCTCCGGTGATGTTGGGGGAAACATCAGATGTATGTGACGATTGTATCACGAAACATCTGATGTTTAAAGAGGGGAGAGTGTTGAAATTGACTGGATCTCGTGCGTCCCGGCTTTAGTGCGGAAGCTAGAGAGTACTGCAGAATCGTCTAGCTAAAATAAGAATCCTGGCTCGACGTTCGCGGATGGGGAGGTCGAGACGTATGCGGATGGAGAGACGCGGCGCGTATGGATGAGGGGCGGAGCGTATGCGGGAGCCTGACTTCGGTTGAGATTTCCTGCTAGCTGGAAAGTGTGTGCGGTAATAGAGGTTTTAACAGAGTGAGATCGGATTGGAGGAACGCTACTAGCTGGCAAAGCATGAACTCAATACGCGCATGTCGCAGCGCAGCTTGAAAGGAACGTAGTTCCGTTATGGCACGGATAGAGGGGTGTCGGATAAAGCTTAACGGAACACGGTTCCGTTATTGGTCCAGAACAAGAGAGATTCTCGCCGAAAATGTGGAAATAGCGTACTGCCGTTCCGCTATTTTTGGGAAATGCTCGGGAAATAGGCCGATAACGGAACAAATTTCCGCTATCAGGGAGGAAGGCGATGAGTTTTTCAACAACTTGAAAACCTGCCGCTAATTTTTATCCATTCGCCTGTTTCTGACTATTTTGCGGGGAAACCCCCCCATTAATTTTGCCGATTCCCTGGATTTCTTCGGACATTGGCAATTTGAGATGGAGCTTTTCCATATAATCTTCCAGTGTTCGTCTATCCCTCGCCATTACCGGTACATTTTCCAGCTATTGCAGTATCTGCGGTTCAGCCGGCGCTACTGCAATCAGTTCGCTCGGCAAGCGGCTTGCATTGGTTCGGCGTGCGAGTGATGAGGGTGCATGGATGCGAAATCGGTCGCGGACGCAGCTGATCTGTGGGAGAGTTGAAGTGAAAGTGCAGTGTAAGAATATTTCCTCTTACGAATGTGTAATGAGGCCAAGATGAGCACCACATACGGGACATCCGCAGGCTGATATGCCCCCTAAACTGCGCAACTGTCAAGATACGGTACCCTGCCGAACCGTTTCGGCAACTTCACCAAGCGAGTAGCATGTTCTGCAACCTTCCTTCTCATTGCTGCTGGAGAAGTTTTTGCCACTAGCGAGAAACGGTCGTTTCCCGCGCCAGCCCTTACCGCTACCGTTCGGGAAGCTCTCGCTTGAGAAACTGATAAAGCTTCGTAGTCGCCAGCTTCAACGGATAATCCGACGGTTTCGACAGAATGCCGATAGCCATGTCTATGGGAGTGCCGCTAATCGGCCGCACTGCAGTGCCTGCCGGTACAGGGCTCAACACAATCTTTGGCACCAGGGCGATCCCCAGCCCGCTCTCGACATAATATTTCAACGCTGTCATACTGCCGATCTCCATTGTATCTAACGGAATGTTCCCCGATTCCTGCAATACCGTCTCCAGTTTTTTGCGGTACGGGCATGTCTCCGACGTGATAAGCAGGCGGTGTCCGCGAATATCGTCAGGCGCGATAGCCGTTTTATGGGCGAGCGGATGATTTGCCGGTACTAACACAGCAAACTCCTCTTTGAACAACGGCTCAAAATACAGCTCGGAACCGAACTCCGGCGACGAGCAAAGAGCAAGGTCGATATCTCCTTTGCGCAGCCGCTCGCTAAGTACCGGCGTGTTGGCGAAGTCCACGGAGATGCGGATTTTCGGAAATTGCGACAGAAACCTTTCCAAAACGGCGGGCAACCGGTAACTGGCGGTCGGCTCCGTCGCTCCTAACCGAATAGCCCCGGCTTCGCCGAGCCGCAAATCTGCAAGGTTCGCTTGCAGCTGCTCCATATTTTTGACGACGTGCAAGCTTTGCTCGTGGAACAGCCTTCCGGCTTCGGTCAGCCGGAACGGTTTGCCGCGTTCGATCAGCTGCACGCCCAAATCGGCTTCGAGCTTTTGGATTTGCATCGTGACGGTGGATTGCACATAGTTCAATTCCTCGGCTGCGCGCATAAAACTGCCGTACTTCACGATCGTTTGAAACGTCTTTAATGTTTTAAGGTCCATCGCTAGCACCTCCGGTCCGAATAAATTCAAATATTATGAATTTGTCGATCAATTAATTCAATTATACAAATACAACCCGGCAGCATACAATCGTAACTATCATGGTGAACCGAGGAGATGACCCAGCATGGATATCAAAAACAAAGTGGCGCTTGTGACCGGCGGCGGTACGGGAATCGGCAGGGCGACAAGCCTGGCGCTGGCCGAGCGGGGAGCGATTGTGGCGGTGAACTATTCCCGCTCCAAAGCCGAGGCGGAAGAAACGGTACAGCTTATCCATGATAAAGGCGGGCGCGCCGTAGCGGTACAAGCCGACGTTTCCCGGGACCCGGAAGTGCGCGCAATGGCGGAGCAGGTGCGGCGACAATTCGGAACGATCGATTTGCTGGTCAACAATGCCAGCATAACGCGGCACATTCCATTTGACGATCTGGAGGGAGCGACCGAGCAAATATGGGACGAGCTTTACGGCGTCAATGTGAAGGGCATGTTTTATTGCGCGCGTGCCGTAGCCCCATACATGAAAAAACAAGGGCTAGGGGCAATCGTCAATCTCGGCAGCATAGCGGGGCAGACGGGACTCGGCTCCAGCCTGCCTTACGCCGTTTCCAAAGCGGCTGTGCACGGGCTGACAAAATCGCTGGCGCGGGCCCTCGCTCCGATGATTCGCGTCAACTGCGTCGTTCCGGGCGCGTCGAAACCAGGTGGTGGGCCGGCATGGAGGCGCAGATGAGGAAGCTGGCTCCGAACCTGCTGCTGCAGCGCCTCGCGGCGCCCGGGGACATTGCGTCCTTGATCTGCGCGGCTCTGGAGCAAGAAGCGATGACGGGGCAAATCATCACGGTGGACAGCGGGCAAACGCTGTAACCGGCAAAACGGGAAGGCTCATGCCGACGGCAAGGGCCTTCCCGTTTTGCTGCGCATGCTTTATAAGTCCGCGGAAACTTCCTTTACAATGCGGTCCAGGTCCGTTAAGATCCCCCCGACTTCCCGCAGCACAAGAGGGGACCCGACCTGTGTCATCTCGTTTAAGCAGGCAAGCTGCACGGTTTGTGCCCGCCGGATAAGCGCGCCCTGCCTATCTTTGTTCTCGTCTGACGGCTGAATGGCCATTTCGCCGAAATGATCGAGGCACGCCGCCGCTGTCCGAAGCGCCTCGCTAATCCGCTCGATTTTCGGATATTCGAGTTTGTAATCTTCCATGTCCCTTAGATCCGCCAAGCTGCGGCGTATTCCCCGAATTTGCACGGTGACCCGTTCCAATTGATTCATCCCATACGAGAGGACGTCCAGGCGGGCTCTCGTTTTCGCCAGAAAAGGGCTGAATTTTTGGCTTTGTTTGGCCAAATGGATCGCTTGAAGACTTTTCCCGGTTTCAATGATCAAGCTTTCTACCGCATTGTAGCCGTTCCAATTGCCGCCCTTTTGCCCCAGCAGCAAAGTCAGATCGCTCAGGGTCGAGGCGGCGCGCTTGCCAAGAGCAAGAAGAGAAGCTTCGGCGCTCGGGATGGCGTTCGGAGGAATCAGGAAAGCGTTGATCCCGACCGCAACCGCACAGCCTACCATCGTTTCGACGATCCTTCCGAAGGCATAGCCTTGACTATGCCCGAAAGCCAGCACCAGCAAGGAACTGACCGCAACTTGGGAAGTGATCTGGTTGTTCAGGCGCAAGGAATTGGATATCGCCATCCCGGCAAGAATCACGAGAAAAATGGATAAGGCCCCTATACTAAACCAATGCCCGATGAGCACGCTGACGGCGACGCCGAGGATGATCCCGACGATTCGCTGCACCGCTTTTTCGAGGGAATCGGCGACAGTGACCTGCACCGTCAAAATGGCCGCCAGCGGCGCAAAGTAGGGATAGTTGTTATAGGCGAGAACAGTGGCCAGCCACCAGGATAAAGCAGCCGCGAGGGCCGTTTTGAACGTTTGAAGCGTCAAACCGAAACGTGCCGGCGTGCGAAAATTCGGGTTCAAGGTATCATTCCTCCGGGGAAGGGAAGCGGTGGTAGCTTATGTTATTTTGCCCATTCCGCCGCTTCGGAAACCCGCCCTCGCCCGGTGCGGCCAGCTCTCTGCTGTTGGCTTAGCGCTGCCTCGATATATAGAAAAATACAATCCAAATGAATGCGAATCCGCATAGCTGTGCAAGCGATAAGGGTTGGTGAAATACGAGCCAATTGATCAGAACGCCGACCGCCGGAAATGCCAGTTCCCCCAATGTGGCATAGGAGGCTTTGGTATTGGCTAAGCCGCGGTAGTAGAGCAGCAAACTGAGCAATCCCGGCACAAATGCTTGCAACAACAGGTTCCCCGACAAAGCGAGCCAGTTCGGGAAATGCTCCGGCGGCTGCCAGCCGGCGCCTTCGATCCAAGTTGTGGCGATAAGCAGGGGAAGCGCAACCGTAAATCGAAGCGCCGTGATCGTTTCGAACTGCATCCGATCGAGCAGCAATCGGCCCATTACCGTAGAGCCTCCCCATAAGGCGGCCGCTCCGATAGATAACAAGCTGCTCAAGGCAAGTACGTCCGTCCATTCGCTAATGGGCACCGTCCAGCCGAAAGTAAGCAAATAAGCGCCGACAAGCGCCATGATCAGCAGCAACGGAAACAGCCTCGGAAGTGCTTCTCTCAGCACCAGACGAGCCATGAGGATGGCGAACAAGGGCTGAAGCTTTTGCAGCAGCAGCACCGAGTTGGGATTCCCGTAAGCGAATGCCGTTGTAAACAGGATGGTAGCGATAGCCGATCCTCCCCAGCCGATAAACAGCAGCGCAAACAAGTGACGTGTCCGCAATCCGCGAAGCTCCGCCCGGTGAATCCACAGAACCGGCACAGCGTAAAAAAGCAAAAGCACGTGCTCGAACAATACAATCTGAGATGAAGTAAGCACCTTTAACAAAAGGATGCGAAACAAGGGATCGACACCCCACAAGGCGGCGCCTGCCACTACAAACCAAATGCTCTTGCTGGTGCTGGCTGCGCTTGTGCGTTCGGACGGAGCGCTGCGTTGAACTGCGAATGCTTTTCCTGCCATATTCATCAACCTCCCAAGGTTTTTGAATAGGACGCTTCGAAAGAAGTCATGCCCCGTTCTCGATTTGAAAACGGGGCATGAGCAAACAAGCCCAGCGCGGCGACTTTTTTTGAAAAGTTCGGCACTTTGCTTGTTTTCGACCTTCTCCCATCCGGACTATACCGTCGGCCTTGGATTTCCACCAAGTCAGTCGCCGGCTGCTTTCGGCAGCCAAGCGAGTCGCGGGCTTAGGTTCACGGGAACCATCACCGCCGGTCAGGAATTTCACCTTGCCCCGAAGGTCCGTATTCAATTAGTTCACATTTTACGTCGCTTTGGCGAAGACATCAAGCGTGGGGCAAAAAAAGCTCTTCGAAACCCGCCTGCTCGCGGGAATCGAAGAGCACTTCTTAGCGGTTTCTCAGGGCATGCTCGATTCGCTTATCCGGAACGAACCAGATTGCGGCAACGAGGACGAAAAAGAAGCCGGATATCCAGGTACTCAAATATGCGCTCAAGACCGCGATCAAGTAGAGCAGAGGAGATAATTTCCCCTTCCAGTCTTTGCCCATCTTCCGGACGAATAAGGAATCGCCGGCATGCTGGTGAATAATCGCGCGCTGAAGCAGCCAGTACGAGAACGCCGCTAATAGTAGAATAATACCGTACAGTGCCGTTGGGGTGGCTGCAAAATGGCTTTCCCCCATCCAAGCTGTTGTGAACGGTACAAGGGATAGCCAGAAAAGAAGCAGCAGGTTGAGCCACATCAGCCGCCCGTTCATCGTTCGAACCATGTGCAGCAGATGATGATGATTGTTCCAGTAGATGCCGACATATATGAAACTGAAGATGTAGCTAAGTATTTTCGGACCAAGTACGATTAGCGCATGCCAGTCATGGCCTTCCGGCACTTTAAATTCCAACACCATGATCGTAATGATAATCGCTAGCACGCCATCGCTGAACGCTTCCATCCGATTCGCTTTCAGATTGTTTCACCATTCCTCACTGAGAGCTCTTTTAACCTATTCCTCATTTGTAACGTTGCATAAAACTTTTCATATTGTCAAGCAACCCTCCACAATTTCGTATGCGGGATCGCCCCTTCTTCATCTTTCAGGAAACGAATTTTTCCGCCGCATCAACGGTATGCTTGAGCAGCGTCGCGATCGTGACCGGCCCTACGCCTGCCGGGACAGGCGTAATCGCGCTCGCGTTCGCGTAGCATGCGTCAAAGTCCACATCCCCGACATTGCCTTCGTTGTAGCCGGCATCGAGGATGACCGCGCCCGGCTTGATCCAGTCTCCTTGCACGAACTTGGGCTTGCCGACGGCGGCCACGACAATGTCGCCCATGCGCACGATTTCCGCCAAATTGGCGGTTTTGGAATGGCACGTCGTCACCGTCGCGTCCTTGTTCAGCAGCATCGCGGATACGGGCTTGCCGAGAATCGGGCTTCGGCCGATCACGACGGCGTGCTTGCCTTGGGCGGGAATGCGATAGTAGTCCAGGATGGCGATGATCGCGCCGGGGTGCAGGAAGGGAAATCGGCGAAACCGAAAGCGGTGCGGGCAAAGCCGAGCGCCGTTACGCCGTCCACGTCCTTGTCGATGCGGATCGCTTCGAATGCGGCCCGCTCGTCAATATGACGGGGGACCGGATGCTGCAGCAAAATCCCATGTATAGCCGGGTCGTCATTCAGTTGCCGAATGGAGGCGATGAGCCGCTCCGTCGTTGTGCTTGCGGGCAGATCGACGCGGACGGAGCGAATGCCGAGCCGTTTGCAGGCGTTGCCCTTCATCCGCACATACGTAGCCGAAGCAGGATCGTCGCCAACCAAAACAGTGGCAAGGCACGGAACGATCCCCTTCTCGGTGAGGCGCCGAATGCGTTCCGCCAAATGCTCCTTTATGCTTGCTGCCACTCGGTTGCCGTCCAAAATCAGTTTGTCCGTTTTCATGTTACCAGCCCTTTCGCATCGGATTCAAACAGAAAGAGGCAAGGGGAATCCCCTTACCTCTGCCCAGGCGTACGGCTCGTATATCCGCGTGCTCCCTCATGGTTCCCCATGCTCCGCCAGTCACACACGGTCCATTAGCCCTATCTTAGCAAACGAAAGGCCGTTAAAGCAATAGTGCCTGCCTGCCAGGCAACAAAAATCGCTCTGCCGGGGCAGCCCGGCAGGGCGATTTTGCATAACGCGCTACGCGTTCACTTTGTCCCGCCACAGCGCGTGCTGCGCGGCAATGCTCCACACTTTCAGCACCATCCGCACGAGCGGGTACAGCTGGTGGATGAGCAAAGCGGTCAGCCCGGCCCACACATACGATGCGCCTAACGCCAGCAAAAATAGCAGCAGAGTGACTAGTCCGATAAAGAGCGCAATCAGTACGACGCGGTGCGCGTTGGTAATCCAGCAGAGCAGGGTGGGGAGGAGCCGGATGCCTGCGGCGCGGCCGAACTGCACGTACATGAACAAGAGCTGCAGCAGGAATGCATAAACCAGACTAGCCGCCGGCATAAGGAAGGAGCGCCGCAATGAGCTTGCCGGTTAAAAAATGTTTGCCGTACAGCTCGCTCGCTTTGCCGATCAGCCATGGCAGCGGGGCCGCCGTGAACGCGATGAGCAGTACATAGTACAGGAGATAATGGCCTCCGAGCTGCTTTATGCCGCGGAAAAACCGGTATCCGGCGTTCAGGTCGGTCCGGTGCAGCGAGTAGTAGACGGCGGCGTTAAGCAGCGGCGTGACTGTCATCCGCACGATCAGAAGCACGGCCAACGTCCACATGTACGGGATGAGCAAATCCGTCTTCGTCAGCCGGAATTGGCCTTCGGCAAGAAATAGATGCGAAGCCCCTCCCGGCAGCGACGAGCCCGGATAACGGTGCAGCAAAGGAGTCACAATGGACTGAATGTACCGATACAGGAAAAATCCCCAAAGCAGCTCGTACACGAACAGGGTCACGATGGCAAAAGGCTGGCGGAAAGCGCTGCGCAGTCCTTCCCGAATCCAGTTCATCATAGGAATAGCACCTCCTCTACCAAGCGATCCAACGGAATGCGGTTTCGATCAGATGCACGATGCCGAGGTTCCAGCGCACGTTCCATTTTGGATCGACCTTCATCGTCAAAAAGTTGTTAATATGCCGGTTTTCCAGGACCAGCTTATGCGACGGATCGATCATGACCCAGTCGACCGGAGCGGCGGAGCTCACTTTCAGTTCGGTTTGCAGCTCTTTGCCGTCCCACACTTGGTCGACCGCCGAGCCGTCCGCGAAGTGGATGTGCACCGGCACACCCGCTGCCGTACCGCCGTAGCGCCGCAGCAGCACCGAGTTGTCGTAGGCGCCGGGACCGGAAAGCCCAGTCGGCTTCGAACGTATGCCGTCTACGGCATAGTCGGTCATAAGGCCGCCGTACACGTACTGGTTGAAGAAATCGTCCCATTTCTGCTTGGTCACGTCTTCGAGCACCGCCTGAAAATCTTGCGTGGAGGGATGCTTGAACTTCCAGCGCTGGAAATACGTCTTCAGCACGCGATCCATCTGGTCTTTGCCGATTTGCTTCTCGATCGCGGTCAGCACGAGCTTGGCGCGCGTATATACGTTGTCGGCGTACTCGTCATGGTCGCGGTAGTCCCAAGCGTTTTCCTTGAGCGCAGCCGGGGACGTAATATAGCTGGATTGAATCGGAAGGTTCGCCACCGACCCAAACTCCGTCGCCATCAAGTTGTCTTCCGCATAGGAGGTGAACCCTTCGTCAAGCCATGCTTCCTCGAATTCGTTGGAGGCGACCATGCCGTACCAAAACTGGTGGCCGATCTCGTGCACAACGACGCGCTCGAGCTCGAGGTCCGGCTCATCCTTGGTCGCTCCCCAAGCCGTAATGAGCGTCGGATACTCCATGCCGCCGGCGCCACCGGCGCCTTCGGGCGGAACGACGATCGACAGCGTCGAGTACGGATACGTTCCGTACCACGAGCTGAACCGGGCGAGCGCCTTTTTGGCGGCGTACATGTACCGGTTTTTGTACGCTTCGTGGGCGGGGTCGAGGTATAGCTTGATTTTGACGCCGGGCAGGTTCGGGGCGGAGTAAGGCTCCTCGTAATATTGAAAATGCGGCGAGGCGGCCCATCCGAAATCGTGCACGTCGTCCGCATAGAACTGATACGTTTTCACCTTGCCGTCCTCGACCGCAGGTCTGGTCGGGAAGCCGGTGGCGGCGACGGTGTAGTTTTGAGGCACTTTGATTCTGACGTCGTAAATGCCGAAGTCCGAATAAAACTCGCTGTTGCCGTGATACTGGTGCAGGTTCCAGCCGTCGGCCGTGCGGCCGCGCGTGCCCGCCGTCTCATAGGCGGCCAACTTCGGGAACCATTGGCCGGCCATGACGAAGTCTCCGGAGTACCCCATGCGGGCAAAAACTGCCGGCAGCTTGACCAAAAACTCGGTGCGGACCGTCACCTTTTCTCCCGGACCAACCGGTTTCGGCAGCTTCACTTCAAGCAGCGTATGGTCGTCCTTGTTGCCGTCGTCAGGCTGAACGTACCGGATGCGGGAGCTGAGATCGTTGCCGTCCTCGGTTCGGATCGTCAGCAGCTCCACGCGGCCGAACGAGTCTTTGCCGGCTTTGTCGCTGCGCAGCTGGCCGCCCGATTCGCGCATGAACGTCGTTTTTTTCGACTCGAAAGCGTTCGGGTACAGGTGGAAATACAGCTCCGTTACTTGCTGCGAGCCGGGGTTCGTCCACGACACGGATTCGCTGCCGCGCAGCTCTTTCGTCTTCGCGAGCAGTTCGACGCTCATATGATACTCGGTGATGCGGTTGCTGAGCGGCTTCTCGGCTTGCGGCGCCGGTACGACCGGAGTTTCGGCGACCGGCGAAGCGGGCGTCTCGGGTGAAGGCGTGGCCGGCTCTTTGCCGAAGGCGGTGGTGTCGTGCTGCGCGCTGCGCGTCAGGACTTGATCGGAGCCGTACATGAGACCGCCGGCCGCGAGCAGCAGTACGAGCCAGCGCAGCGTTTTGCTTCGTATGGTCGGATTCATTCATTTCACCTCATTGACAAGCGTCTACAGCATGTATATGTCGGGGCTCGTACGAATATTTCCGGGCGGGACAAATTATCGCCGGATGCCGCGCGCGAAAAAGTGGCCCGCCGCGGGGCGCGGAGGAAGGAATTAACATGGCCGTTGTCAAAATTACTAGGAACGAATATACGGCAGTAGGGAGTAGGGGCGGAATGCTGGCACGGGTGCAGGGCTGGTCTTGGTACAAAAAAACGTTGATGGCCTTGAGCGTGCTCGGGTTTCTCGGTTCGAATTTTATGTTTTTGACGCCGTACGGGACTGAGCTGCGGATGAGCCTCGCGGAGATGGTCATTATGACGCAGCACCGCTGGTACGCCTGGTTTCTCGTGGGCGGCGCGGAGCGGGACCGGATGGTCGAGGCGCTGTGGGAACGGATTACAAGCATGGGGGAGGAGCCGCAAAATTTCAATCTGGTGCAGGTCGCCCCGCGCAAGCAGCGGACGAAGGACGAGCTCATTCACGTGGAAGACATCGCCGGCAAAAACTATCGCGGCAAAATGATGTGGGTCTACGACCCGCACAGCATCCGCATGGTCGTGACGTCCAAGCAAGGGTGGGGCGAGCGCATAACCGAAATGGTGAAGCGGACGGGGGCGGTGGCCGGCGTCAACGCCGGCGGTTTCGACGACCCGGACGGCCTCGGCAACGGGTTCGCGCCGATCGGGCTCATTATGTCCGATTCGCAGGTGCTGTATCAGGACGCGGACGGGAAACAGCCGATCGTCGGCTTCACCCGCGAAGGGAAGCTGGTCGTAGGCAACTATAAGCTGGAGGAGCTGCGCGAGCTGGGGGTGAAGGAGGCGGCTTCGTTCTATCCGCGGGTCATTTTGGACGGGAAGCCGCTCATTACGAGCGGCGAAGGCGGGACAGGCATCCAGCCGCGGACGGCGGTAGGGCAGAAGGCGGACGGCACGGTTATTTTCATCGTCATCGACGGCCGCCAGCCGGGGTGGAGCATCGGCGCAACGGAACGGGAGGTTCAGGACCTGTTTCTGGCGCAGGGAGTCGTGAATGCGGGCTTCCTCGACGGCGGCGCGTCTTCGGAGCTTGTCGTCGGCGGCGAGCTGCTGACGAAGCCGTCGAGCCGGTACGGCGAGCGCCGCCTGCCGTCGGCGTTTCTCGTTTTCGACGAGCCGGACAAAATCGTCGTCACGAGCCTTGGGAGGGGCTGACGCACATCGATGCCGGGGGAGCGGCGACGCACCCGGAGTTTTTGGAGGATCTGCGGCGGCAGCGGGAGCAGGCGGCGAAGAACCCGCAGCCGCCCAAGCGGGAGCCGTCGGCTCCGCAGCAAGGCGGCGTGACGGGTGCG
Organism: Gordoniibacillus kamchatkensis; assembly: GCF_000829455.1. Classification (GTDB taxonomy): domain Bacteria; phylum Bacillota; class Bacilli; order Paenibacillales; family NBRC-103111; genus Gordoniibacillus; species Gordoniibacillus kamchatkensis. The sequence goes on from NZ_JXAK01000032.1 coordinate 80,119, forward strand.
ACGTACGGCAGCGGCGCTGGCGCCGGCGGCACGAAGCCGGGCGCAGGCACAGGCGGTGCGAGCGCGCCGGGCGCGGGAGCGG